>CAZGSQ010000171.1:0-6762 GCA_964528535.1 uncultured Tangfeifania sp. | reverse complement strand
GTACAGGTTGAGTGCAGAACTTGGTTACTGGATAGGTGAACCTTACTGGGGAATGGGCATCGCCACTGCCGCCATTGAACTTTTGTTGCCTTATGGATTCACCCAACTTGGACTGAATCGGATCTATTCGGGAGTATTCGATTTTAACAAAGCCTCGCAGCGCGTCCTCGAGAAAACAGGCTTCAAACTGGAGGGGATATTGGAAAATGCAATCATCAAGAACGGCAGGATCTGTGATGAGTACAGGTATGCCAAACTGAAACCATTTTTTTAGATTGATTGCATTTGTTTAACAATTGGTGGCACGGTTTATGCAAGTGATACAGTGACTTTGATTTTAATCATCTCCTTTATTGATAATTGAATCAGGGGTTAACGGTGAAGTCACTAAAAATTAATTACCATGAAAACTACGAAAAATGAGATGCAACGGAACGACAATGAGTTGCACCTTCCCAGAAAGCACCAACTGGCCGTTGTGGCCATTTTCATTTTCTCACTACTTGGTCTAAGCACCCCGGCCATTGCCCAAAGGGCTGAATTTCAGGTAAACATCAACCTTCCCTCCTGGGCGCCCTATTATGAACATGCGAATCTTGTCAGATACTATTACCTGCCCGACATTGAGTGCTATTACGATTTGAGAAACCGTGAGTTCATCTACATGGAGGATGGCGAATGGATGTTCGGCAGATCTTTGCCTCCTATCTATTCCTGGTTTGATCTTGCCAGCTGTTTCGTTGTAGCCCTGGATACCAGGGTTTTGGAGCCCTGGAGACACTTCCATTACTATGTAGCCCACTATCCACGCTTTTATTACCGTACCGTCTACAAGGACATATACAGGAACAACGACAGACACTTGCGTGGTTTCAACGAAAATGAACGGAATGTTGTTTTTAACAGCAGGGAAGAGATGGACAACCATTTTGCCCATCCCAGAAATGAGGCCAGACAAGAGCGAACCGAATCCAGACAAGAGGGAAATGTGAGAGTTGAAAGCAGGACCCCCAACAAGGATGTCAAGATTAACTTTCCAGAGCGAAGGGTCGAGGCTACCCATCCGGCTGAACCCGTAAACTACTATGGACGCGAGGTTGGCCGGCCTGTAAGGGTGCAGCGAAACATGAAAAAGGCTGAAGAGATAAAAGTTCGTGAAACCAGACAGGTTAAGCAGGAAAATGAACACAGGCAAAGATAAAAAGCTATTTTTGTCAGAGACTATACTTTCTTTTCTGACAACCCTTTCAGCTTTTTATTATGAGATACTTTTCTGTCGTGTTTACTACCCTTGTCTCTCTTCTGATACTTAATTTTCAGGCAACAGCCCAAAAACCAGTTCATTCCTTTGCCTTGGCCGATTCAACCTTCCTGCTGGACGGAAAACCATTCCTGATGATTTCGGCCGAAATGCATTATCCACGAATCCCAAAGGAGTGCTGGCGTGCAAGGATGCAAGCTGCCAAGGCAATGGGGATCAACACCATCGGAACATACGTATTCTGGAATCTGCACGAACCACAAAAAGGCAGGTACAATTTCTCCGGAAACAACGATGTTGCAGCGTTTGTCAATACGGCCAGGGAGGAGGGATTGTGGGTGATCCTGCGTCCCAGCCCGTATGTATGCGCCGAATGGGAATTCGGGGGGTATCCCTATTGGTTGCAGAATGAAAAGGGACTGGTTGTCAGGAGTAAAGAGTCCAATTACCTGAATATTTACAAGAATTATCTCAAGGAGGTTGGCAAACAACTGGCTTCGCTTCAGGTCAACCATGGTGGCAACATCCTGATGGTCCAGGTCGAAAATGAGTACGGTTTCTATTCGAACGACAAGGAGTACATGGATGTCAACCGCAAAATGTTCCTCGAAGCCGGTTTTGACGGATTACTTTATACCTGCGATCCGGCTAACACCGTCAAAGATGGCTATCTTCCGGGCTTGCTTCCGGCCATCAACGGATTGGACAAACCGGCAGAGATGAAGAAACTTGTCAAACAATACCACGGCGGGAAAGGCCCATTCTACATTGCCGAGTGGTATCCGGCATGGTTCGACTGGTGGGGAACCAAGCACCATACAGTCGTCCCTGAAGAATATGCCAAAAGGTTAGACAGAGTTCTCTCTGCAGGCATATCCATCAACATGTACATGTTCCATGGTGGCACCACGAGGGGATACATGAATGGAGCCAACTACAACGACAAAAGCCCGTTTGAACCACAAATCAGCAGTTACGACTACGATGCTCCGCTGGATGAAGCCGGCAATGTGACCGAAAAATTCAGACAGTTCAGAAAAGTAATTGAAAAATACCTGCCTGCGGGACAAAAACTTCCAGATATGCCAGCGAAGAGACCAACCATCGCAATTCCATCCGTCGTGCTGTCACAAGGTATTAGTTTGTTCGATCTCTTGCCTGCTCCAAGGTTGAGTGAGAAACCAATGACCTTCGAATCACTTCAACAGGATTACGGATTTGTGCTCTATCGTACAATTTTGAAGGACTGTCGCTCGGGCATGCTGAAAATTAAAGATTTACGAGATTATGGTCTTGTGTACCTCAATGGCAAAAGAGCAGGAGTCCTCGACAGAAGATTGAATCAGGACAGCCTCCGAATCAATCTCCCTGAGGGGAATGTCACCCTCGACATTTTGGTAGAGAACCTTGGACGCATCAATTTCGGACCCTATTTGCTGAAAAACAACAAGGGAATCACGGAGAAAGTCCTGCTCAACAACCAGGAACTGAAAGGGTGGCAGATGTTTGGCCTGCCATTTGCCGGCGCTGGAAACACAACTGCCGCGAAGGTTGTCAAATCTGCAGATACGCCTGTTCTGAGGAAAGGAACCATTACCTTGACCAAAACCGGCGACACCTACCTCGACATGCATCTCTGGGGAAAAGGTTGTGTGTGGATCAATGGCCATCACCTTGGTCGCTATTGGGAAATTGGACCGCAGCAAACACTCTACGTGCCTGCCGAATGGCTTCACATTGGTCAGAACGAGGTGGCTGTATTGGAATTGTTAAAACCGGAAC
Source organism: uncultured Tangfeifania sp. (assembly GCA_964528535.1). GTDB lineage: Bacteria > Bacteroidota > Bacteroidia > Bacteroidales > Prolixibacteraceae > CAINVV01. Next base: position 3,719 of record CAZGSQ010000171.1, on the reverse strand, counting down.
AGGCACTCCTTCGAGGACTGGAAACTCCCATTCTCAGTCAGTTACAACAGAACTAACACAGATGAGAATAAATACAAATACCTGGAATCGCATCCGCTACACGATGTACTCACCTGCCTACGACAAGGTCGCCAGGGTGTTTGAAAAATCGAGGAAGCGATCTATCGAATCGCTTCAGGTAAAAGCGGGTGAGAAAGTGCTGATTCTTGGCGCAGGTACCGGATTGGATCTTGAATTTCTGCCGGATTCATGCGAGATTACCGCCATAGATCTGACTCCTTCCATGGTGGAGCGGATCAAAAAACGCAATGAATCTTTGAGGCTAAGGGTAAATGCCCTGGTGATGGATGGCCAGGCCTTGACATTTGAAAATGAGACCTTTGACAAGATCATTTTGCATCTCATTCTTGCAGTGATTCCAGATCCGCATGCATGTATTGCTGAAGCCGCCAGAGTCATGAAGAGAGGTGGAACAATTGTAATTTTTGATAAATTCGTACCAACCGGCAAGAAGGTTTCCATTAGGCGATGGATTGCTAACATTTTCGCCAATCTTATTGCCTCAGACCTTACCAGGAATCTGGAATCTATCGTTCGTGACAGCGGATTAAAAGTAGTTTCTGACGAAGATGCAGACTGGAATGGAAATTTCAGGCTGGTGAAACTGGTAAAAATTTAAAATCGTCTCTTGAGTATAATTAGTTATTAACTAAATAATTATGCGATTTCAAAAAATAAAATCCATAGGTCTGCCATTCGTCATTGGGACAGTTGTTGCCTCTATTTTGTACAAGACACTGCATTGGTGGGGCTTCCTGGTTATATTTCCCTGGATTGGATTTTCAATCAGTATGGGCATTCTTCTCAGACAAATTCTGAAAGGAAAAAAGAGACTGATTGGCAGGAAAATTTCGATCCTGATGATCCTTCCGTGTCTGTTGATATTCGTGCCTGTTGTCAATCATGAAAATTTTCAGCTGGAAGGAGTTGCCCTGATCGTTCTGGTTGGATTTTTTGGAAAAGGATTTATCCATTATGCCATCGCAAAATTGTTCGGACCATTGATCTGGCGCCGAGGTTTCTGCGGCTATGCCTGTTGGACCGCTGCGGTGCTGGACTGGCTACCCATCAAGGGTTACAACAACAAAATTCCGCGGTCCTACCGGAACATCAGGTATGTATCGTTGTTGATCTCACTCTTGCTACCGCTCTTTTTGATTTTCGCATTTTCCTACAATCCCCGGACCGACTACCTCAACAAACATGAGATGACCTGGATGTTTGTGGGGAACGGAATCTATTACCTGATCGGTATTCCACTGGCATTCATCATCTCCGACAAAAGAGCATTCTGCAAATATGTTTGTCCGGTTTCACTCGTCATGACCCCCACCAGTTCCATCGGATTGTTGCGGATTCAACCGGACCTGCTGCAGCATTGTACAGGGTGCAAATCGTGCAACAACCATTGTCCGATGGGGGTAGATGTGATGGGCTACATGCAGCAAAACAAGCCGGTTCAGGATACTGAGTGCATCCTGTGCAACGATTGCAAGATCATTTGTCCTGCCCATAAAATCAAATAATGAAACGAACACGGGCAACACCCACAAAAGGCGATGTAAGTTCACCTTCAAGTTCCTTAAGTACTGACAGATATTCAATTATTTAACAAATATATTTACGAGTGAATACAAAAATCATTCTCATCATCGCCTTCTCCTACATCTACCTTATCTTCGAGATTTTGATGAACTGGAGTCAGAAAAGGGGAAGAAAAATCGAAAAAAATAACGACAGGGGAAGCATTTGGTACTTAATTGTCACAATTTTCGCCGGGTATTCCCTTTCATTCAGATGGGGAGCCTCTGCTACCGGCAGATTGCCACATTGGGATCTCTATTTTGCCATTGGAGTCATCCTGGCAGCTATTGGTTTGGTCATCAGAATCAAATCCATTCTGACGCTCAAACAACATTTCACCTACACAGTCACCAAAATTGAGCAGCACGAACTGATTGAGACAGGTTTGTACCGTACCATCCGGCATCCGGGTTACCTCGGTCAACTGATCATCTTTCTGGGTATTGCTACCGCGATGTCCAATTGGCTGTCGGTGTTGGGCATGATGCTTCCGGTGATGGCAGGTTTTTTGTACCGCATCACGGTAGAGGAGAAATTCATGCTGGAGTCGATGGGTCAGAAATACCTTGAATACAAAAGCCGGACCAAGCGCCTGATCCCGGGAATTTATTAGGAAATAAGCTGTTAGTCCTTTGCGATTGCCGGTTGGTTAATTAAATTCGCGGGAACAATTGAACCAAACAAAGGATAATTATGGATGCAATGGTACTGACAGATCCGACTGTCCTGCCAACCGACGAGCAGGTTTACCCAAATTCGCTGATTCGTTCCAATCTGTTGATATCCAAGAGTTCTACTTTCTTGCAACTCATATCAATCAATCCATCGTCCTTAAATTCTTTCATCATACGAATCACACTCTCAGTTGACATTCCGGTAAGATCGCCCATATCCGCCCTGGAGAGTGGCAGGTCAAACGAACTGCTTTTGAAAATCCTGTTGGCCAGGCAAAGTAGAATGTCTGCCAATCGTCCATGTAACTGCTTCTGCGTGAGTGAAAAGAAGCGTCCATAGATCTGTGCGGTGCTTTCGTTCAGCAGATTGATAATCCGGTAGGAGAAACTGGAATTTTGTTTCAACAGTTGCCTGAAAATTTCAATATCAATCATTCGTATCCTCGAATCGGTATAGGTCGCAATAGAATAAGGCAGTTTGTTGTTTCCGTCGTAAACGGATGAGAGGCCAAGTAAGCTATTCTTGGTAGACAACATCAGGATAAGATTGTTGTTCTTCTCTTCCAAATAGACCTTCACCAGTCCCTCTTCCAGATAATAGATGTGAGAGGCAAAGGCTCCCAACTTGCAAACTGTCTCGCCCTTCTTAAAACTAATGCTGACGGAATGGGCATCAATCAACATTTTCTCAGATTCGGTAAGCAGTTCGTACCAACTTCTGTCAAATTCGAACATTGAACAGTGGCTAATTCCTTTATTTTCAATTATCTGATCCATAAAATAACAAGACAACAAAATAGGTTGTACAACGAATGAATTCTGATCAATTGGATTCTTCCAAAATTAGCTTATTTACCTGAATTAACCCGATGTTATCAAAATTTAAGAGCAGAATAATTTAATTTTCATGAAGCATGGTCCAACGCTCAGAAAGACGGCAAAATACAGTGCACCTGGCACCTGGTCACTGTCCCTCTAAAATCAACAAGGGTATTCTGCATTACTTTTGAACCACCATCGTGGCACGTAAGACAACTGCCAACCTGCAGGATGCGTTTCTGCTCCACTACCGTGAAAGGTCTCAGGGAGGAGCGGGTGGCATCAGGCTGTCTGGCATCTTTCAGGAAGCCAATCCAGGCATCTTCCGGCAAGGAGTCCTGCTTGCTGCTACCAAAACTTGGTTCAAAACTCCATTTCCCGGATGTACCGGATATCTGGTAACGCATTTCACCCTTGCCATAACCAATGGCCAGCGGATTGTTGTGACATGATTTGCAGCTGCGTCCCGATTTTTGGGTGGTGTGCCCGGAGGCAGGAGCATAAAGCCGTCTAAAACTGGTACCTCTCCCACCCTCGAAAGAGCCCTTGTCGATGGTCAGGATCATGCCGGGCATGGTGGTC
>CAZGSQ010000170.1:0-6778 GCA_964528535.1 uncultured Tangfeifania sp. | reverse complement strand
AGATAGCTTCAGGTGACTGGAGTTCAGACGTGTGCTCTTCCGATCTGGAGCCACTTTCCCGCCCATCCCCAACGCCGTGGAGGGGATGATCTGCGGAAGGAGGAGGGTTCCGACTGATGCAACAGCCGAATTCTTTAAAAAAGATCTTCTGTTTGGATTAGTTGTCATAATAGTTTGAAGGGTTTGTGTTGTTTGAAAAGTTTAAAGGGTTATCTGAAATTTTCGATTTTCGATTGGGCTCCCTGAGCCTGTCGAAGGGTCTTTCATCAAATATACTTAGAAAAACATCGGTCCCTGAGCTTGTCGAAGGGTCAATAGAGTTGAGTTAATTATATTTGAAATGCTTTATCTTGTTTTGTTTTTCTTTTAATCCGCTTAATTTGTGTAATCGGTGGTAGGGCCGGGGTTCATTGGTAAAATCTGCCATAGAATTTATGTAATCAGTGGCTAAATATTTGGCGGTGTTCCCGGCACCGGTACCTCAAATTTCATGTCGACCGGACCGAAAACCAGTTCTTTGGGGCCGAGCTGCATGTCTGATTTCATCATCTCCTCCCAGGTAACCAGTTGGCCGGTGTAGGCTGCCGTGCGTCCCATGATGGCGGTGAGGGTGGAGAGGGCAGTCTGTTCGGCCTGGTTCACGTATTCACCCTTGCGTATGGCATGGACCAGGTGCATGTGTTCCTGCACGTAGGCGGGAATTTTGAGTTGGTTCATGGCGTTCCCGTTTTCGTCTTTCGGATATTCGAACTGCCATTTTACCTTTCCGTTCAGGTCCCAGATGGTGTTGACACAGTTGGTGTAGCCTTCGGTACCCATCACCAGTTCGCCGGTGCGGTTGGTGCAGCTGTCGATCTCACGACAATAGCTGTGCGAACTTACCCCATTGCCGTAGTCAAAATCGATGTTGAAGAAATCGTACTGGTCGCCGGTGACGCGGCGGTGGCGGCCACCGTTGCCGATGGCACTGACGGGTGTCTTTCCCATGAACCAGTTGATGACGTCGATGTTGTGGATGTGGGTATCGAGGATGTGGTCGCCGCAAAGCCAGCAAAAATTGTTCCAGTTGCGCACCATGTAGGTCATGTCGTCCCAGCCGGCTTCACGGGTACGAAACCAGACATGGTCCTGGTTCCAGAAGGCCTTGGCAGAGACAGGACGTCCGATGGCACCGCCCTTGACCCTTTTGTAGGTTTCGATGTAGTCTTCCTGGTGGCGACGCTGGGTGCCGGTCACGACACAAAGTCCGAGCGCTTCGGCCTTCTTGCCAGTTGCGATCAGGGAACGGATACCCACCGGGTCAACGGCTACCGGCTTTTCCATGAAGACATGCTTCTTGTTCTGAATGGCTTCAAGAAAATGTTCGGGACGGAAACGGGGGGGAGTGGCAAGCAAGACCACATCCAGCTCTTCGATGGCCATCATCTTTTTGTAGCCGTCGAATCCTGTGAAGCAATTCTTCTCAGGAATCTCAAGATTGAAGGATTTGAACCGTTCGCGAAAAGCGTCGATCTTGTCCTGAAAGACATCGCACACGGCGATGATCTCCAGATCAGGTCCGGCACTGATGAAGTTGATGGCGGCACCGGTACCCCGGTTTCCGGCACCAACCAGTCCCGCCTTTAGTTTTCTCCCTTTCGGAGCTCCTTTCAGGATGGGAGGAAGTCCGAGGGAGGCATTGGTGGCCTCTTGCTTGCAGGAGGCAAGGATGGCGCCGGCGCCAACGACGGTAGCTCCGGCGAGGACGCTTGCCCCTAAAAATTTTCTTCTGTCAATGTTCTTCTTGTTTTCCATCGCGATCATTTCTTTACTGACCCACTACCGTGGAATCTGCTTCACATACTATTCTGAAACCTACATCGTTGCTATCGGAATACCACCAAACGCTCTTCGGCATCTGGGGATCGGTCATCAGCCATGCCTTGGTTTTGGTGAAATCCCTGGCAGCGCTGCGTACATCCTTGGCATCGCTTTTGAAGGACCCTCCACGAACCACGTGCTCCTGACCGTTTTCGGGTCCTGCCGGATTGTTGATGACTTCGCCGGAGGCCGTTTTGTAGCCATTGGGGGCATAGAAGTCGGCGCAGAACTCTGCCACGTTTCCGAGCATATTTTTCAAACCAAACGGATTGCTTTTCATGGCACCCGGTTCCCTTGTTTTGGAGAGGCTGTTTTCTTTGTAAACTACGTAGGAGTTGATTAGCGTCGTGTCGGCACCAAAAATCTTGTGCAGCATCCCTGCAGAGCTGAATTTTTTAGGGTTTCCCGGAAAGAAATAGGGATCTTTGGAGCCTCCGCGGCAGGCATATTCCCATTCTGCTTCGGTGGGAAGCCTGTATTTCTTGCCTGTCTTTTTGGAGAGCCAGAGGCAGTAGGTGTTGGCCGCTTTCCAGGACATGGTGATGGCGGGTCGGGTGCCTTTCCCCCAGCCCTGGTCGGGGGCTCCCCATGGCGGGGTCGGGCCTGTTATGGCATCAGAAACAGGCTGGTTAACGACAGCCTCTTTACGGCCCTGCGAAGCTGTTGCTTTGAAGAACTCGAGGTATTCGTCCCAGCTCACTTCCGCTTTTCCCATCCAGAATTTGGAGAGATGTACCTTTCTGACAGGGCCTTCATCAGGTTTTCGGAGTTCCTCCTTGTCGGGACTTCCCATCTCGAAGGTTCCTTCCGGGATGGCTACCAGTTCGAATGTGAGGGTTGTTCCGGGTACTTTTTCAAAGAAATTTTCGAACTTCTTCACGGTAGTTGGTTCGGAAAACAGCTCTTTGGCCACCGTTTCGGTCACGCCAAAGCTGGCATTGTGGGCATGGAGGTTGTTCTTGTCGTAATGACCGACATTGAGGTGGCAGTTGATACAGTTCGGTTTCTGGCCTTCGGGCGCATTGACATATTGCAGGTGCGCGTTGCTGCCGTTGACAGAGAGCGTGGCCGGGAAAAGATTCTCGTGGCACTTGAGGCAGGATTGTTCGTAGACATATCCCTTCGCATTTTCGAGGGTCTTCTTTGCTTCCCAATCGAAGGAGGCACTGTCTTTGAAGAGTTTTCCATAGAGATCTTTCATCCCATGTTTGGCTTTCGCCGGAAGGTAACCATGACCCTTGGGTGGCAGGTGACATTCGACGCAGTGGGTGACGAAGCCTGATTTGTTGTTGTAGTGTTCGGAGAGTCGCCAATTTTGATCCTGTACCGGATGGATGTGGCAAGAAACGCAGTATTTGTCGGAAGAGGTATCATCCGAAACAGTGTTCAAAGTAAACAGAAATAACAGACAGATGAGAATCCCAATCCCAACAAAGAGAATTTTAGACCTGTTACCGTTGAATGGATTGTTCCACTTCATGCCGAGACTCGAAAATATTTTATTTTTCATTTTTTTCAACAGGGGACAGAAAGGATCTGTCAATCAAAAAGTTCGTCTGAGAATCCAAAATATTTTTGTCAAACCGAAACGAGGAAGAAAGCTCTTCATGCCGCGCAATACCTCTCCTTCTGTCAAGTCGTCGAAATATGCCAAATCCCTCAATTCGAGCCATAAAAATAGTTTTAATATCTATTCGCCGGCAATCTGTGGTGTATAATTTTTAATATTGATTGAACCGGCTTCCTTCCACAAATCAGATGTTTTTTAGCGGATGCATCGTTACGAAAAAGGGAGTATGGAAATGGAGCATGTTTGATGGTTCGGTACCTCAATCGGAATAAGTTGATAAAATCCAAGTTGATGTCACAAAGGTGAATCGAGTAAGCAAAAATGGACCTTCAGCTTGATCGCTGCAAGCTCAAAATGACGGGTTCACCTGAAATTTAAAAGCCTCGGATGGCGTCCGGGCCAGGGTCATCTCCAGAAGTAATTCCTTTACGATTTCGGGGTGCTTGTCAGCAACATTGATGGTTTCTCCAAGATCTTTCTTCAGATCATACAGTTCGGTGGTTCTTTTCTCAGGAATCAACACGTTGTAACGAACCAGCTTCCAATTTCCTTTGCGGATGGCTTGTCTGCCATTGAGTTCGTGAAACTCCCAGTAGAGTGAAGCGTGATCTTTCTGCCCTTTTTGGCCGAGCAAGGTTGGAAGGAAGGAGATTCCATCCAAATTTTCGGGAGTTTTTGCACCAGCAAGATCAGAAAGGGTTGGAAGTACATCCCAAAAGGCGGAAATTTGATCGGTGGTCGATTCTGATTTAATTTTTCCGGGCCACCAGACGATCATCGGTTCGCGGATCCCCCCTTCGTAGAGGTCGCGCTTGTAGCCTCTCAGCGGACCGTTGCTGTCGAAATAATCGGGATCTCCTCCCCCTTCGAGGTGTGGACCGTTGTCGGAGCTGAAGAGAACGATGGTATTTTTATCCAGACCGAGTGCTTTCAGTTTGACGAATATCTCACCAACCTTCTCGTCCAGCAACGTCACCATGGCAGCGAAGGTGGCATGGGTCTCGGGCTGAGAACCGTAAGGCCCTTTCCTGAAATTTTTGTCGCCAAAGTCAGTACCCTGGAAAGCCTTTTCGGGCAGGAATTTCCCTTTGAATCTTTCAAGGTATTGTTTTGGCACCATCAGTTCGGCATGGGGAATGGTGGTTGGATAGTAAAGGAAAAAGGGTTTGTCTTTGTTTTTCTCGATAAACTGCAAGGCTCGTTGATGGATCAGTTCCGGGGCATATTGTTCGGATTTAGCTCCTGAATTTCCTTCCAGCACCGCTCTTTTCTGGTTGTCCCAAAGGTGGTCGGGATAATAGTTGTGGGCCATTCGCTGGCAGTTAAAGCCGTAGAATTCATCGAATCCCTGGTTGTTGGGATCGCCTTCAGATCCGGGATAACCGAGTCCCCATTTGCCGAAGGCTCCTGTGGTATAGCCGGCTTCCTTCAGCAGTTTCGGAAGGGTAATGGTATTCGCGGGAAGCGGCCACTGTCCCTCATCGGTCATCTCCTTGTTTCCACGAACCGGGGTGTGACCTGTGGTTAAGCCAGTCATCAGCGAGGAGCGCGATGGAGCGGAGACGGTGCATCCAGCATAATGTTGGGTAAAGCGCATGCCCTCTTTCGCCATCCTGTCGACATTTGGCGTTTGAAAATGTTTTTGACCGTAACAACTCAGGTCACCATAACCAAGGTCATCGGCAAGGATGTAGATGATGTTGGGTTTTACGGCAAAGGCCGAAAGTCCTGCTATCTGGGTTAAACCCAAAAAGATGGATTTTAGATGATGCATGTGTTCACTTATTTTATGGTCACATCGGAGAACAACGCTGTGGCAACCTCTTTGGTATTGTGAGAAGTAATGGCCATTCCCAGCATGATTTTTTCGGGGAGATCGAGGCTGTAGGTAGTGTAGACTTTCCATATTTTCCCGTCGGCACTCCAGTAACCCGTAAAGAGATTACCGACGCGTTGCAGCCTGATCCAGGTGTTGGGATAATTCACTGGAAATTCTGGAATACCTTCGGCTTTTGCCGGATAGATGGCTTTCATTTCGCCGGCTTTCGCTGCACGGTATTGAAATTCATAGCCCCCGTTGTTTTTGTTGCGCGGTTTGTTGTTTGGGAATACCTGGAAGAAGATGTGCCGGCTGTTCGCTGACAAATCTTCACGGGCCATAATCCCTGCTTTGGTGTACAAGTGCGGAGAGGAGAGGCTTTCAACCCGGCCTGCCAGGTCAAAATCACCGGTTTTTTCCAGCCAGGCAAAGCGGAATTCATCTTTCACGCCCCATACATCGGCCCCCCCGGCGGTAATCTGGAGCGATTTCTCGATCAACTTTGAGGATCCTGCCATTGCAGGATTTCCGACGTCGGATTGACTGAGCTTTTTAAGCGAAACTGCTTTTTCTTTTGCTGTCAGGCAGGCAACGGCGACCAGCAGAAGGAGTGAAAAAGTGAGGAGTTTTTTTGGCATGGAATTTCTGTTTTAGCGACCTAAAAATATCTAAATTTTCCGGTATCTTTCAACCACAAATCCAAAAACCGGACAAAATGTTCGACTTGATCTTTGCACTTGTCACAATTGTACCCAATATCTACCTTTTCCTGCGCCTCAGGCATCTTTTTGTCAGCAAGAAACTGAGAATTTATTTTGCCTTGTTCTATCTGTTGATGGTCTTGATTTATCCCATCAATCTCCTATTGATTGAAGGAAATTACGAGCTAAAGTACAACCCTGTCAGCCTGATGGCCAGGTACATTCTGCCCTACTACCTCTACGTGGTACTTTCAATGCTGCTCTTCGATCTATTTCTGTTGGTCAACAAGTTTGTGAAAATGGTCTCTGTTGCTACCATCCAAAGCCGCAATTTTAAGGTGACGGCCTTTGCTCTCTTGTTGCTTTTGCCTTTGGGTGTAGATGTTTACGGGATTATCAATTTCAACACCATCCAAATTTCTGATTATCACATCACTGTTCCGCGGAAATCATCAAACATTGACCATCTTAAAATAGCCTTTGCGTCTGATTTCCACATGAAGCAGCGGACAGACATCCACTTTGTGGAACGGTTTGCTGAAAAAATTGCAGCAATCCAACCTGATTTGTTGATTTTTGGTGGTGACGTTGTTGAGGGCAACGGGGAGGGCGAAAAATTGGCAAGGATTGCTAAAATGTTCAGGGAGTTCCATCCCAGGTATGGGGTCTATGCGGTTCTTGGAAATCATGAATCATCAGGGGTACAAAGTCAAGGGCACTTCTTCGACAGGGCAGGCATGCACCTGTTGTGTGATTCGGTGGCCATTGTAGGTCATTCAAGATCGGAAGAGCACACGTCTGAACTCCAGTCACCTGAAGCTAGCTCGT
>CAZGSQ010000169.1:0-6802 GCA_964528535.1 uncultured Tangfeifania sp. | reverse complement strand
AATTTCGTCCGCTAGAGCCCGGTTATGGTATTACCATCGGGAATGCATTACGCAGAATCTTGTTGTCATCTTTGGAGGGGTACGCAATTACGACCATCAAAATTGAAGGAGTTGAACATGAATTTTCAACAATTTCAGGTGTAATTGAAGACGTCACCGAGATGATCCTGAATTTGAAACAGATCCGTTTCAAAAAGGTGGTTGAAGATTTTGACAGTGAAAAAGTCACCGTCACGATTTTCGGTCAAAATAAGTTCAAAGCGGGTGACATCAATAACTTTATCACCGGATTTCGTGTTTTGAATACCGATCTGCTGATCTGCAACATGGAGACAGACGTGAAACTTCAAATCGAGATGACTATCGAGAAGGGTCGTGGCTATGTCCCCGGTGTTGAGAACAAACCGATCGATGAAGAGTTCGGGGTAATCCCTATCGATTCCATCTTTACGCCCATTAAAAATGTGAAGTATTCGGTAGAGAACTACCGTGTTGAACAAAAGACCGACTATGAAAAATTGATTATCGATATTCATACAGATGGTTCTATTCACCCGAAAGATGCATTGAAGGAAGCAGCTAAAATTCTGATTTACCATTTTATGCTCTTCTCCGACGAGAAAATTACACTCGACTCTGATGAGAAATTTGCCAATGAGGAATTTGACGAAGAAATTCTCCACATGCGCCAATTGCTGAAAAATAAACTGGTTGATCTTGATCTCTCCGTGCGCGCATTGAACTGCCTGAAAGCTGCTGATGTTGAAACATTGGGAGAATTGGTTACTTACAACCGGAATGACCTGCTGAAATTCAGAAATTTTGGCAAGAAATCCCTCACCGAATTGGATGACTTATTGGTCAATCTCAATTTGAGTTTTGGGATGGATATCAGTAAGTATAAATTAGATAAGGAATAATTACAATGAGACATAGAAAAGGGTTTAATCATTTAGGTAGAACCAGCTCACACAGGAAAGCAATGCTTTCCAACATGGCAAACTCTCTATTGCTGCACAAACGTATCACCACTACACTTGCGAAAGCAAAAGAGTTGAGGGTCTTTGTCGAACCATTGATTACGCGTGCCAAAGAAGATACAACCCACAACAGAAGGGAAGTATTCAGTGACCTCAAAAGCAAACAGGTAGTTACCGAACTCTTCCGGGATATCATCGTCAAAATTGGCGATCGTCCGGGCGGATACACAAGGATCCTGAAAACAGGGAACCGTATTGGTGACAATGCAGAGATGTGCATGATTGAGTTGGTGGATTACAACGAGAATATGTTGTCTACTCCCAAGGCTGACACGACTAAAAAGCGTCGTACCAGGAAGACTAAAAAAGTTGAAACTCCCGAAAAAAGCGCCAAAAAAGTGGAAGCTGCTTCCGAAGAGGCTGCCTCCTGATACCAGGAGTTTAACAAAGAATAGTCAAAAGCCATCCCTATCGGATGGCTTTTGTGTTTTTAACGGTGAGGGAGTGGAATTGTACTCCTATTTCATAAAATATTTATCCCTACTGGTAGATAAATATATAAATTGATTCATTTTTTATGTAATTTTCACCTGCCTATCGAAAAGATCTTCAAAACTTAATTTTGCTGGGTCGATTGTTATGCGTTCATGAAAATAGATAACTAACATAATAAACTCTTTATGGATTACATCAAACAAAAACTTTTGAAGAAGGGTGAAGAAGAGCGCCTCGTGGTGAAACGTCTGATCAGTGAGTTCGGAAGTACAGTCATTGAGTCAGTCAATATCGACCAGGTACTTACAGGAATGAAAGGCATTACAGGCTTGCTAACTGTCACCTCCAAACTGGATCCCAATACCGGTATTACTTATCGGGGATATACGATCCCTGAAATCCAGCAGAAATTGCCAAAGGTCAGACCGGAGGGAGAACCACTCTCTGAGGGACTCTTTTATCTTTTCCTGCTCAACGAAATTCCCACCAAAGAAGAAGTGGATGCCTTGAGCAAGGAATGGGTCAGCCGGAGTGTGCTCCCTGATCACGTTTTTAGCATACTGGATTCTATGCCTTTGACTAGCAAGCCTATGACTCAGTTTAGTACTGCCATTCTGGCGATGGCAACTGAATCAAAATTTCAAAAAGCCCACCGCGATGGCCTCCATAAAAATGACTATTGGGATACTACTTTCGAGGATGTTATGAACCTGATTGCGGCCCTTCCTGTAATTGCCGCTTACATTTACAGAAGAAATTACAAGGATGGGAAATTTATTCCACCAGATCCAAACCTCGATTGGGCTGCAAATTTTGCCCACATGATGGGATACGATAGCGATGAAGTTTACCGTCTTTTCAGGATGTACATGATGATCCATGCCGACCACGAAGGCGGTAACGTATCTGCTCATGCCACCCATTTGGTTGGGTCTGCCCTTAGTAACCCCTATTATTCTTATGCAGCCGGAATGCTCGGTTTGGCCGGTCCGCTTCATGGATATGCCAACCAGGAGGTTATCAACTGGATCTACGAGATGCAGGAAGAGATCGGTGTCAGCAATACGGAAGCAGAAGAGCGTGAAAAGATTGAAGCTTATGTCAGAAAAACAATCTCCTCTGGGCAGGTAGTTCCGGGCTATGGACATGCTGTTCTGCGTGTCACGGATCCTCGTTTTACTGCACAGCAAATATTCGCCCAAAAATATGTTGAGAACGATAGTCTGGTAGATACAGTCAACCATCTGTATGACATTGTGCCTCCTATTTTGAAATCTTTGGGTAAGATCAAAAACCCCTGGCCCAATGTAGATGCATTCTCCGGATCCCTGCTTCAGCACTATGGTATCAAAGAGCACTTCTTCTATACTGTAATGTTCGGAGTCTCAAGGTCACTCGGGGTATTGGCCCAGTTGGTTTGGGACAGAATGTACAACCTGCCGCTTGAAAGGCCATCTTCTGAAACTTTGGAGTTTTTCAAACAAAAGGCAGGAATCTAAAGATCCTTTTCTGGTATGCTAACACTTTAATATGGCTTACAGCGGGTTGTACGATTTTGTTCAATTTCTTGAACAGAAAAATGAATTGATCAGAGTTAACCAGCCCGTTCAGACGGCTCTTGAGATTACCGAAATAGTCGACCGCATTTCAAAGAGTCCCGGAGGGGGGAAGGCACTGTTGTTTGAGAACAACGGAACAGCCTTCCCCCTTCTCATCAATGCGTTTGGCTCCGAATCACGAATGTGTTTGGCCTTGGGTCATGATTCACTCGATAAAATTGGAGCTGAAATTGAAGAGCTGTTCAAACAGTTGGCAAGTCCAACTGAAAATTTTCTGGAAAAATTGAAGATGTTGCCTTTGCTTTCCCGTATCGCCTCCTGGATGCCCAAGTCAAAACGTGGCAAAGGGAAATGCCAGGAGGAAATCATGAAGCAGCCAGATTTGTCAAAATTGCCAGTCTTAACCTGTTGGCCAGCTGATGGTGGCCCTTTTATCACACTCCCTTGTGTCGTAACCAGGGATCCCGAAACTGGAATCAGAAATGTTGGGATGTACCGGATGCAAATTCTTGGCCCGGATTCGACGGGGATGCATTGGCACAAGCACAAAACAGGAGCCCGACATTATCTTGGCTACAAAAAACTGGGGCAGAAGATGCCTGTCGCTGTAGTGTTGGGTGGAGATCCTGCCTATACTTATGCTGCTACAGCACCGCTTCCGGACCAGATTGACGAATACATGCTGGCTGGATTCCTGAGGAAAAAGCGGGTTGAATTGGTGAAATGTATCTCCAACGATCTGGAAGTCCCTGAAGATGCTGATTTTATCCTGGAGGGCTTCATTGACCCTTCTGAAGAATTGGTTTGGGAAGGACCTTTTGGCGATCATACGGGCTTTTATTCTTTGGCCGATTGGTACCCGAAATTTCATGTTACCTGTATCACACATCGGAAAGGAGCTGTGTATCCGGCTACTGTTGTTGGAATTCCTCCCCAGGAAGATGCCTACATCGGCCTGGCTACAGAGAAGATTTTCCTTGCTCCGATGAAGTTAACCCTGGTGCCGGAACTGAAAGATCTTTACCTTCCTCCGGAAGGAGTAGCCCACAATTTAACCCTGACCCGAATCGAAAAGAGCTATGCCGGCCAGGCGCTTAAAACCATGAATGCCCTCTGGGGAGCAGGGCAGATGATGTTCAACAAGATCATGATAGTGACAGATCAGTCAAATCCTTGGGATGATTTGGAAGCTTTTGTGCGGAAGCTCACCATTCAGATTGATCCACTTCAGGATATTATATTCTCGACAGGGCCAATGGACGTGCTGGATCATTCCTCTGCCAAATTCGCCTATGGGTCAAAGATGGGAATTGATGCTACGCTAAAATTAGAAGAAGAGTTGGGTGAACCTTATTTGGACGTTTTACTCCCTGGTAGTTCTGATTTCCCGGATTTGGTGCGTGAGATTCCTCCCATCAAAAAAATTCAAACAATACTTTTGGACAAGGGAATCTCCATTCTCATTCTTGGGATCAGGAAGGAGCAAGATCATAGTCTTACCGATTTGATTCAGGCGCTTTTGTTGGTGAAGGCGGTACGCCAGGTGAAAGTTATAGTTCTTGTTGATGAAGCATTGCCAATTGAGGACCTCTACTCGGTGGCATGGTATGTCACCGGAAACATTGACCCACGACGTGATTGTAAAATCTTTGTATCCTCGGGAGCAGATGAAGTTACTCACCTGGTCGTGGATGGTACACGAAAAAGTGCTGAGATTGACAATTTTCAACGGGATTGGCCCAATCCAGTGGTCTCCTCACTCGACACCATCAAAATGGTTGACGACAAGTGGTTAGATTTGGGAATTGGCCCCTTCTTGTCTTCTCCTTCCTTGGTCTACCATCCATTGAAACGTGGTGACGGAGCTATTTCGGAATAGAATACCAGGCTCTTTGCAGAATCCGATTATTTTTTTAACTTTAGCATATATGCGTCGAAATTTGGATCGGTTGATTTTTATTTATCCCAAATTAAAATTTTTGATATGAAGACACTAAAAGGTTCAAGAACAGAGCAGAATTTGCTCAAGGCATTTGCAGGGGAATCGCAGGCAAGAATGCGGTACGACTATTTTGCCAAGCAAGCCAAAAAGGAGGGATTGGAGCAGATCGCGGCCCTCTTCGAGGAGACCTCTTTGAATGAGCGATCGCATGCCAAACAATTTTTTAAGTTCCTGGAAGGAGGAATGGTTGAAATTACAGCCTCTTACCCGGCTGGGATGGTGGAATCTACACTCGAAAATTTAAAAGCCGCAGCTGATGGTGAGAATGAGGAGTGGACAGAATTGTATCCCGAATTTGCCCGAATAGCGGAAGAAGAGGGGTTTAAAGCCGTTGCGGCTATCTTCAAGATGATTGCCAAAGTGGAGAAAGCGCATGAAGAACGGTACAGAACTCTTTTCGATAACCTTGAATCCGGGATGGTTTTCAAGCGTGAGGACAAAGTAGTTTGGAAATGCAGGGTCTGCGGTTATCTGCACGAGGCGGTCAGTGCACCTCAGCTTTGCCCAGTTTGCGCTCATCCTCAAGCCTATTTCGAAATTCAGGATAAAAATTATTGATTTGAATGACTGATATTCATAAGCTAATTCGTTCACTTCCCAAAGCGGAATTGCACATTCATATTGAAGGAAGCCTCGAACCTGAACTGATGTTCCAATTGGCACTTCGCAATGGTATTCAATTGAAATATAAAACAGTAGAATCGTTGCGTGAGGCCTACCAGTTTGCAAACCTTCAGGAATTTCTCGATCTTTACTATGAGGCCACCTCAGTTTTGTTGGTTGAACAGGATTTTTACGACCTCACTTGGGCTTATCTTTTGAAGGCCAATGAGAACAACATCGTTCATACAGAAGTGATGTTTGATCCACAGGCACATACCTCGCGAGGGGTGGCATTCGGTGCCGTGATTGGTGGAATCTACCGCGCCTTGACGGATGGCTACGAGAAGTTAGGAATCTCATTCAGGCTGATCATGTCATTCCTTCGGCACCTGAGTGAAGAAGATGGATTCAAAACCCTTGCTGAGGCTATCCCCTTTCAGGGCTGGATTACTGCAGTGGGGTTGGACTCATCCGAGAGGAATTTTCCCCCTGAATTGTTTGTCGACCTGTTTGACAAGGCACAGGAGATGGGTTTCCTTACTGTAGCACATGCAGGTGAAGAGGGCCCGCCCGAATACATCTGGGGAGCCATAGATTTGCTGAAAGTTTCACGGATAGACCACGGAAATAGCTCTGTTGAAGATCCCGATCTGGTCGACGTCCTGAGTCTGTATGAGATACCACTGACCTCGTGTCCGCTTTCCAATTTAAAACTGAAGGTCATTCAAAAAATGGAGCAACATCCTGCCAGAGAGATGCTGGAGAGGGGAATCAAGGTGACCGTGAACTCTGACGATCCAGCCTATTTTGGCGGCTATCTCAACGACAATTACATGGCATTGGCCGATGCACTGCATTTGTCAAGTGAGGAGATTCTTCAGCTGGTGAAAAATTCCTTTGAAGCCTCTTTTATCACCGACGGGGAGAAACGGGATTTTCTGAAAAGAGTGGATGAAGAATCAGGTATTTAGCTATTAGCCATTAGCCATTAGCAAATCCGCTAACAACTAATAGCTAACAACTAACAGCTTTGTTTAAGGTTTCGGATAGCCATCCATTTGATGGAGGTTGTCACTAATTTCCTTTTCTGACATTTCGTAATCAGCAAGCTGACCACGCATGTATTTGTCGTAGCCGAGAAGGTCCATCATCCCATGACCTGA
>CAZGSQ010000168.1:0-6846 GCA_964528535.1 uncultured Tangfeifania sp. | reverse complement strand
GGACGGCTCCGTCGGCACCCATCACGGCAATCTCGGCAGAAGGATAAGCATAGTTGATGTCGGCGCCGATGTGTTTGCTGCTCATTACGTCATAGGCCCCTCCGTAGGCTTTTCGGGTGATCATGGTGATCTTTGGGACTGTGGCTTCCGCGAAAGCGTAAAGAAGTTTTGCCCCATGCCGGATGATGCCGCCAAATTCCTGAACGGTACCGGGTAAAAACCCCGGCACATCCACGAAGGTGATCAGCGGGATGTTGAAGGCATCGCAGAAGCGGACAAATCGTGCCGCTTTTACGGATGAGTTGATGTCGAGTACCCCGGCCAGGTAAGCGGGCTGATTGGCCACGATGCCCACGCTGCGGCCTCCCAGACGAGAAAAACCGATCAGGATGTTGGGGGCATAGTCGGGCTGGATCTCGAAGAAGCGACGGTCATCCACTACTTTGTCGATCAGCTCGCGCATGTCGTAAGGCTTGTTTGGGTCGGAGGGAACCAATTGATCCAGATCGGTCTCTTCGCGGTTGCTCTCGTCGAGGGTAGCCACAAATGGTGGATCTTCCATGTTGTTGGATGGCAAATAGCCAAAAAGTTCGCGGATCATCAACATGGCATGCTCATCGTCGTCGGCGGTCAGGTGGGTGACACCGCTCTTGCTGCCGTGGGTCACGGAACCACCGAGTTCCTCCTTCGTTACCTCTTCGTGCGTCACCTCTTTGACCACATCCGGTCCTGTGACAAACATGTAGCTCGACTCCTTCACCATGACTATGAAGTCGGTGATGGCCGGAGAGTAGACGGCACCTCCCGCGCAAGGACCCAATATGGCAGAAATCTGCGGAACAACACCCGAACTCATCACATTCCTGTAAAAGATATCCGCATAGCCGGCCAGACTCTGAACTCCCTCCTGGATACGCGCTCCACCTGAGTCGTTTAGACCGATCACGGGCGCTCCCATGTTCATGGCGAGGTCCATGATCTTGATGATCTTGTCGGCATTGGTGCGGCTCATGGTTCCCCCGAAGACTGTAAAATCCTGTGCAAACAGATAGACCATCCGACCCTCTATCTTGCCATATCCCGTTACGACACCATCACCTGTGATGATCGATTTTTCCATATCGAAGTCGTGGGCCCGGTGCACGACAAATTTGTCGAATTCGACAAATGTTCCGGGGTCTACCAGATCAAAAAGACGCTCCCTGGCTGTTTTGCGTCCTGCTGCATGCTGACGGTCGATGCGGTTCTGGCCTCCACCTAATTCTGCTTCCAGATTTCTTCTCTCCAGTTCTTCGTATTTTTCTACCATAATTTTTTCTTAATCTTTTTTCTTAACCTCTTTCCCAATCACTACCAGCAACTGATTTCCGTCTACGGTATCTCCCTCTTTGACGGCAACTTTCGAGACAACACCATTGCATCCGGCCTTGTATTCGCTCTCCATCTTCATGGCTGAGAGGATCACCACGGTCTGCCCTTTTTCTACATGATCGCCTTTTTTAACCAATACCTTGACCACTTTCCCGGGCATGGGCGATTTGATGGTATCTGTAGTCCCATCTCCCTCCTTGCCCTTTCTTTTTTGGTTGTACCGGGTCTCAGCGTCGTTTACTGTGACGTCAAAACCAAAATAGATGGTATTTACACGGTAAGTCTTGGCGTCATCTGTCGGGATCACCTCAACATTGTAGGACTTTCCTTCAGAGAGAATGGAATACTCTTCCCCACTGACTTTCTCAATGTCGACTTCGTAGATTTTATTGTCGACCGAAACCGTTACCAGATTTCCTTCTCTCCGGATCTCTTTGACAATGGCATTTCGGTCGTTTACTTTAAATTCAATTTCGGTCATGTTGGTACGTAATCTTTTATAGATAAAATAGAATCAATAAATAAGTTATAACTCATAACTCATAACTTTCTTAAAGCCTCTGCATTCCTGCTCTTCTTCCCCGGTGTTTCCATCCTTTTGTGCCTACGCTTCTTTCGTGGGTAACTACTTGCCTTGTCCTTCTGATCCTGCCGGCATGTTCAATAAATGCCGCAATGAGGGCAATATCCTCACAATGACGGTCACAAGTGACTTTGCTGTTAAGAAGCTCCTGGTTGTCTTCTATGAAATGGGTATTGTAGGTTCCATTTCTAAAATCAGGGGTTTCCATGATCTTGAGGAGGTATTTGATAGAGGTCTTGACGCCTGAAATCTTGTACTCGAAAAGGGCACGACGCATGCGCTCGATCACCTCTACGCGGGTTCGGCCCCAGATAATCAGCTTGCTGATCATCGGATCGTAATAGATTGGAATGGTATAACCCTCGTGGATGTAGCCATCGCAACGCACCCCCAGACCCATGGGTTCGGTAAGGTGGGTGATCTTACCAGGATTCGGCATAAAATTGTTTTCTGTATCCTCGGCATAGATCCGGCATTCCATGGAATGGCCGTTCATCTTGAGATCTTTTTGCCTGAATGGCAACGGATGTCCTTCTGCCACACGGATCTGCTCTCTAACCAGGTCGACACCTACAACTCTTTCTGTGATTGGATGCTCTACCTGAAGACGGGTATTCATCTCCAGGAAATAGAAATTGAGCTGGTCGTCGACAATAAACTCAATGGTCCCGGCCCCTTCGTAATTGGCTGCCTTGGTTGCAGCTACTGCGCATGCACCCATTTTCTCCCTTACTTCGGGGGTCATGATGGGCGAAGGGGTCTCTTCCACCACTTTCTGGTGACGCCGTTGCACTGAGCATTCACGTTCGAAGAGGTGGACGGCGTCGCCAAAGCTGTCGGCCAATACCTGGAATTCGATGTGATGCGGTGATTCAATGTATTTTTCGATGTAGAGTGAATCATCGCCGAATGCCGTTCTGGCCTCTGACTGGGCTCCCCGGATTGCCCCCCTGATATCTTCCTCTTTCTTGACGAGTCGCATCCCTTTGCCACCGCCGCCTGCAGAAGCTTTGATCATTACCGGCAGTCCGATGCCCACAATGACTTTGATGGCTTCGTCCTCGTCCACAATCTTCTCAGTGGTGCCGGGGACAACGGGTACGCCGGCGGAAATCATCCGTTTTCTTGCACTGATTTTGTCGCCCATCGCCTCTATGGATTCGGCAGAAGGACCTATGAATTTGATGCCTGCTTCTTTGCATTTTCGGGCAAAATTTGCATTTTCGGACAAGAACCCATATCCGGGATGGATGGCATCTGCACCCGATTTAAGTGCAACTTCCAGTATTTTATCTACCCGAAGGTAACTTTCCGAAGAGGCACTTGGACCGATGTGGTAGGCCTCTGTGGCATAGCGAACATGCAGTGAGGAACGATCTGCATCGCTGTAAACGGCCACCGTTTCGATCCCCATTTCACGGCAAGACCGCATGATACGTACCGCAATTTCTCCACGGTTGGCAATTAATATTTTCTTGATCGCAACCGGACTGTAACCTTTTCCCATATTTTGTCTTTGAAAAAATTTTAGCGGGGTAAAAATATTTATTTATCCTGCCGAAAGATTGAAATGCATTTTTCAAAACATACTTTTCAACCTATTTCTACGAAAAAATAGACTTTTTAGTTCCTGGTTGACACTTTTTAGAACCAGATGTATAAAAATTCGGTGAAAAATGGGGGACGAGGGGACTGGGGGACTCAAATCTTTGGGAAAGGGAAAGAGTAAGTTACAGCAATACTTTAGTCACTTTTAATACTGTTGCTGGCCGCTTCTTCTTTGGCCATTGCTGTTTGTGTTGCCGTAAGGGTTGTTGGGATCAGGATTGTCGGGGTCGTTGTCCTGTTCTGACCTGTCTGTGCCTCCGGTTTTAAGGGGCTTGGGCAGGGTCTTGGTCTTGATCAGCGGAATGCGGTAGGCAATGGTCAGAGAGAAATCGAAGGGCACCTCCGTGGTAGTGTATCCCAATCCAGGGATGACATAGGGGGTTACGTTGGGATCCTTGGTGGTTGCAAATTTGAATTTTGCACGAACTGTCCATCCGAAAAAGATGTTGCGCATCACTTCCCCCTTCAGTCCAAACAGCAGCTCACCCCAGTGGGCACCCATGTTGTGTTTTGGAAAGGAGGACTGGAGCGTGCCCCAATAGTTGGAATAGCTCGATGACAAGGTCTCCTGTGTAAAATTGCTGAATCCGTACCTGACCCCAACGAAGACAAGATCGTTGTCTGAAAGCGATTCGAATTTATTGATGTTTAAATCGAAACCGATCCGGGCATAGGCCCCTTTGTTGGTATAGTGAAAGGTGCTTTTTACGTCGTCGACACTTTGATAACCGGCTTCCACGGTAGGAAACCAGTTTCCTTTGTAGGGATAGTCGGCCTGTATCTCGAATCCGCCTTTGGTGGCACTGTGGATGGAGGGCATCAAAAAACGTGACAGATCAATCCCAATGCGGGGACCTTCGTACCTCCACACATCGCTCTTCTTCTGTCCGAAGCTGAGCAACGGGCTAATGAGCAGTAAGATGAAGATAGATCGTAACATTTTGTCCATTGGTGGTATGTCTTTCTACTGATTTGGGATCGGCACTCAGATCGGAGAACCGGATCGAATCGATCAGGGAGGTATGTCTTGAACCTGTTAATTGGTAATAGGGAGCAAAGCCACAGCTGGCTGAGACCAGTTGCATGTTCATGGTATGCCGGATCCAGAAAGTCTGGCTCTTGCCGTTGGCAACCAGATCAAATCCAGTTGAGTCGGCCGACAAGGCAAGAGGCAAGGCAATTTTTTTGAATACTGAAGCAGTTTTGTCTAGGAGTAGGGTATCTCCTTTGGCCTTCCTGCCGGCTCCCCTCACCAGGAGAGAATCGATGGGGATGGCACTGTTTCCAACGATTGTGGTTACCAGAAAAGTGTCTGTCGATTCATAACAACGGTCTCCATTGCTGCAGGAGATGACTATCAGGATGGCAAAAATGATCGATGTGATCCGAAAACCCATGGGGTGAAAATGTTTGTTATGTATCTTCCGGCAAATATAATCAAATTGGGCAGATGGGATTTATACCCCGAAAATAATTGATAGTTTTACGCCATCCAATTAAATGAATATGAGAGCACTCACTTTTATGATATTTTTCAGCATTGTACTGCTTGTCTACTCGTCAGTCAACTACTTTATCTATTCGCGCGGGCTGGTGGTATTCTCCTGCAATCCCTCCCTGAAGCGGTGGTATACGGTGATATTCTGGCTGGTAGTCTCTTCTTTTCTGGTCGGAATGATTTGGGAGCGATCTGCCTCCTCGGTTGTGAGCGAATGGATTTACAGGGTCGGTGCCTTCTGGCTGGCATTTATGTTCTATTTTCTGATGGCTTTGCTGGTGGTGGACCTGGTTCGTTTGGCCAACTATTTTTTTCACTTTCTGCCCGATTTTTCACCTGCCGGGAAGCTAAATCTGGGTTATTTGATCATTGGGGTGGTGACCGTCATCGTTGTTGGTGGATACCTCAATGCAAGAACGACAAGGGTAAAAGTGATTCCATTGACCATACACAAACAAGTAACCGGGAGGTCTGACTTAAAGATTCTGATGGCCTCCGACATTCACCTGGGTGCATTGATTGGGGAGCAGCAGGAGTTGAAACTGGTCAGGATCATCAACGAGCAGCAACCAGATCTGGTACTCCTCTGCGGTGACCTTGTGGATGGCGATATTGGTCCGGTGTTGCGAAAAAACCTGGGCAGGCACCTTCAGGAGATTCGCACGCCACTGGGTGTTTATGCCATTCCGGGCAACCACGAATACATTGGTGGTATCCAGAATACCTTGCCGTACCTGCAAAGTATCAACATCAAGGTGCTGCGTGACGAGGTGGTCACGCTACCAGACGGCATCCAGCTGGTTGGCCGCGACGACCGTGACAGCCGCCGAATGGGTGGAGAGAACAATCCGCATGATCTCAAAGAGCTGACCAGGAACCTGGATCAGGCCAAACCGATCATCGTGATGAACCACCAGCCTTTTCATCTGGAGGAGGCGGTGGAAGCCGGAGCTGACCTCCATTTGTCGGGTCATACCCACAACGGCCAATTGTGGCCTCTCAACTATGTGACCGGTGCCATCTTCGAGCTCAGCTGGGGTTTGCTGCAAAAGGGCAAAACCATCTGCTATGTCTCTTCGGGATTTGGCTCCTGGGGACCACCTGTACGAACGGGAAATTCTCCGGAAGTTGTGGTATTTGAAGTTAAGTTTGATTCAACATTGTGATTAAGTTTCCTAAAAATTGCATTGTACCATAGCATACATAATATTTAAATAATTAACTTTGTTTTGTTAACTTGGAGGGGGATCATTTCATCAAAAAATGGAATATTTTTTAATTTGGTTAACATTTTTTAACAAGAAATTATAACTTTTATTTTTTATATACGTATTTTTGTGTAACGGTGTATTTATTTTAGTTTTTATTTCAGCCAAATTTTGAATATTTTGGCTGTTTGTATCGGGAGTATTGTTCATTAATAATTAATATCATGAAAAAATCTAATCTGAAACTTGTTTTTGTCTTTTTACTGGCAACTGTGTTGGGTGTTGCCTTTTACAGCTGTCGAAAAAGCGTGGGTCCACCGGACCCGAACGCCAGTATTGTTGTCGACCGCAAATTGGTCATTAGTGCGTTGAATGCCATTGCAGGTGACTCTATCAGTCAGTTCAGTGTTGCAATTACCTCTCCATCCGGAACCACAAACCAGGTGGCCACAGGGAATACGGTAGTCATCAAAGATCCTGTAGGTGGCAGTTATTCTATTGTCGTCACCAAAACAGGCTATGCCGATGCTGCCGAGATCGGAAGAGCACACGTCTGAACTCCAGTCACCTGAAGCTAT
>CAZGSQ010000167.1:0-6862 GCA_964528535.1 uncultured Tangfeifania sp. | reverse complement strand
TTTGGATGAAAATATCAGCTGGTATTTTGTTAACTGCGAGTTTCTTTCTGAGTATAGATTTAATTTTCCGGATCTCTTTTACCGTATGTGATTCGTTCGTGATGACCATCAAGTCGAAATCACTTTCGTTGGAATGGTCACGCCGAGCCCTTGAACCAAAAAGCAGAATAGTACTCTCAGGCAAAAGTTCAGTAATGGATTTTTTGATTACCTGCAACGCGAGTTCTTCATTCGCAATGATCATGCCTTTTTCTTTCAAAGGTAAACAATTTAAATTTAGTCTGAAAAATGGTAAAGCAAAGTTTTATGTCTTGATTTTTGCAAAGTTGCAACCTTTTCGGCAAGACCCTTCTTCTCGTGGAGACGAATGCTTGCAAGTAGTTCAAAGAGGTAGATAACAAAAAAAGAGGTCGATTCTGACCTCTTTTTTGCGGGTGCTCCTCAGGTAGGACTTGAACCTACGACCTACGGATTAACAGTCCGCCGCTCTAACCAACTGAGCTACTAAGGAGTTTATTGCTTTAGTTAATTTTCTAAAGCGTTGCAAAAATAACACCTTTTTCATAAAATGGAAATATATTTGCACAAATTCATTGAAATAAAAAACTGGCATGGGCTATTTGAAAATATTGGGAATCGGGAATGCACTGGTCGACATCATTACGATGCTTAACGATGATCAGATTATCAGGTTGTTGAAACTTCCAAAGGGTAGTATGACCTTGGTCGACAGAGCCATGTCCGAGCGGGTTCAGCAGGGTATCAAGGATGAGAAAAGGATTCTTGTGACCGGAGGTTCTGTTGCCAATGCCATCAATGGCATTGCAAATCTGGGTGTGCAAGGTGGTTTCCTTGGTACTGTAGGTAGGGATGACCTTGGGAAATTGTTTGAAGATGAGCAAATCAACCAGGGAATTCATCCCCTGCTGATCCATTCTGACCTGCCGACAGGTCGTGCAGTTGGGTTGGTTGAACCTAATGGGGAACGGACCTTTGCGACCTACCTTGGCGCTGCCTCCGAACTTCATCCGGATGACATTACGCCCGAAAGATTGCATGGGTTCGATCTCTTGTTCGTAGAAGGATACCTGGTGTACAACCATGCCTTGATCATCGCTGCGATGGTGGCAGCAAAAAATGCAGGACTTACCATTGCCCTCGACCTGGCCAGTTACAATGTTGTGGAGGCCAATCTCGATTTGCTCAAGGAGTTGGTTGACAGTTATGTTGACATTCTCTTCGCCAACGAAGAAGAGGCAAAAGCTTTTACAGGCATGGAGCCGCTGGAATCGGTCATCAATCTGGCTGGGCGTTGCGACATTGCCATCGTGAAGGTGGGGAAAGATGGAGCTTATGTTCAGCAAGGCGATACAAGGTTTAAGATTCCTGCAGCAGGAGATCTGGTGATTGATACGACCGGAGCTGGAGATTTCTTTGCTGCCGGATTTCTGGCGGGTCAGGCCAAGGGCTATTCCCTGGAGAAAAGTGGGAAGCTGGGGGCACTGCTTGCGTCAAGGGTCATCAGAGTTCCCGGAGCAAAATTGACAACCCAAGAATGGAATGAGATACTGAAAATAGAGGAAACCCTTTAGAAATCAATCCCAAGGGATACACAAATCAATAATTTTATTTTTTTATGTCCAAGATCAACTGGAAGCCCGGGAACATGATCTATCCACTGCCCGCGGCGCTGATTAGTTGTGGTGCAACCCCCAAAGAGTACAACCTGATTACTGTATCGTGGATTGGGACTATCTGCTCTGATCCGCCCATGTGCTACATATCTGTCAGGCCAGGCCGACACTCCTCTGAAATTCTCAAACGAACCGGAGAGTTCGTCATCAACCTTACCACGACCGCTATGGCTGAAGTGACCGATTGGTGCGGTGTGAAATCGGGCAGAGAGTTCGACAAATTCAAGGAATGCGGCTTGACCGCGCTTCCGGGTACGGTGGTAAAGTGTCCCATTGTTGCCGAATCGCCCCTCAGTATCGAATGCAAGGTGGTTGAGATTAAGGCATTGGGTTCCCACGACATGTTTATAGCCAATGTGGTGAACATCGTAGCAGATGACAATTTTATTGACCCGGCCACGGGTGCCATGAGCCTTGAAAGTGCCGGTTTATTGGCCTATTCTCATGGTAATTATTACGAGATAGGAGAAAAGATTGGCAAATTTGGATGGAGTGTGATGAAGGAGAAGACCAAGAGAAGGATAAAGGAAAAGGGGAAATGGGAAAAGTAGGAATTTGTGGTTAGCAGGAATATTCCTACATTTATGATCAAACCTATCAGCTGAATATGAAAAAAATTTTATTTGTCGGGACGATGGTCCTGACCGGCTTAACATCAATCAATATGACAAAAGATAACAAGGCGGTTAATCCGCTGCTGGCAGAATGGAATACGGTGCACCAGACGCCTCCTTTCAGCGAAATAAAGCACGAACATTATGTGACAGCCATTGACCAGCTTCTGGCGGAGGCCAAAGCAGAGACAGACGCTGTGATCAACAACAAGGATGTGCCAACCTTTGAAAATACCATCATTGCACTCGAAGAGTCGGGAAAGAGACTGACCCGCGCTACTACCATCCTTTTCAATCTGAACTCTGCCGAAACGGATGACTCTATCCAGTCGATCGCCAGGGAGGTGTCCCCTAAATTGTCGGCATACCAAAATTATGTTTCCTTGAATGAAAAGCTTTTTCAGCGGGTTAAGTTCATTTACCAAAAGATGGATCAGCTGAAACTTACTTCTGAGGATCTCAAGCTGTTGGATGATAGCTACAAAGGATTCGTACGCAGTGGTGCCAACCTTGAAGGTATTGCCAGGGATCGTTTTGCGCAGATCAACACCGAAATGGCCAAACTGACCCTCACTTTTGGAGAGAATGTGCTGGCAGAAACGAATGCTTACCTATTGCGGGTTGCAGATAAAAAAGAGCTGACAGGTCTGCCGGAAGGCGAGATGGAGGCTGCTGCGCAATTGGCACGGTCAAAAAAACAGGAAGGATGGATTTTTAATCTGCAGGGTCCTTCCTACATGGCCTTTATGAAATATGCCGACAACAGGAAGCTGCGCAAAGAGCTTTACATGGCGAACAATTCAAGGGGCTTCCATCCAAACAGTCACAACAACGAGGAGACCATTCGAAAAATCGTCAACCTTCGATTGGAAAGAGCAAAACTTTTGGGATACCCAAGCCATGCAGCCTATGTACTGGAAGAGCGGATGGCTGAGAATCCAGGAAAGGTGAATGCCTTCCTGGTGCAACTTCACGAAGCCTCCAGACCTTTTGCAGAGAAGGATTTATCCGATGTAAAGGATTATGCCAAGTCACACGGGTTCAATGATGAACTGGATCGCTGGGACTTGGGTTATTGGTCCGAAAAATTGAAGAACGAGCGCTACGGTTTCGATGAACAGGCGCTCAAACCCTATTTCAAGCTGGAGAATGTCGTTGGAGGAGTCTTCGAACTTGCCAAAAGATTGTATGGTCTGACATTCAAGGAGAACAGGGAGATTCAGGTTTATCATCCTGATGTGAAGGCTTATGAAGTGTTTGACAAGGATGGCTCCTTTCTCTCGGTGCTTTACCTCGATTTCTTCCCGAGAGAGGGAAAAAGAGGAGGTGCCTGGATGACGGAATACCGTCCGCAGAGCAATCTGAACGGGAAAAATATTCGGCCAATCGTCTCTATCGTGACCAATTTCACAAAGCCAACCGGGTCCAAGCCATCTTTGCTTACATTCTATGAAGTGACCACTTTCCTGCATGAGTTCGGTCACGGATTGCATGGCATGTTCGCAAATACTGTCTACGAAGGTCTTTCCGGAACCGCCGTCTACCGCGATTTTGTCGAGTTACCTTCCCAGATCATGGAGAACTGGGCCATTGAGAAAGATTTCCTCGATATTTTCGCTTCAGATTACCTAACCGGAGAGAAGATTCCAGCTGAGCTTGTGAAAAAATTGATCAAATCGAAGAATTTCCAGGCAGGAATTCTTTGCGAGCGCCAACTTAGTCTTGGCATGAACGACATGGCCTGGCATGCGATGACAGAACCCTTGACTGGCAGTGTGGTTGAATTTGAGAGGAAGGCACTTGCTCCAACAGATCTTTTTCCACCACTCGAAGGGTTTTGCCTGAGCACCTCTTTCTCCCATATCTTTGCAGGAGGTTATGCTTCCGGTTATTATGGATACAAGTGGGCGGCGGTACTGGATGCTGATGCATTTTCACTTTTCAGGAAAAACGGAATTTTTGACCGTGCCACGGCCGATTCTTTCCGTAAAAACATCCTCGAAAAGGGAGGTACGGCTCATCCGATGGAGCTTTACAAGGCCTTTCGCGGGCAGGAACCTTCCATTGATCCATTGCTGGAAAGAGAAGGTTTGCTGAAAAAATAATTCAACGATTCGACAATGCGACAATTGGATTATTTCCTGACTTAATATTTAATGTGATACAATTATGAATTTTTCGGATGATTGGTTTAGCTGGTATTTCTCTTTTCTCACATTGTCGAATAGTCGTATTAAATAATTACACAATGGCCTCAAAATCTTTAAAGAAGTTTATCTACCTCTCGATCGTGGCCGCGGTGTTGACCATCAGCCTGAAAGGGACGGCTTTTCTGATGACAGGATCGGTGGGGTTGTTGTCTGATGCACTCGAATCGTGTGTCAACCTGGTGGCTGCTTTGGTGGCTTTGGTTGTCCTGCAAGTGGCTGAAAAGCCTGCCGACGACGAACATGCATTCGGACATTCCAAAGCTGAGTATTTTTCGAGTGCCATCGAGGGCGGATTGATTGTGGTAGCCGCCTGCAGCATCGTCTGGAGTGCCTACCCCAGGCTCTCTGATCCACAGCCGCTCGAGAATATGGGATTGGGTCTGTTGATCTCGATGGGTGCCTCCCTGATCAACCTTGGAGTCGCACTGGTATTGCTGCGGGAGGGTGCAAAAAGTCACTCCATCACATTGGTTGCCGATGGAAAACACCTGATGGTGGATGTCTGGACCTCGGTTGGCGTGCTGTTTGCGATTGGTTTGGTGAAGCTCACAGGCTGGCTGATCCTTGATCCGATCATTGCCATGCTGGTTGCACTCAACATTGTTTGGGCCGGATACAAGCTGATGCACCAATCGGCGAGGGGATTGATAGATACTGCCATACCTGCAGAAGAGCGCAAAGAAATTGAATTTATTTTCGACCACTACCGTGAAAGCGGTATTGAATTTCATTCGTTGATGACCAGGCAGGCCGGACAACGGAAATTCATCTCCGTCCATATTCTTGTGCCCGGCGAGTGGACCGTTCAACGCGGACATGACCTGCTGGAGATCATTGAAGCGAAAGTGAGGGCGAATTTCCTGTTTCCGGTTACGGTCTTTACCCATCTCGAACCTGTTGAGGATCCCGTTTCGCACAACGATATCGGGATAGACAGGTTGTGAATGGTTCAAGGTATTTTTCTATTTTTGTAGCTCAACAATTGGTGAATCATGTTAGACAGAATCAGAGAACTGCAAAGCGAGATTGAAGAGGTTGCAGCCAGGACGGCAGAGGAGTTGGAAGAGCTTAGAATCAAGTACCTCAGCAAAAAGGGAGAAATTTCAAAGCTCATGGACGATTTTAGAAATGTATCTGCCGATCAGAAAAAGGAGATTGGTCAGGCAGTTAATGTCCTGAAAAATTTTGCCCTTGAGAAAATCAGGGTACTGAAAGAAGGGCTTGAAGAACAGAGTTCCGATGCCATGAAACTGGATCTTTCACTACCCGGAGACCCGATGAAGAACGGGACTCGGCATCCGATCTCCATCATCAAAAATGAAATTCTGGAGATCTTCAAACGTCTTGGTTTCGTGGTCTCGGAAGGACCGGAGATCGAAGACGACTGGCATGTTTTTTCGGCCTTGAACTTTCCTGAAGAGCATCCGGCCCGCGACATGCAGGACACCTTTTTCATCCAGAGGAATCCGGATATTTTACTTCGCACCCATACCTCCTCGGTACAGGTCCACGACATGGAGACCCTGAAACCGCCTATCCGCACAGTTACACCTGGCAGGGTTTTTAGGAATGAAGCGATCTCTTACCGTGCGCACTGCATGTTCCACCAGATCGAAGGTTTGTACATCGACGAAAATGTTTCGTTTGCCGATTTGAAGCAGACGTTGCTCTATTTTGCCAGGGAACTTTTTGGCGAAAAATCGGAGATACGGATGCGCCCCTCTTATTTCCCTTTTACCGAACCTTCGGCCGAAGTGGATGTCTCGTGTTCCATCTGCGGCGGCAAGGGTTGTAACGTCTGCAAATACAGCGGATGGCTCGAAATCCTGGGTTGTGGGATGGTTGACCCGAATGTTTTGGAAGCTTCCGGCATCGACAGCAAAAAATATACCGGATTTGCCTTCGGCATGGGCATCGAAAGGATCGCCATGCTCAAGTTTGGAATAAACGACCTTAGGTTGTACTTTGAGAACGATGTGAGGTTCCTGAACCAGTTTGAGGCGGCGCACTAAGAAGGAAAAAGTAGGAAGGGAAAAATATTGGACTCTGAACCTTAGTGGTCGAAAGCAAGAACGCCCGGATTCTCATCCGGGCGTTCCTTTTATTGATGACTTCCAATCTTCGGAGTCCAATACTTTTATCTTCTTCCTTCTTTAGAGCGTTTTGGCGACCTCCACCTGTTCAAACGCCTCAATAAAGTCACCTTCGTGCACGTCGTTGTAGTTTTGGATGTTCAGACCACATTCGTAGCCTTTGGCAACCTCTTTGACGTCATCCTTGAATCTTTTGAGTGATTCGAGTTCGCCGGTGAAGACCACGATACCGTCGCGGATCAGGCGCACCT
>CAZGSQ010000166.1:0-6920 GCA_964528535.1 uncultured Tangfeifania sp. | reverse complement strand
CGCGAGGTGGTCAAGATAAAACGGCGCAGAGTGGTCAATTTAGCCGGCGCATCCAACATATCTCATAATGAGATAAATATACACATATTATAGCATATAAACAAATAAATACGACATTATTTTATTCTAATTACTTAAAAGGTGTAATTCATCAACATTTTTCAATGAATCAATCAAATAACATTTACGGCGACCTTCTAGATCTTCTGTTTTTATTCCAATCCGATCTTCCCGAATCTTTTTTATTGCGAGCTCTGCTAAAATGGAATTATTTTTATATTGGGATCTTAGTTGATTACCTACATTTATTTTATGTACCAGTTCGGAATATTTTGGCGTTTTTCCTTTTTCATTTTCAGATGGGACAGAAGAATATTTTAAAATTAAGTCAGATAGTTTAATTACTTCAAAATCATACTTATAATCATCCTTAATCCTTTTCTTTATTGCATTGAGAACCACCTCTCTATTGGAACCTATTGGGGAACAAATTCCAATGATTAATTCATCAGTTAACGTCTTTTCATATTTTTCTTTAGTGGTCTTTCCTTTGGGACTGACCACTTTTTCAGAATCTTTTGTTAATGCAACTTCCATAAATTATTTTACCAAGTTAGTTCTTATGTTAACCAAATTTAATTTTGAAACTAGATTGATTATTTTGTGTATGTCATAATAATTTCATTTTTAAAATGTAACATCATCAAATCTAACAAGAACCATTTATTAAAAAAAGAAAAAAGAAAAATTCCAATGAAATTGTATTATAATCTTATTAATTGTTTCAATTCATGAGGAGTAAATTCTATACCTTATTATTAATTTCAAACTAATTAACTTTTAATCATTAATTTCTTGCCCTTTTGCTTGGCAATTATAAAATGACATAATTCGTTTAAAAATAAACGAACTTCCGTGCCTGCTTTTTCATCACAAAACCACCAAAATCTCTCAAATCCTGGCGTCTTCCTGGCGTGAAACAAAAAACACCTACGAATTGTGTCCGTAAGTGTTTGATTTTGAGGGTGGGCCCAGTAGGGCATGATCCTACGACCCCCTGATTATGAGTCAGATGCTCTAACCAACTGAGCTATGGGCCCTGATAATTCGTTGCCGAATCAGCGGTGCAATTTTACAAATTTTCGGAGACATCGCCAAATGTTTTTTTGAACCATCAACATTCATTTCTTAACTTGTACAATCCTGTTGAAGTGAGAGCAGCCACTTGAAAATCCTCAAACTCCTCCAATCTGGTAAGGTGATTTGGGTGGGTGGAAATAACAAAGGGTCGGCGCATCTTGCTATTCAGTCCACTGTTGATGTTGATGGGCCCTGAGACCCGATAAGAATACAATCGCTGGTTTTCCTTGCCTGCGTTGGTTAGCAAAAGATAGGTGGTGGCAAAATGGTTTCCGTCAATCTCGCTGCAGTAGTCATCAAAAGCCAGCAAATCAAAGCCATGAGATGAAGGAACAACCAATTTGTCAATTTCTAAATCAATTTTTTGCGGATGATTTTTCATTCCTGAGGAGCAGAAGATTTTTGACAGTCTGCTTTAGCTCCTTGATATTTATCGGTTTAAGCAAGTAGTCGGAGGCTCCGGCTTTGACCGCCTGGATGCCAAATTCTTCGTGGACACTGACGAGAACCACCATGAAGCACCTCTTCTCAAATTCCTTCAGAAAATCAAATCCATCCGGAACCGGCATGTTGATGTCAAAAAGACGACTTCCGGCCTATGTTTAATTACCAATTCTTTTGCAACAACTACCGAATCAACACATCCTAAAACTTCCACTTCATGGCAATAGTCTTCGATGATCCTCCTCAGGTTCTCCCTTCCATGAAGCTCGACGTCGACGACGATGGCTGTTAATTTTGTATCTGAAGCAGGTGAAAGCATACATCTTTCGTTAGAATGGCATTTAAAAAGAGGGTGTTCACAAAATTGGCCTTACACTTTATCAAATGTATTCCTTTTTGAGAGGATTGAATTACATTTAAATAGATCAATATAAATATATTTTTAGATGCTGATTGTGGCAAATATCCAAACCCAAAATTCCAAAATTGCTCTGATGGGGTTCTATTTGACCACAATACACTTGATATTCACGAACTCCCTGATTCCAAAATAGGAGAGTTCCCTGCCATATCCGCTTTGCTTGATGCCCCCAAAAGGCAGACGGGGATCTGATTTGACGAAGTCGTTGACGAAGACACAGCCTGCCTCGAGGCCCAGTTCTGCAAGTGCTTTGCCTCTTTGCAGATCGGCCGTAAAGATACCGGCTCCCAATCCGAAAACTGTATCGTTGGCAATACTTATAGCCTCTGCTTGTGATTCAAATTTGTACAAGACTGCTACCGGGCCAAAAAGTTCTTCGTGGTAGGCCGGCATGCCAGGTTTTACATTTTCAAGTACCGTAGGAGGATAAAAAGCCGCCTCCCCTACCGGGATAAAGCCACCACAAAGCAATGTAGCTCCCATGGCCAGGCTGGTTTCAACTTGTTGGTGAAGTTCATTGCGCAGATCGACACGAGCCAGTGGTCCGAAGGAGGTTTCAGGGTCAAATGGATCTCCATATTTGGCGGCACACATCAGCCGGACAAATTCTTTTCTGAATGGTTCGTAAATGGACGCTGCGACAATGAAACGCTTGGCTCCTATGCAACTTTGACCCGCATTGAGCAGGCGGCTGGTTGCACAAAGTCGGGCGGCCATTTCAACATTGGCATCTTCGAGTATGAGGTAAGGGTCGCTTCCACCCAGTTCGAGGACTGATTTTTTCAAAGCTGCTCCGGCTGCTGAGGCTACAGCTTTCCCGGCAGGTGTACTGCCGGTAAGGGTCACTGCCTTGACCAATGGATTTTCAATGATTGGCTGCACTGCTGCTGAACCTACCAACAAGGTTCTGAATACATTATTTGGGAAACCTGCATCGGCTACGAGTTGCTCGATGGCCAGGGCACAACCTGAAACATTTGAAGCATGCTTCAAAACCCCGGTATTCCCGG
This sequence comes from uncultured Tangfeifania sp., assembly GCA_964528535.1. Classification (GTDB taxonomy): domain Bacteria; phylum Bacteroidota; class Bacteroidia; order Bacteroidales; family Prolixibacteraceae; genus CAINVV01. Next base: position 3,905 of record CAZGSQ010000166.1, on the reverse strand, counting down.
CCATCAAAGCGGGAGCCAGGAATCTGAAGACTTGCCAGAAGGGGAAATTCCAGGGCATCACGGCAAGAATGGTGCCAATGGGGCGGTAGGAGATATAGGATTCTCCGGCCCCGGTTTCTACTTTCTCGTTGCGCAGAAACTCCTCGCTGTGGTCTGCATAATAGTTGCATGCCAGGGCACATTTGTCTATTTCGCCCAAGGCTTCGTGAAGGACTTTCCCCATCTCATTCACCATCAATGCGGCGAGCGTTTCACGCTTCTCGATCAGTTTTGCCTGTAGCTTCCTCATCAGCCCCGACCGAAGACCAAAATCTGTCAGTTTCCATTGCTGGTAAGCTGCATCAACCTCCTGCAAAATGGAATGAACTTCGGGAGTGGTGTATTCCCGGTAGGTTTGGACGATTTCAGTCGTAAATGGATTGACGGATTGCATGGCAGAAGTTGTTTTGCCAAAAATAGTCTATTTTTAGGAAATCGGATTAATGCTCCTCCCCCACCTCACCGGCTCCTTCATTTGCAACGACTTCCACTTCATGGGCCTCAACTTCTGCAGCTATTTTTACCTCCTCTTGCTTCTCGTCAAAATGGCCCTTGTAGAAGATAAAGATGGCGACGATGCCTGTGGAGATTGAGGAGTCGGCGATGTTGAATACGGGTCTGAAGAAAATGAATTCCTGTCCACCCCAGATTGGGAACCATGATGGGAAGTGACTGTCGATCAGCGGAAAGTAGAACATGTCCACGACTTTCCCCAACAAAAACGAGGTATAACCACCACCTGAAGGGAACAGGGTGGCAACCTGACTGTGGCTCTCGTTAAAGATCAATCCATAAAAAGCACTGTCTATCAGATTTCCTGCGGCTCCTGCCAAAATAAGTGAAAAACAGACGACGAGTCCGAATGGGGCTTTTTTCTCCCACAGTTTGGAAAGGTACCATGCCAGTGCACCAATGGCGGCCAGACGAAATACCGACAGAAAATATTTGCCGATGTTGTTGCCGAATTCGAATCCGAAGGCCATTCCGTTGTTCTCGACGAAATGGATGATGAACCAGTTCTTGGCCACGACAACCTCTTCGCCCAACATGAAGTGGGTCTTGATAAAGATTTTTAAGATCTGGTCTGCAAGGAGAACCAGGAAGATGATGAGTATAGACTTTGATTTAATGCTCATTTTCAATTGCTTGATTTGTTTGATCAGCGGAAGGACCAGCTGATTTTTTTCCTCCAAAGAACTCCTTGTAAAATATAAAAATAGAAAATACTCCTACCGAGACGGCTGAATCGGCAACGTTAAAAATATGTCTGAAAAAAATAAACTCTTGTCCTCCCCAAACAGGAACCCATGCCGGGAAATGGCCTGTGATGAGTGGAAAGTAAAACATGTCGACTACTTTCCCCAACAAGAAGGAGGAATAGCCACCTTCTGAAGCAAAGGACTGTGCAGGCTGTCCATGACTCTCGTTAAAGATGATCCCATAGAAGGCACTGTCAATCAGGTTGCCTATTGCACCGGCAAGTATCAGTGAGAAGCAGACAACCAGGCCGAAGGGTACCTCTTTTTTGATGAGTTTGGAAAGGTACCATCCCAGTCCGATGATGGCAGCAAGGCGCAGGATACTTAGAAAATATTTACCGGCCTGCTGCCCGAATTCGATGCCAAAAGCCATGCCATTGTTCTCAATAAAATGGATGATGAACCAGTTTTTGGCAACGACAAACTCTTCGCCCGGTAAGAAGTGGGTCTTGATGTATATCTTGAGGATCTGGTCTACGAGCAGAACCAGTAGCACAATAAGTATCGACTTCGTCTTGTTGTTCATGGTAATTTAGCAGAGCTGAAGTTGCAAAGTGATCTCTTCCGATCATTGACCGGGCAGATCAGTTGGTGCTTTGTATGGAGTTAAACGAAGATCAGCGCTGAGAGTTTTTGGCATCTATCGAGAGGGTAGCATGAGGAACGGCACGAAGGCGTTCCTTGGAGATCAGGGCTCCCGTCTCGCGACAGATGCCATAGGTTTTGTTCTCGATCCTTATCAAAGCAGCCTCGAGATGCTGAATGAATTTTTGCTGACGTTGCGCCAGTTTGCCGGCCTCTTCCTTGGATAAAGTTGCTGCTCCTTCCTCCAATACCTTGAAGGTTGGTGAGGTATCCTGTGTATCGTTGCCGTCACCCTGGGTAATTGCATTCTTGTATAATTCGTAATCCTGACGTGCCTTTTCCAGTTTGCCCAGAATCAAAGCCTTGAACTCCTGGAATTCTTCGTCTGAATATCTTGTCTTTTCTGCCATAATGATGAGCTTTTATGTAAATATAATTTAAATCGGGTCCGTTGTAACTTATAAACTAAAAAAATTATGAACAACCAAGGTTCATCCTGTTTATATTTTCTTCACGAGGATCAGGGTTTCCAGTCCGGGTTCTATTTCAATAATCAGATTATCAGCGATTTCAGACCTATCAACAAGGTCCAGTTTCACGGCTAAAGTTTGCATGCAGATGTATTCTCCAAACTTCGCCAGTGCCTCTGTCAATTCGGGATGACGGCCAATGGTAAGTTCGATCTTGTCTGTTACTTCGAAGCCACTCTCTTTTCGCAGGTTCTGAATTCTGTTGATCAGCTCCCGGGCAATGCCTTCTAACCTCAATTCGGGGGTAACATGTATGTCGAGTGCTACGGTGAGGCTTCCTTCGCTGGCTACCAACCATCCGGGAATATCTTCTGTAAGGATTTCAACATCTTCCGGAACCAGGGTGACTGCTACCCCTTCCACGATTGCATCGAACATGCCCTCTCTTTCAAAGGCAGCTATCTGGCCCTGATCCATACCTGCCACCATGGCAGCAATCTGCTTCATCAGCTTGCTGTATTTTGGACCCAAGGTCTTAAAGTTGGGTTTGATCTTCTTTTTGATGATGCCTGAAGAATCTGTCAGGTATTCGACGGCTTTGACGTTCACTTCGGTCAGGACAATGCCTTCGATGGCTTCAAATTGTCTGAGGAAGTTCTCGTTCAGCACCGGAACAATGATCCGGGCCAATGGTTGCCTTACCTTCAGTTTTTCCTTCCGACGAAGGCCAAGAACCATTGATGAGGCTTTTTGGGCCATCTCCATACGTTCTTCAAGGGCTCTGTCGACAAGGCGCTCATCTGCGACCGGGAAGGTGGTAAGGTGCACCGAAAGATCCACTTCACGGCGAGAAACTTTGTTCAGATCGCGGTACAACTGATCCATGTAAAAGGGGGCGATGGGTGCTGCCAGTTTGGCAACCGTTTCGAGGGCAGTGTAAAGGGTCTGGAATGCCGAGATCTTGTCGGCATCGTAGGCTCCCCCCCAAAATCTTTTGCGGCTGAGCCTGACATACCAGTTGGAGAGATTCTCAGATACAAATTCCGAGATGGCTCTGCCGGCTTTGGTCGGCTCGTAGGTCTCATAAGCCTCAGTCACCTCTTTGACGAGGGTATTCAGCAATGACAGGATCCAGCGATCCAGTTCCGGCCGTTCCGGCCATGGGAGTTCAGTTTCCCGGTAGGTAAATCTATCCACATTGGCATACAAAGCAAAGAAACTATAGGTATTGAAGAGTGTCCCGAAGAATTTACGACGAACCTCATCCACCCCACCAAGGTCAAATTTGAGGTTGTCCCATGGCTGGGAATTGGTGATCATGTACCAGCGAACGGGGTCAGAGCCATATTTTTCGATGGTAACGAATGGGTCGACGGCGTTGCCAAGCCGCTTCGACATTTTGTTGCCTGCGGCATCCAGCACGAGACCGTTGGAGATGATATTTTTGAAAGCCACAGACCCTTTGGCCATGGTGGCAATGGCATGAAGTGTAAAAAACCAGCCACGGGAGATCGGAAGAGCACACGTCTGAACTCCAGTCACCTGAAGCTAT
>CAZGSQ010000165.1:0-6987 GCA_964528535.1 uncultured Tangfeifania sp. | reverse complement strand
GATAGCTTCAGGTGACTGGAGTTCAGACGTGTGCTCTTCCGATCTCGCCAAATTTTCCCATTTGAAATTCTTCTTGCTGTAATTGGCCGAGTATTTTTCGATCAGCAGCAGGGAGAGTGAGCTCTCGCCTCCTTTGGCCCAGTTGGAGAGTGAAGTCTGCGAAAATCCAATGGTACCCGTCCCAAGCAGTTTCCAGGGCAGTGGGTCTATCTGCCTGATGTGAACCTCGTGCAGGTTGGCATCAGGCTTCTTGGGGTGGAAGGTGATCTCTTTTTTCTGTGTCTCGGTAAATCGCAGAAATTTAACCCCGTCGTCGATCACCATCCGCACGCCACCCTTCCCGGTGCTGTAAAGGATGACACTGACCGAATCGTTCTGCTCGTTCTTGAGGAAGATGCGCATGGGTGCCATCGGATGGTTGGCTGTCCAGATTTTGGCCTGTGCCCCTGTCCTATTGGTCAGGTTGACAAGCAGCGAATCGGTTGCGGCCCGGTCGGTAAGGAAACGCAGGGCAACCCTGATGGAGTCATTCACCTTGCCTACTTCCGATTCGTTAAACTGGTTCAGCAACTCCCTGTTTCTGGCAGCAAGGTTGAGTCTCTTTCTGGTAGCCGCCTCCGCGGAAAGCTGCAGGATAACATTTTCCCGGTAGGAACGCAGCAATGAATCTCTTTTGAGGAAGAGGATGGAATCGTTGAAGGACTGTCGGGTTAAATTGAGCAACCTGCTCCTGAGTGAATCAATCTCTGCATTGGTTGCGTTGGATGGCAGGTGGACGTTTGCCCATCCTCTGTTAAATTTGTTCAGGAATGCGACAGGCAACGATTTGTCCAGTGCTGCCAACATCTTTTGTGAATCTAAAGTTGGTAGCAGTGGCACCTTCGACAATTCCTGGGTAAGGTACTCTTCCGGAACTACCACGAGACTACCCCGCACGCTATCTGTTACCGTCCTCCGGCGCAAATCTACCTGCCGCTCGGTCTCTTCAGCCGAGAGGTATCCGGGTACGGCTCTCTTGTTGGCAATATTTTCGGCTTTTCTGTTAAAAAACAGCGGAATGGAATCTGATTTCAAAAACTTGTTCAATCCCACCACCACCGTATCAATTGGGTCATTCTCTGCATAATCGACCACTCCCTTGATGGGTTTGCGCAACAAATCGGAGGATACAAACCACTCACCCGAACTGTTCAACAACTTTTTCATGAAGGAGACGCTCCAGGTCAGGGAGTCGTGAATGGCAACCGGATTTTTGGATTTCCGGGCATTTAGAGGTGGTAAACCGATGGCTGAAACAGAGGGATAGGATACTGATAATAAACTAACAATCAGTAGATAACATTTTATTTTGTTTGTCATAAAACTGTTAATAGTTGACAATTTCAGAAGTCCGAAAGATACGAAATTATCAACATTATACAGTTTTTCTGTACCTCCAGACGGCGAGAGAGAACATGATCAGGCCATACACAGCGAGGGAGACCAACTCTCTGGTCATGTCGAGCAGTCCGGATCCCTTCAAAACAACATTTCGTATGATCCGGATAAGATAGTAGACCGGATTGATCAAATCGAGTCGCTGGGCCCACACCGGCATGCTTTCGACGGGAGTAAAGAGCCCGCTCATGATGATGAAGACAATCAGGAAGAAGAAACTAACAAACAGGACTTGTTGTTGGGTGTCTGAGATGGCAGAAACAAAGAGGCCGAGGCTCATGACCAGGAAAAGATACATGGAGGTAAAGACATAAAGGGTCAGGATATTGCCCCTGAAGGGAAGACCAAACACCAATTTGGCCACCAACAGGCCAAATGTCAGGTCCAACAGTGCGATGACCAGGAATGGCATCATCTTTCCGATGATAAAATGGTACTTCTTGATAGGAGTCACATTCAGCTGCTCAATGGTTCCCATCTCCTTCTCCCTCACGAGATTCAGGGAAGAGAGAAACAGTCCGATGATGGTTACAAGGATCACGAGAATTCCGGGGGCCATGTAGAATTTAAAATTCAGTTCAGGATTGTACCAGTAGGAAGGGATGACCGTAACCTGCTGCGGAGGGGTAAATTTGGGCACACCCATCATCTCGGCCCTGACTTTTTGGTTGAAGCTTCCGATGACGGTTTGGATGTAAGCATTGGAAAGCTCCGCCGCCGAACCATTGATGGCATCTACCAGAATTTGTACCGAGGCCTTGTCACTCCTTCTCAGCTCCTCTTCGAACCCTTTCGGGAAGGTAGCCACCACGCCGGTAGCCCCCTTCAGCAACAACCTGTCGGTCTCTTCGGGTGAGAGCTGGGCACGCGTCACATGAAAAAATTTGCTGGCCTCAAACTTTGCCGTCAACCGGGTGGTGGTCTCGCTCAGGTCGAGGTCGACGACGGTGAGGTGAACGGTTTTCAGCTCCATGGTGGCGGCAAAAACAAGAATCAGCATCTGGGCAAGCGGCATGATGAAGATAATCGGCAACATGGACTTGTTGCGAAACACCTGAATAAACTCTTTCTGAAGCAGGTACAATATTGTTCTCATGGGATTGCTATTCTAATCTTAGTCTAAATTTCTTCTTGCTCAGGACCAGGAAAAAGGTGGTCATGGCCATCAATATCAACACATTTGGCCAGATGTATTCCAGACCATTGCCCTTCAGCATCACCTGTTTCAAGGCATCAATGAACCACTTTGGTGGCATCAGGTTGCTTACTACCTGCAGTGGAATGGGCATATTTTCGATGGGAAAGATGAAGCCCGAAAGCAGCATGGTCGGCAACATCAGCGCAAAACCCGAAATAAACAAGGCCACTTGCTGACTCTTTGCAACAGTAGAGATAAGAATTCCAAGCGAAAGAGCCATGGCTATGTACAAAATGACGAGGAAAGCCAGCAAGACCAAACTTCCCCGAATGGGTACCCCGAAGACTACGTTTCCCAAAAAGACCACGACGAAGGCATCGATGAGTGAGAGCAGCAGGTAGGGCGCCACTTTCCCAAAGATAATGTGGGTCACCCTCACCGGAGAGACCAACAAGATCTCCATGGTACCCATCTCCTTCTCCCTGGCGATGGTAATGGAGGTCATCATGGCAGATACCAGCATCAAAATCAGGGCCATCGTACCCGGAACATACATGAAAGCGCCGACCATGTTCTCGTTGTAAAGCATTCGCACCTCACTTTTGATCTGGATTGGAATGGTAAACCCGGCATATTTCTTCTTGGTGTAGTCCTGCACGATTCCGTTGGTGTAATTGTAGAGCATTTGGGCAGTATTCGGGTCGGAAGCATCGGCAATAACCAGTACATCGGCCTTTCCTTCCCTTTCGAGTTTCTGGGCAAAATCTCTTTCGAAAACCACCACCTGTTTGACATCTCCTTTCTTAAAGATAGGATCTATCTCATTCTCTTGCTGCAGATTGGCCTCCAATCTGAAATATCCTGAGGACAATATCTTGTTCTTGATTTCCCTGGTCACATTGTCGTTCGAATGGTCGAGAATGGCAATGCGGGCATCCTTGATCTCAGTGGTGATCACGTATCCAAACAACATCAGCTGGATGATGGGTATCCCAAACAGGATCACCATGGTGCGCGTATCCCGGAAAATATGGGTAAACTCTTTTTTTACAAAACCGAGAAGCTGGTTCATTTATTCAATTATGGTTTTTTTACTTTATATAAGAGTGACTAAAGTACGTCGCTACTTTCAACATCGCTTCGGAGTCCCCAACTTTAGTCACTTTAGTCACTTCTTCATCCTTATTCCTTGTTCCTTGCAATTTTCAAAAACACGCCATCCATGCTTTCTGCCTGGTAGATCGACTTCAGTGCGGCCGGGGTATCAAGGGCCACAATTTTACCTTCCGACATGATGGCGACCCTGTCGCAATATTCGGCCTCATCCATGTAGTGGGTGGTGACAAAGATGGTGATCCCCTGGTGGGCCACTTCGTAGATCAAGTCCCAGAAGGTGCGGCGGGTCAGGGGGTCGACCCCACCTGAGGGTTCGTCCAAAAAGACGACTTTCGGTTCGTGGAACACCGCCAGGGAGAAAGCAAGTTTCTGCTTCCAGCCCAAAGGCAGGCTTCCAACCAGTTTGTTGCGGCTCTCTTCGAGATTTAATTTCCTAAGCAGTTCGTCCGTTTTTTCCAGCCTGATTTTTCTGCTTATTCCGTAAATTCCTGCAAACAGACGAATGTTCTCATAAACCGTCATGTCTTCGTAGAGCGAGAATTTCTGAGACATGTAGCCGATGTTTCGTTTGATTTTTTCACGCTCGTGGTAACCGTCGTAACCGGCGACTTTCAGTTCACCGGAGGTAGGCTCGAGCAGTCCGCAGATCATGCGGATGGCGGTGGTTTTTCCGGCGCCGTTCGCGCCCAAAAAACCGAAGATTTCGCCCGGAAAAACATCGAAGGTCAAGTGATCATCGGCAACGAATTTTCCGAATTTCTTGACCAGATTCTTCACCTGGATGATGGGTTCCCTACTTTGCGTTAACATTTCCATACCAAATCCAATTGTTGACAAAAGTCTGTTTCAGTTGTGTTGCATCAGCTCCATGAAAACATCTTCGATGCCGGCCTGGATTTTCTCTACCACTGCGTGCTGCATGCCATTGCTGTCCAAGTATTCCTTTACGGTTTTTTCGTTCACATCCGAACTTCCGCAGGTAACATGGATGGAATCACCGAAGGAGAAGACGGCATCGATGCCTTTGAGCCGTTTCAGCAGGCCTACACTTTCAAACCTTTCGGAGGTAGTGCTGACCTTGACCCCCAGCAGACTCTTGGTAAAGCTGGCAGTGATATTTTCAGGAGTATCAACCGACAGGATTTCCCCATTCTGAAACAGGGCCACCCTGTCGCACAGATTGGCTTCATCCATGTAGGGGGTGGAGACCATGATGGTGATGCCCATGTGGCGCAGGTTGTTGAGCATTTCCCAGAACTCTTTCCTGGAAACCGCATCCACACCGGTAGTTGGCTCATCCAAAATCAGAATTTTGGGTGCATGGATCAGGGAGCAGGAGAGTGCAAGCTTCTGTTTCATACCGCCCGAGAGTTTTCCCGCCTGACGATCCTTGAAGGGTTCGATCTGACTGTAAATGTCTTTGATCAGGTGGTAATTTTCCCCGATGGTGCCTCCGAACACCGTTGCAAAAAACTGCAGGTTCTCCTCTACGGTAAGATCCTGGTAAAGAGAAAATTTTCCGGGCATGTACCCGACAATTTTCCTGATCTTGCTAAAATCATTCACCACATCCAGTCCGTCGAGCCTTGCAATGCCCTTGTCGGGAAGCAACAAAGTGACGAGGATGCGCATCAGGGTGGTTTTCCCGGCTCCGTCCGGACCGATCAGCCCGAAGAGTTCTCCCTCGGCAACGTCGAGTGAGATACCCCGCAACGCCTTCACATCCGCATAACTCTTTTCGATGTTAGAGATATTGATCATGCCGGGTTCAATCTACAAACTTCATTTCACCCGGCATTCCGATCTTCAGGGATCCATCGTTGGAGACTTTTATCTTGACGGCATAAACCAACTTTACCCTTTCTACCTTGGTCTGGATGATTTTGGGGGTAAACTCGGCCTCCGAAGAGATCCAGGAGACTGTACCCTCCATCGTTTTGTTTTGCGTAGCCGTATCATCAATCAGGACTTTTACCTTTTGGCCGATCTTGAGGTGCGGCAACTGATCGCCACTCACATATACCCGCAAATTGAGCGTAGAGACATCGGCTATACGGCACAAGGACTGTCCCTGACCAACCAGTTCGCCAGCTTTCTTGTACCGTTCTAAAACCAATCCATTGGTAGGTGCCACAATGTGACACCTGTTTATCTTGTCTTGCAACTGAGCCAGCTGGGTATTCAACACCTCCTGATCGCCGGCCAGGATAGACTCCTGGGAACGTGTGCTGCTGATCTGCTTGTCGAACAGGGCCATGTTTCCTGTTACATCATCTTTCTGCTTTTGCGTGGCAGCGCCATCTTTCAGGAGGTTGTTGATGCGGTTTTTGTCCACTTCGAGATTTTTCTTTTGCTGTTCAATGACGGCAATCTGGGTCTGGATGCTCTGTTTCCGCGCTTGAATGGTCACTCTTTGAGAGACCAGCTGTGAAACCTGGAGTACCAACGGAATGGTGTCGACAACGGCTATCTCCGATCCTTTGGTCAGAATTTTACCCTCCTCAAAATTACAGCTCAGCAACTTACCTGCTATCTCTGCCGATACAAGCTGATCATCTGCCTCGAAATTTCCAAATGCATCCGATGCATTCTTCTGCGAACTGCAGGAATAAATAACCAGCCCCAAAATCAGGACCGGTAGAATGTTAAATTTTTTGGTTCCCATTTTTCCAAGATTATTGTATTTTTTGTTCTATTTATTTGATATTCTATGTTGCGGATTATTGGCCTACAATACCTTAACCGCTGTACGGCAAAAGGGGATTTTCATGTCCGGTGATCCGCCGTCCTACTTACTTTAGTAATATCCCCTTGTCCCCAAGTCACCCCTTCTCCATGTCCCCAAGTCCTTCAAGTCCCCTCGTCCTACGGCTTTCCCGCAAGGGTATTGTAATTCACAACTGCTTGATAAAACTGCACTTTGTGACTTTTTTTATTGATGACCGCCTGCGTTGCGGCGTTCAGGTCGGTGATGTAGTCGGCTGAGTTGATGGTTCCATTTTCGAGTTGTGATGCCGAATGTTTGGCGATGTCCTCCCTAAGGAGTACCAGCTCTTCGTCTAACTTCAGCAATTGTTCTGCCTTTGCGATCGCTTCATTGGCCCTCAGGAGTGAGACGGAGAGGTTCTGGTCGAAGGCCGCCCGCTGACTGCCTATCATCTCTTTCTGCACCTCGAGAATCTTCCTGCTGCGACCGGTTTGTTTCCAGTCGAGGACGTTCCACGATAATCCCAGTCCTACCAGGTAGAGATCGGAAGAGCACACGTCTGAACTCCAGTCACCTGAAGCTACCTCGT
>CAZGSQ010000164.1:0-7107 GCA_964528535.1 uncultured Tangfeifania sp. | reverse complement strand
TGAACCTGAATTTTTACTCATCTTTTTAATTGTTTTCGTGGTTAAATAAAACTTTTGTGAATCTCTATTTTTTTGTCTTTGATTCCTGAATTGATTATTTGCCTAAGGAGGCATTGTAGACCCTGGCTTTTGTAATTGGGATTTCAATGGATTTGAAGTCTTTTGCACTTATTACGAGTGCCGTGGAGGCTTCAGGCATTGTGAACTTGTATTCGCCCTTGGCGTTGGTCCAGGCTTCGGCAGCCGTATCCTTTACACGAACCGACGCACCTGCAATAGGTTGCCCCGATTTGTCCTTAATTACTCCGGTAATCTCGTTGGGACTGGCTTTGGGCTTCGCACTTGATTGCAATGCCACGATGTATTGAAGAGAAGACTTTGCAGAAGCATTCCCCGGATCCAACGAGAGGATTTTGTTGTATGATTCAGTGGCTTTGCCGTATTCGCCCATCGACATGTAAAGGGTAGCGGTAGAATTGTATGCCTGCATCATCATGTCCTTGTTCTTGGGATCAAGATTGGCCATCCGGTTGTAATAGGCTTTGGCGAGGTCATAATTTTTAGATTGAAATGCATTGTATCCCAAGTAGCGCAACGCATCAAAAATCTCAGAGGCATATTTTACCGAGTCAGTCGATGCCTTGGCCAGCAATGCAGTGAATTTCTGTTTTCCAATACCTAGTTTGGAATCCGGATCCTTGGCAGAGGCATTTCGAGCACCCCATAAATAACCCGGCATGTGGTCAGGATACTTGGCAATCAACTGGTTGAGTAGTTCTTCAGCCTTATCGAACTCTTTGGCTTGGTAATAAGCCTTGCCTATTTGAAGATAGTTTTCTTCGCTGTCCTTGCCTTTCGAAAGTAATCGTTTCCATGTTTCAGCTGCCTCGTTGTAATGCCTGTGCTGATAAAATAAATTTGCTTTTTCCTGAATCAAATTGGCATCCTCCTTGTCAAAAGTAATGGCCTTCTCATAGGCATCGTATGCTTTTCCAAGATCTTTCTCGATGGTATTGACATTGTTCTGCAGTTCGCTAACTTTCGCAATGAGAGGTCCATCGTTGACTTTCTCTTTCTCTTTGGCGGCTCCCTTTAAAGACTCATTTTTTTCCTTCACTGCAGCTAATTCACCACTGGCTTTGTCCAACTCAACGAGTAATTTAGGATAATTCAAGTTTTTTTTCATCAGGATCCTTGCATAAAAAATGTAATCCTTTTTCAGAATCCGATCAGCAGGAACGGTAGCAAAAAGACGGTCCATGTAAATGAGCGCCTGAGGATAGTTGCCTTGTTCATAGCAAGAATAACCGGCAATTCGGTTAAGATAAGTTCTTGATTGATCAACAGCAAAAATATCCTCTACATTTTTGATAACGGCTGCATAATTTTTCGAATAGAACAAAGAGGTAACATAACGGATCTTTGCAGGAATATTCTGGTTGGTCAATTTTAGATAAATCTCATAATTCGTTTTGGATTCTTCCAATCTTGCAGCCATGGCGTACAGTTGTCCCAGTTCGCGGTAGGCAGGAGCATAGTTTTTATCCAGTGCTATCGCTTGTTCGTAGTAAGGTATGGCAGCACCGAAATTTTTTCCTTTAAAATAAATACTGCCTATCTTCATGTTGGCGATTGGCGATTTTACATCAATCTCCTGCGCCTTGTTGTAGTTTTTGATGGCAACAGACCCATTGTTTACAAGCAAATACAAATCTCCTGCGATGATATAGATGGCACCATTGTTTGGGTCTATGCTCAATGCTTCACGAATATTTGGCATTGCAAGGGTGGTATCCACTTTGTCAAAAACGATGTACGATTCTGCCAATTTGGCAAGTGTAAAGGCATATTCCTGTGGGTTAGGAATTTTTGAGACTTTTTTGTAAGGGAGTAAAAAACTCTTCGCCTTGGCTCTCATTTGTGTAGCCGTAGCCTGATCGCCCGTATAAGAGGAAACTTTGGCCAGACCTACGTAGTTTAATGGGTCGTTTGGAGAGATGGCAATCCCTTTTTCAAATTGCTGCTTGGCTTCAACAGCAATTACTTTTAGGGAGTTGGAGATTGTATCGGAAAAGAAGTTCAACATGGTATTCTCGCCCAATCTATAGTAAACCTTGCTGCTCGGTGCACTCTTTGCCAGGCCCTGAAGTATTTGATCTGCCTTGTCAAATTGCTCATTGTTGGTAGCAGTAATTGCTTCTTCCAATGTCTGTGCTTTCAATCCGGCTGCACCAAACAACATAATCATTGTCAGGACGATAGAAATTTTTTGAATAGAGCGAGTAATCATCTTGGTGAAATATTAAAGTTACTTTTTAATCTGTATCAAACGAATGGGCATGGTGGCTGGAACCAGGCCTGATTTGAGGATAATTCTTTGTCCCTGTTCCGAAGATATCCAGGAAATCAAACCAGTCCCAAGTCCTTTGAAAGACTCCCGCGAAACCATGTTGATTTTTCTTGTGAAAGGATAACTCTTGTCGTAAATGGATCCCTGAACAGGAAGGAAGTAGGAACCAGGGCTCAATACCTGGTCTGAAACTGCAGCAATTTTGATTTTGTCTGTGAAGGAACGGCTTACCGAATCTTTCTTGTCACAAATCCAGTTCACGCTTACAAGCCCAATGGCACTCTTGTTTTTGGTCACATAATCGATGACCTGTTCATTGCTTTTGACGGAATAAAAGTTAGCAGGCAACTGACCCGGAAGCTTAAATTTCTCTTTGAAATAACGGATGTTGGTCGATTTCTCATCGTCAAAAACTGCCACCATTTTTCCCAGTTTGGAGGAAGCATTGACCTCCTTCCAATCTGTCATTTTGCCCGTAAAAATGTCATTCACATTTTGATAAGTCAACAGTGAATCCTTGTTTTCTTTGTTGAGCACCAGGGCGATGGCATCATTTGCAACAGTAGTTGTTCTTAAAACAGTTTGCATGCTTAGCATCAACTCTTTCTGTTCAGCGGAGGGTTCCCAAGCCGTAACAACCACTTTGACAGAATCTTTTAAGAAGGCAGCGATGAGCTCAGTTTCAGGCATAAAGGTAGCCGTGACATGTGCATTCTTGTACAGGGCTGTAAAGGTATAAAGTTCAGCCTCAACGATTGGTCTGAAAGAGGCGTCTGACAATACATGAATAGTCCCTCTTGTGGTTGTTTCAGTAGATTCAGCACTCTTGTTCCTGCCGCATTGAACCACAAGCACCAACACCAGCATAAAAATGCCGACTGAAAGCCCTGGCGACTTAAAATCCTTCTTTGTCGAAGTGTGTTTCACTAATTTAGTTACAAATGGTTGAAATTTCGTTGCAATAATAATAAATCAAATTTGTTATAGGGCAATAAATTATAACAATCTTATTTTTTTTTTGGGTGAACTCTTTAGGTTTCAAATTAAAACAGTACAAAATACTTATTAAATTTAGAAACAATTTAAATAAAGTTGAAAGTCAGTACTTAAGCATCTAAATAACTAACTATTATTCGTCATCTGTCTCAAAAAAATTCTCCTTTATCCTCTGATAAGAAAGAAAGATTCTATATAGACCATACAATACCAATGGCGTCCCAAATATTACCCTTAACGTAATTTCTATATAAGCAAAATATTCTGCAAAAAATAGAATATAGGCGAGTCCCAGGTAAAAGAAAATCATCATCGTTCCAACGATAGTCATCACTTTATCATACAGTCTTCTGCTACTCATTTTAGCTGGATTAATCGGACGTAAATATACAAAAAATCTTGATAAAACTACTTTAACCAACGATCTAACCAGTTAAAGAAAACCCGTTGCCAGAGAATTCCATTCTGTGCCTGCAGTATCCAATGATTCTCTTCGGGGAAAAGCAAAAGTTCAGCCGGTATGTTTTTTAACCGCGCCGAATTAAAGGCACCCATGCCTTGTGTGTAGGGAATTCTATAGTCTCTTTCTCCATGAATGACCAACATCGGGGTATCCCAGTTCTGTACCAGTTTGTGCGGCGAAAAATTCTTGTAGGTATTTTGAGCCACCAGGTTCTTTGCATCCCAGTATGATCCTCCGTTGTCCCAATTGACAAACCACATCTCTTCGGTGGTGGAATACATGGCTTCGAGATTGAATATCCCGCTGTGCGAGATGAAGGCTTTGAACCTTTTTTGATGGATTCCGGCAAGATAATAGATGGAATAGCCTCCATAACTGGCTCCTACTGCCCCGAGTCTGTTCTTGTCGACGTATGGTTCAGCCGCGAGTGTATCAATTGCGGTCAGATAATCCCTCATGTTCTGGCCTCCATAATCACCTGAAATCTGCTCGTTCCATTCCTGTCCGAATCCGGGTAAACCCCGGCGATTTGGCGCGACGATGATGTAGCCGTTGGCTGCCATGATCTGGAAATTCCACCTGTAAGACCAGAATTGACTTACAGTCGATTGGGGTCCTCCTTCACAGAAAAGCAATGCAGGATATTTTTTCTTCGGATCGAAATGCGGAGGATAAATTACCCAGACTCGCATTTTCTTGTTGTCGGTGGTGGTGATCCATCTGCTCTCTACTTTTGCGGCAGCCAACTGATCCAGAATGCCTTTGTTGACGAAGGTAATTGGCTTGTCCAGACCTGTTTTTGGATCCACCAGGTACAACTCAGCAGGTTTTGACATGGAGACTTTGGAAGCAACAAGTTTCTCGCCTGCAGGTGCCGCAGATTGGTAGTTGTGCATGCCATCTGTGACCCTGGTGATTTTTTTGGAAGCAAGCTCCAATTTGAAAATTTCATCTGTAGCCTTGATGTCGGAGATGAACCAGATGTTCTTGCTGTCTTTAGACCAGGCAAGATTCTGAACATTCTGATCAAAACCTAAACTACAATCTTCCTTTTTCCCGGTGGCAAGATCAGCAACAAAAAGCCTGTTTTTATCTGCTTCATAGCCATCCCTGGCCATGGATTCCCAGGCAATCTTTTGACCATCCGGCGAAAAAGCAGGATTTTGATCGTAACCCATCATCCCCTCAGTAAGATTCGTGGTAGTAGCCGTCGCAAGATGGTATAGATAGATGTCAGAGTTGGTAGATAGGGCATATTCTTTGCCTGATTTCTTTTTACAGGTGTAAGCAATGGTCTTACCATCGGGACTCCAGGCAATCTGCTCAATCCCTCCATTTGGTTTTAGTGGGGAATCGTATTTTTCGTCCTGCTGAATGTCCCTATCTTCAGAAAGACCTGCTTCGCTGTACTTGGCCACAAAAATGTGCTGATAAGTGCCATCGCTCCAGGAGTCCCAATGACGGTACATTAGGTCATCATACAACCGTGCATTGGCCAAAGGCAGATCGGGATATTGATCGTGGACATCCTTGTCAACCTTTACATTTCCGATGTATAAAACATGTTTCATGTCCGGAGCATACGTGAATCCGGCAATACCGTTTTCTACATGAGATATTTGTTTTGGTGAAGACCCATCAGGATTAATTTCCCAGAGTTGTGGCTCGCCCGAGACAGCTGAAAGATATCCAATCTTCAGTCCATCGGGACGCCATGAAGCTTCAGACTCCTTCTCTGGTGTATCGGTGATCCGCCTGTTCTTGCCTCCATCTGCAGGCACCAGGTAAAGATCCCTGTAGGACTTATTCTCAGCAATATTGTAAAAGGTTACGTCGTAAAGCACAGTCTTGCCATCCGGCGAAACATGAAACGCACCTACGCGTCCAAACGACCAAAGTACCTCTGGTGTCATCAGGTCACTTTTTAATTTGGGCGCATCGGGTACGTAATTTTTTTTAATAGGCTGTTTGTCAGTAGGATTCACTGCAGCCAGGAGTGAGGCGACAGTCAAAAGAAATAGGGACGTGATAAAAGTCTTCATTTTACACTGATTTTTTTGCAAATGTAACAGGATTTGAAATGAAGGTGATAATAAAATACATGCTATGAAACAACATTACCATGACAGTCAACTCAAAAAATACCCCTAAACAATTAAAATATAATGGTATTTTCGTGGAATGTTAAACCAAGGCCTTGTTTTTATGTCAAATTGCTTTGAATTATATATTTATAAAATAACCGGTTGGGCAATTCAAACCAACCGAGTAGGATGGTATGGGTGTTCACTCTGGCAATTAAAAAACAAAATGGTATAGTATGAAAGGAGCATGGGCAACACCCACAAAAGGCGATGTAAATTCACCTGCGAGTTCCATTAGTACTTGCAGATATTCAATTATTTAACAAATAAATTTACGAATGAAAACAAAAAGCTTTGGTTTTGCCTTGATGGTTCTTTTTTCAAGCCTGACACTTGCTGCGCAGACAGTGCCAGCTGCCTACAAAATTGCTAACAAAATCGCACTGCCCGGAGAAGGCGGTTGGGATTACCTCTCTGTTGACGAAACCGGTGGTCGTCTGTTCGTATCTCACGGAAATGTTGTGCAGGTAGTCGATTTGAAAACCAAATCCCTAATAGGGACCATTGAAGATACCAAGGGGGTTCACGGCATTACTTTTGCCGACGACCTCAACAAAGGCTATATCAGCGATGGAAGGGACTCTACTGTAACTGTTTTTGACCTGAAAACGCTTAAAAAGTTATCAAAAATAAAGGTAACTGGAGCGAATCCGGATGCATTGATGTACGATATTTTTTCCCGCAAAGTGTTTGTTTTCAACGGCAGAACCTCTAATTCTACGGTGATCGACGCCAAAACAGATCAGGTATGTGCTACCATTCAACTGGATGGAAAGCCTGAATTTCCAGCATCAGACGGAAAAGGAAATATATTTGTCAATATTGAGGACAAGAGCAAAATTTCAGTCATCAATGCGACGACATTGAAAGTAGAAAAAAATTGGCCACTTGCACCAGGTGAAGAACCCAGCGGTCTGGTTTTGGACAAGCTCAATCACAGGCTTTTTTCAGTTTGCGGCAACAAATTGATGGTGGTGGTAGATGCTGAGAGTGGAAAAGTAATCGCTCAGCTTCCTATCGGTGACCGATGTGACGGCGTAACCTTTGATCCCAGCAAGAAGCGTGCCTACAGCTCCAATGGTGAAGGTACCATGACAGTCGTACAACAAGAGAGCAAGGATAGCTATAAAGTACTGGAGAATTTCCCTACCCAG
>CAZGSQ010000163.1:0-7110 GCA_964528535.1 uncultured Tangfeifania sp. | reverse complement strand
TGCATAGCCATTGATGACGAACCACTGGCAGTAAAGAAGATCGCCAGCTATATCCAGAAAATACCATTTCTGGAATTGGTGGCCGAGTGCCGGAGTGCCTTCGAAGCGATGGAGATCCTCAGAAGCAGTAAGATCCAGCTCCTGTTTATCGATATCAACATGCCGGTTATCAATGGGATGGAATTTGTCAGATCATTGACAGATAAGCCATACATCGTGTTTACCACCGCCTACAGTGAATATGCGGTGGAAGGATTTCAGGTGGAGGCAGTCGATTATTTACTTAAACCCATCTCCTTTACCAGTTTGCTCAAAGCAGCCAACAAGGTGAAAGAATTGGTCGATTTAAAGTCGGCCATACTACCGGAAGTTGTTAAATCCACAACCAGTCATCTGTTTGTAAAATCAGAATACAAGCTTGTTCGCATCGAACTGGACGACATCAAATACATCGAGAGCCAGCACGAATACATCAAAATACATTTGGGAAACAGTGCTCCTGTGTTGACCCAGTTGAGCATGAAAGCCATCGAAGAACAACTTTCGCCCAACAAGTTTATGCGTGTTCACCGCTCATTTATAGTCCAGCTTAACAAAATATCGGTCATCGATCGCAACAGAATCGTCTTCGATGGCAAAGTTTACATCCCCGTTAGCGAACAATACAAAGAAAAATTTCAGCAGTATCTGGAAGGAAATTTTGGTTAAATTAAGCTCATGGAACAAAACGAACGAAAAGGGTACCATACTGCTTTCCAGTTAAGCTTATTTACCATCCTTTACAATATTTTGGAAGGGGTCATCGCTATGATTCTGGGTTACCAGGATGAAACACTGACCCTGTTCGGCTTTGGAGCCGATAGTTTTATTGAGGTGATGTCGGGGATTGGTATTGCTGTGATGATCAAACGTATCCGGCAAAACCCAGAAAGTTCCAAGACACCATTCGAAACCAGGGCACTTCAAATAACCGGGTTAGCTTTCTACCTTTTGGCACTGGGTCTTTTAACAGGTATTGTCATTGGCATCGTTAACCATCATACCCCTGAGACAACACTGTGGGGTGTTGTGATTGCTGTCATATCAATTTTGGTGATGCTCTGGCTGCTGAATGCCAAAAAGAAAATTGGGAAACAGCTGAACTCAGAAGCAATCATCGCAGATGCCAATTGCACCAAGGTTTGTATCTACATGTCATTGGTTTTGCTTGCATCCAGCCTAATATATGAGGTGACAGGATTTGCCTATGCCGATCTGATTGGATCAGCTGGCTTGATCTATTTTTCACTGGTAGAAGGAAAAGAGGCATTTGAAAAAGCCGAAGGAAAAGCATGTAGTTGTGAACATTGTTAAACATAAAAACCGATCCAGATGATAAAAGTACTGATTATCTTCAACCATGAACCTTACGACCAGACCGATGTAACCTGGAATGGCCTCCGTTTGGCTGAGACATTAAATAAGAAGGATCATATTGTCAGGATTTTTCTGATGAATGCGGCTGTGGATCTCGCCAGGGATGCCTGTAAACCGCCGGAGGGATACGACCAGGACTTATCAAAAATGTTGCGCGAGTTGATTGCTAACAATGTTCAGGTGGAGGTTTGCGGAACCTGCATGTCGCGCTGCGGTATTTACAAAAACCAGCCTTATTTTGAAGGGGCCAACAAATCCACCATGGCTTTTCTGGCTGATTGGGTAATTGACAGCGACAAGGTTTTAACTTTTTAGGAAACCAGGAAGTAATTCCAGGGTGTAGAAACTCAGCAATTATTGACCAATTGGTTTAAGTCCGCTGGATTTTATTCGTGATTCAATATATTTTTTGAACTCTTCAAAAGTCATATTCTGAGTTTCACTACTTATTTTGTCACGAATTTCGCGCATCATTTTTACTGCGTCAAATGATTTTTCTTTCTTAGTCTCCATAATTAACCAAATCTTTAGGACTTCTAATTTCGATCATAGGGTATCCAAACCTATAGTTGACAGAATTATACCCCTTAATCCGGTCAAGATTTACGAAGTGTTTAAAATTCCAGCTCGCCAGGACATCCACCTTATTTATTGTTGCTAATGCAATGTGTCTGCAATCTTCTAAGCTTGTCTTTCCGATAACCTTTTCTGTGATATAAGTATCATCTAGTTGTATTGCATCCTCTGTCAAATTAATACGTTCAAACTTATCTGCTGAAAAATTGTACAATAGTTCTCTTACATTTTGAGGGGCACTGATCAGCTCCAATTCAAGTAGGTCTGAAATAATAAAAATGATTTCTTTATTTTCAAGTCTTTCAAATAATTTTTTAGTTGGCTCACTGAATTCTTCGTCAAATTATCCTCCGACAACTGATGTATCTATGTAAATCCGAGGTTTCATATAAGAGTTTCAACAAATTTACAGATTATATCTTTCATTAGCTTTACTTTGTTTCTTTTCCTTAAATGCACCCGATTACTTATCTTTGCACCCTATTTGAAGTGTAGACAAAAGAGATCCATCCAAATGAGCAATTTCAAGAGAACCCTGATCACCTCCGCCCTGCCTTATGCCAATGGTCCTGTGCATATCGGTCATCTGGCTGGCGTTTATGTTCCTGCCGATATTTTTGCCCGCTACCTCCGCCTGAAAGGGGAGGAGGTGCTTTTTATTGGTGGATCCGACGAGCATGGTGTTCCAATTACCATCAAGGCAAAAAAAGAAGGAACCACCCCGCAAGCCATTGTCGACAAATACCACGGCATGATCAAGGATTCGTTTGAGAAATTTGGAATCTCTTTCGATGTCTACTCCCGCACCAGTGCCAAAATTCACCACGAAACAGCCTCTGAAATATTTAAGACGATCTACGACAAAGGCGGATTTATCGAACAAACTTCCGAACAGTTTTACGACGAAGAGGCCAATCAGTTTCTGGCTGATCGATACATCACTGGCACCTGTCCCAAATGCGGTTTCGAAAAAGCCTACGGCGATCAGTGCGAAAGTTGTGGCACCTCTCTCAATGCTACCGATCTTATCAACCCCAAATCAATGCTGAGCGGCAACGTACCCGTGATGAAAGAGACCAAGCACTGGTACCTCCCACTCGACCATTACGAACCTTGGCTGAAAGAGTGGATACTCGAGGGACACAAGGAGTGGAAACCCAATGTTTACGGGCAGTGCAAGTCGTGGATCGACGGCGGACTTAATCCCAGAGCAGTTACCAGAGACCTCGACTGGGGCATTCCGGTTCCTGTCAAGGGCGCCGAAGGAAAAGTGCTCTATGTATGGTTTGATGCTCCCATTGGCTATATCTCTGCCACAAAAGAGCTGACTCCGGAGTGGGAAAAATACTGGAAAGATCCGGAGACCCGGATGCTTCATTTTATCGGAAAAGACAACATCGTTTTTCACTGCATCATCTTCCCGGTCATTTTGAAGGCCGAAGGTTCTTATATTCTGCCGGATAATGTACCTGCCAATGAGTTTCTTAACCTCGAAGGGGATAAAATCTCGACTTCCCGCAACTGGGCGGTCTGGCTTCACGAGTACCTCGAAGAGTTTCCTGGTAAGGAGGACGTGTTGAAATATACCCTCACGGCCAATGCCCCCGAAACCAAGGACAACGACTTTACCTGGAAAGATTTTCAGGCACGCAACAACAGCGAGCTGGTGGCCATTCTCGGCAATTTCGTGAACCGCGTAATAGTGCTAACCAACAAATATTATGAGGGGGTAGTACCCGTAGCCGGGAAACTTGAACTCCGTGATGAGGAGGCCCTGGCCACCATTGATCAGCTCAAAGCAGACATTGAAAGGGCCCTCGATACCTTCCATTTTCGTGAGGCACTGCGACTGACCATGGAGATGGCACGATTGGGGAACAAATACCTGGCCGACATGGAACCATGGATATTGGTGAAAACCGATCCCGGACGGGTGAAAACAATCCTTCATACCTCTCTTCAGATTACAGCGAATCTTACCATCGCCTTCGAACCTTTCCTGCCTTACTCCATGAACAGGCTTCGTTCATTTCTTAACCTGGAGAAATTGCAGTGGAGTGAACTTGGTAGAAAAGATCTTCTTCTGGCTGGTCATCAGGTAAACACGCCGGAGCTTCTTTTCGAGAAGATTGAAGACGATGCCATCCAGCGCCAGATAGCCAAACTATTGGCTACAAAAAAAGCCAATGAGTTGGAACAGGCTACTTTGGCCGCTGAAAAGTCACACATCGAATACGACGATTTTGCAAGGATGGATATCCGTACAGGCACCATTGTGGCTGCAGAAAAGGTGGCCAAAACCAAAAAATTGCTGAAGCTCACCATCGACACCGGCATCGACCAGCGTACCGTGGTTTCCGGCATCGCCGAACATTACGAACCCGAACAGGTAATCGGACAGCGGGTTTCAATTTTGGTAAATCTTGCTCCCAAGAATCTCAAGGGAATCGAATCGCAAGGGATGATTCTGATGGCAGAAAGCAAGGAAGGCAGACTGGTCTTCGTTACACCTGCCGAAGAGATCAACGATGGTGCTGAGATAAAATAGCGCAGAGGGGCGACCGGGAGAGCGTAAAACTGCTCTTCTGAAAATTCTTATCCAGCCAATTTGTGCCATCCGTTGGAGGCGGGAGTCAAAACAATTATCTCCCAATTATGTTAATTCTTCAATTCTGAAAATTCTCATTCAGACAACAAACTACTGCCTTTTTACATCACTTTCTTCCCCCGTGTAGACTGTTTCAAAACAACGGTCAGGAGTGCATAAATGATGGAAATCACCTTTTTGCTGCAAAATAAATTCTAATTTTGCGGATCATAAAATCAATGTTTATGATAACCAGCCCAAATAATTTTGTCAAAATCTTTACGAAAAAATCATGAAGAAACTTTTCAGCTTTGCCTCCATCCTGGTGATGATTATCGTGTCAACCAGCTGTAGCAAGAAGGACACCACCCAGGCTCCTTACGTCATTCTTGGAACGGAAACCATTGCAGCGCCAAAAACAGGCGGAAATGTAGTCCTGGCCATCGTGGCCAATACCGACTGGACTATTGAATTACCTACGGATGCACCCTACGTCGCATGTGCAACACTAAGTGGGACAGGAAGCACCAATCTTACTTTTACCCTGTTGCCAAACGATGCCGCTCCCCGCGAAGCTGCTGTTAAAGTAAAGTTTGGAGCGACTGTCCTTACGGCCAAGATTCAGCAAGGCGGAGTAGTAAAAACATACATAACCTTGACCGAATTGAGGGCCAAAGGAGAAACAACTATTTCACAGGATCTGTACGTCAAGGGTAGCCTGATCAGCGACCAAACCGGTGGTAACGCCACTTCCCTCAAAAATATCTACATTTCGGATGGTACTGCCGGCATGTGCATCCGTCTTGTGGCCGATGCAACGACCATGGCCGTCGGTACAGAACTCGAAATTAGCCTCATCGGAGCCGTCCTCTCCAAATACAACGGATTGCTTCAAATCAACGGCCTTGCCAATGCCAACATGACCCCCACGGGTAAAACCACAGTGATCCCTGCCAAATCAATCACGGCCGCACAGTTTATCACAGGCAGCTATGAATCAATGTACGTAGCCATCAGTAACGTTCAGGTTATCAATGCAGATCTTTCCAAAACCATGGTCGTTGGGACCGCGCATACTTCTATCAAAATGGAATCCACTACCGGCGAAGCTTTCGAAATGTTCAACGCCTCCTACTCAGAATACAAGGCACTTGCAGTCCCACAGGGAAGTGGTATCTTAAAAGGGATCGCCAACATCAATATCACCACCTATCAGTTGCTTCCCCAAACAAGGGCCGACTTCGCAGGTCTGACAAATACACGTTTCGGAAGTGCTCCTGTACTCACCTATGGCACTGCTCTCCTGGCCGGAGCTATGAAGAAGGGAGTAGCCTTCATAGTCGACAATGCGATCACCCTGCCCTATACCCTGGCCAACATTGGTCAGACATACAACCTGTCGGTCGCCGTTTCAGGTGCGGGTGCTGCCGGTATCACAACACCGGTAGTTGCTTCGGGTAGTTTTGCCACCGCCGCAGGAAATATCTCGATTCCGCTGACAGGCACACCGTCTGCTGCAGGAGCCGTTACCTTCACCATCACCGGAACAGGCATCTCTTCCCCGATCGTACTAACAGGAACCGTCATCGATCCGACAAGTGCAAAGACCCTGGCAACCTGGACATTTGATGCTCAGCCTGCTGCCTTCCCGGTAGCATCGTCAACTGCCTCTACAGACGAGTCAACGGCAGCTTCACTCACCTTGGCAGGATTTACTGCCCCACTGCCGGCCATCTCCTATACCGCCTCTTCCAAAACGATCTACCTCGGATCATGGGATCTCGGCAAAGCCTGGCTCTTCAGCTTCACCCCAAAACAAGCCATCGCCTCAGGCAAAACCTTGTCGTTGGTATTCAAGGGATATGGCAGCAACACCGCACCAAAAGATTTTGTCGTTGAATATTCGAAGGATGGAACTACCTGGGTTCCCATGGGTGCAGCCATTGAATACACTGCAACCATCGCCACCTATACGAGAACCATCGTGCTCAGCGAATCACTCCCAGGAGCGGTTCAGATTCGCATCAAAGACAACAGCACCGTGTCAATCAATTTGGGCGTTACGGCTTCCACGGGTAACTCGCGGTTGGCAGATGTCGTCATCTCAGTATTCTGATAACAAGCTTACAAATCAGGGAATAGTCCGTATTGGTCGGGCTATTCCCTTTCTAATATCCCGCTTACCATGAAGTTTTTTTCCACTGTTCCCAGGCTGTTTTCAGTCGCCCTTTTTTGTGCCGTCATTTTGACCTCCTGTTCCAAGGATTCCAAGACAGAAACAGTGACTACGCTTTCAGCCACAACTACTGCCTCCCTTCCTAACACGGCAACGAGTCAGTTTCTGAATATTCAGTCAAATGGTACGTGGCAAATCGTAGTAAATTATGTCTCGGGTGGCACCGGTTGGGTCACACTCTCCGCGACCTCGGGCACCAAAGATGCCAACATCATCCTCCAGGTTGGTCCGAATACCCAGGCCGACAACAGATCGGAAGAGCGTCGTGTAGGGAAAGAGTGTTCAGAGCCGTGTA
>CAZGSQ010000162.1:0-7170 GCA_964528535.1 uncultured Tangfeifania sp. | reverse complement strand
TTAACCCCGGTCCCTGAGCCTGTCGAAGGGGGGACTGGGACGAAGAAGAAGATGTTCACCGAGCTTGTCGAAAGGTCGAAGGGGGGGGCTGGGACGAAGAAGATGATGTGCACTGGGCTGATTGGAGAATGGGCAAATGCAGGGTGAGACCCTGAAAGGGTAAAACATGAATAGCCCGGGGTGAAACCCAGGAAAGAGTTTGAAAGCATCGAAACCGTCCGCATCCAAATACCAAAAAAATTGGCAATCTCGTCCCGGACGGAAGTGCTCAAATACAGAAAATTGCATAGGATAAAGCAAATTAACACAAGCTATCATGAGGATGAATAAGATACCCGGAATTTCAATAGTATGGACGATAATTCTGCTGTTCTGCAGTCAATCATTGGTTCTTGCCCAAAATCCACACATCCTGGTCAATGATGCCGACAAGCAATCCGTATTGGCCAAAATAAAAGAGCAGGCCTGGGCCAAAACTATCTTCGAAGAGATCAGCAAAAATGTCACTCCTTACGTTGAACGTCATACGACAGATCCGCAGTGGATATTGAGCAGATACCAGATGAACCGGATTCCTGGCAAGTATTATACCAGACATTTCGCAGATGAGTCGGGGGCAAGGCTGATCAATTGGACTGGAAACGCCCCAAACCCTACAGTAAGGGTCTCAACCTACCTCCGCTCGCCCATCACAGAAAAAGGATCCCCCTACAGGAAACCCAACATCGACGAATTGGTTCCCAACGATACTGCAAGGGTGATGCAACTTTACAATCCAGAAACTGGGAAGAAAGACTGGATCGATCCACAGGCATTTATCTCCAACATCAACGGTGACATCAACGACCTGGCCCTTGATGCCGCCATCCTGTACTGGCTGAACGGCGATTCCAGATATGCCCGCTTTGCCGCCGACCTGCTCGACCAATGGGCCAAAGGGGTCTACTACCAGGAACCCATCGTCGGTCCTTGCCGAACCGGACTTCTCGACATGCAAACGCTGGGCGATGCCAATTACCGTCCAATCATCCTGGCCTTCGATTTTGTGAAACCATTCATGCGACAAAATGGCTACGACCTCCACTGGTATGAAACCGTCTTCGAGAAATTTGCATCCACGCTTGCATTTCGTGGATTTTGGAACAACAACTGGTATGCAGCCGAAAGTTCGACCATGGTATTTGCCACACTCAATCTCGAAAACAAGCAGAAAAAAGATTATTACCTTCAGTTCATCCTTTCGAAAGACACCATCAATGGCGCCTATGGCCAACTGGCACTGCCATCCACGGTAAAAAACTGGCTAACGCCGGATGGCCATTGGAAAGAACCCGGTGGTTACCACAACTATCCAGTAGGCAACCTGCTCATCTCTTCGCTTGCGCTGGAGAAAAATGGCTACGATATCTTTCGCAAATTCCCCGCACTTTTCCAGGCCTCCTACGCCATGCTCAAATATTCGTTTCCCAATCTTACGGTAGGTGGATTTGGGGATACCGGAAGGGCCTCCCAAAGCGCTGAATCACTCGAGATTGGCATTCTGGGCGCCGCCAAGTACAACCAGCCCATCCTGCCCGACATGCTGGCCTCCATGAAAAAAATGGTAGACGGAGGAATTTACAAGCGGGAGAGATCCGGATTCCTGGGACTCTTGTGCTTCCTTCCCAACCTTCCCGAAACCAATGCCACCTTTCGCTGGCAACGTACAGGCACACTCGATTTTGCCCGCTATTTCATCCAGCGAAACGGCACAGATCCCCTTACAGGACTGATGATCGGTGTCCAGGGCGCAACCTACAACCACAACCACTGCAACGGCATGGCCATGGAACTCTACGGACTGAACGAAGTCCTTGGCATTGATGCCGGGACTGGCCCCAACTACGAACACCCCCTGCACAGAAATTATTACAGTCAATGGGCCGCACACAACACCGTGGTAGCCGCCGGTTCTTCCAGCTCAGTTCCCTTTAGTGGTGCAGCCGGCGCGAAAAACATCGGACAAATCGAACTGGCCGCCATGGAACCAATCGCCGATCAGGATGCAGTCTCGCCAGATTTCTCTTTTACGGATACCCGTTACCTCGACAAATCTACCAATACCAACCAGTCGCGCACTCTCTCCATTGTCCGAACTTCGCCTACAACTGGATATTACATCGACATTTTCAGGTCTGACAATGCCACAAGCAACGATTATGTCTACCACAACATTGGCGACGCAGTGACCTTCCTCGACAGCAACCGCCAGCCGCTTCAGACAACGGCCACCATTTACCCAAGAACTGAAAAGGACTACCCGGGTTTCCGGTTTTTCGAGGAGGTCGAAAAGTTGGATGACTACCAGAAGGCCCTCACCGCAATTTTTACCATAAGGGATGACAAGTCAGATGACCTGTTCCTTCAAGTGCTCATCCCAGGCGGTGAAGGAAGAAGCTACTTTAAGGCTAAATCCTTGAAAACAAAGACTTCCGGAAAAATTTATGCCGGAAGCCATCTTCCTTTAATAACCATTCATACTGCATCAGAGGCCAAAACAAAGCCCTTCATCACCGTATTTGAACCTTACAAAGGGCAGCAGAATTACTCCGTCGACCATGTTTCAGTCGAAAAAATTGCCGATCCAGCCAGTTTTACAGCTGTAACAATCTTCAACAAGGACCATTCTTACCAGGAAATCTATCAATCCACAGATCCTGGTAAGGTGCAAACGACTAAAAACGGAAGCCTCAAGGGCTATTTTGGCATCGCGGGGTATAAAAACGGAAGCCTCTCTGCGCTTTACCTTGGAAAAGGAGAGGAGATTCGCCATCAAACTTACCTGCTGAGATCGAAATTACCGAATGGTTCGGCAAGTATGATCCTACTCAACAGAACGATCCGGTTATCCTGTAACCAGAAAACTGAAATTGGAATCCCTTTCAACGGATCAAAGAAAATAACACTAACTACCGGGGATAACACGAAGACAATCAACTACAAACAATCTGGAAATAGGGTCATTTTTGAGGTACCCGCCGTCAAAGAGGGCATCCTGCATTTCGATTAATATCAAAAAAATGTAAAATATAAAGATACTATTTCATGAGAAAAGACCTTCTCCTTATGCTGATTCTGTCCTTGACCCTCGCTGCACAAGGTGAGAAAGTAGCGCATTCCCTAAAAAAAACACAGGACCAAAAGTCAGAGAAACTCATTTTGATCAATTACGATGAGGATAAGGTTCCTTCCTTCCGTTTACCTGAACTTATGAAGAGTGCATCGAACAAAAAGATTGTCAACAGTAAGGAATGGATGGAGATCCGACGTCCTGAGCTACTCGAAATCTTTTCCAGCCAGGTTTTTGGACGCGTTCCTGTTACTCCCTGGCAGACAAGCATGAAAGTGACCAAGGTCGATGCCAATGCCATGAATGGGACGGCTACGTTCAAACTGGTTGAGATCAGAATCGTGGCTCAATCAAATTCCATGACCATCCATATGGGCCTCTTTACCCCCAATAAAATAAAAACACCTGCTCCCACATTCTTGTTAATCTGTAACCGTGATCCGAAAAACATAGATTTCACCAGGACCATCAAACGTGAATTCTGGCCAGCTGAGGAGATTGTTGCCAGAGGGTATGCCATTGCCGCTTTCGACAATGCCGAGGTGGATCCGGATGCAGACGATGGATTTAGGAATGGCATTCATGGTTTGCTCGATCAAAAAAGGACAGACGATTCCTGGGGTACCATTGCTGCATGGGCCTGGGGCGCTAGCCGTTGTTTGGATTACCTGATCACTGACAAGGATGTTGCTGTTGATAAAATTGCCGTAGTTGGTCATTCCCGTGGTGCAAAGACTGCCCTGTGGGCAGGCGCGACGGACCCCCGCTTCGCCATGGTTGTTTGCAATGAAGCCGGATGTGTCGGCTCATCGCTTTGCAGGAGAAGTTTTGGAGAAACAATCTACGAGATCAACAGGGCATTTCCACATTGGTTCTGCACCAACTTTAAAAATTACAGTAAAAACGAGGAGGCCTTACCAGTCGATATGCACATGCTCCTGTCGCTGACTGCACCTCGTCCGCTTTACATAGCCAGCGCTGCCAACGACTTATGGGGGGATCCACGTGGACAGTACCTCGCACTCAGGGAGGCCCTCCCTGCCTATAATCTCTTCCAGACCCAATCTGTTCTTCCATTAACAATGCCCCTCGTGAACACTCCGGTTCAAAGTGGTATGGTAGCTTACCACATCAGGGATGGAAAGCACGATCTGTTGCTCAAAGATTGGAATTACTTTATGGATTATGCAGATATAGTACTTAAAACCAAATAGAACGCAATGAAAAAAATCACTTTTTTACTCTTCACCCTCATGTTCTGCATGGGTTTCCTTGCCGACGCCCAGAACCTCCTGAGTGGAAAATTCACGAAAGAAGAACTTTCCAAATTAATCATCTCTTACGAGAAATGGGCTCCTTTTCCAAAGATCAACGACCGTGCCGGCTGGGCACAAGCCGATCAGGCAATGATGAAAGCCTATGTAAAAACGGCCGAGAGCTATCTGAAATACGAATGGCCCTCCATCCCCGCCACCAAATCGCTCCTGATAGAGCGCACAGGCGACAGGGATGAGTACCAATCCATCAGTTTCAAGAAACGGGAGGTGCTCGGCACACTCCTGTTAGCCGAAATCTATGAGAACAAGGGTCGGTTTATCGACCAGATCATCGACGGCGTATGGAATATCTGCGAGGAGTCTTTTTGGGGTGTTCCGGCCCACCTGCCCAAAACGAAAGAACTGTCAGGACTGATCAATGTCAGGCAACCATTTGTCGAGCTCTTTTCAGCCGAGACAGCCACCTTCCTGGCATGGGTCGACTACTTTCTTGGCGACAAACTCGAAGCGGTCTCCCCACAAATCCGCAAACGCATCTACGACGAGACAAACAGCCGTATCTTCGTTCCACTGATGACCACTCACCATGGCTTCATGGGTGCGAATGGCGACGGCCGCCGCCCAAACAACTGGAATCCATGGATCTGTTCCAATTGGCTCAATGCCGTCCTTCTCCTTGAGAAAGACGACAACAAACGTACCGAGACGGTGGCAAGGATTCTGACGGTGCTCGACAATTTTCTCAACCCTTATCCACAGGACGGTGGTTGCGACGAAGGTCCGGGCTACTGGGGCGCCGCAGCTGCCTCCCTCTACGACAACATCGCCATGCTCAATTTGGCTACCAACAACTCCTTCTCATACGTTTTCAACGACGAAAAATTCAAGAACATGGGCCGCTTCATCTACCGTGCCCAAATCAGCTCCCTTTATTTCATGAACTTTGCAGATGCCAGCCCGAAGCCGGGTATGGCGGCCGACATGATCTACCGGTTCGGCAAGGAGATCAAGGATGCCGATATGATGAAATTTGGTGCCTACTACCGCGTCCCCGGCGAGGGTTCTTCCGGCAGGGCACACTATTTTAGAAATTTTTTCGCACTTTTCATCCAGAAAGAGTACCAGTCTGCTGAACAAGGACTTCCCCTGCCAAAAGAGACCTGGCTGCCCGATCTGCAAGTGATGATCTCACGCGACAAACAAGGCTCCACCGATGGATTCTTCCTGGCCGCAAAGGGTGGTAACAACGACGAAAGCCACAACCACAACGACATAGGCAACTTCATAGTCTATTACAACGGCCTGCCGCTGCTCATCGACGTTGGCAGTGGTACCTATACCCGTAAAACCTTCAGCAACAAGCGGTACGAAATATGGTACAACTGCTCAGACTTTCACAACCTGCCCACCGTCAATGGCAAGGATCAGCTGCCCGGTCCCGAATTCAAGGCCGGCAAGGTATCCTGTAAGAGCGACAAGAACTCCTCCATGTTGACCCTCGACATCGCCAAATCTTATCCCGAAGATGCCGGAATTACAAGCTGGACGAGAACCGTCAGACTCAACCATGGAAAAAATGTGCAACTTCAGGATGATGTGAGGCTAACAAAGGCCACATCCATTGTCCAGCACCTGATGACCTGCTATCCGGCTGAAGTGGTCAAACCGGGTGAACTTACCATCCATTATGCCCCTGAAGGGGCCAAAGCACAGGATTTCATACTGAAATACAATGCCGCACAATTCGATGTATCTGTCGAGAAGATCCCGTTGGACAAGATGGAGGACAAGGGTGTCAAAAGAAATTGGGGTGAGAACATCCGCCGTATCAACCTGAAAGCCAAGGCTCCCAAAATGAATGACAAATTTAGCCTGATGCTAACGCCCAGATTGTGAGCATGCACCAAAAACCACAATCTCATCCATTTGAAAATAAATTGCGACAAATGATAAATAAATCAACGCTTCATTCTTTGCTTCTGCTCGTCGCCGCGATCCTTTTCCTCCAACCTTGTCAGGCACAAAAAACGGTCAAAATCCAATTCGACAGCAACATGGAGGTATCCGGAAGAAAAATTGCCACAAAGGATGTTTCCCCAGCATTGCCCACCAATTGGGATGGTTTTAACTTTGTTGTCCTGGAGTTCAGGATCTCAACGCCGCAACGGTTCCAGGTTGGGTTTACCACCGCCACAGGCTACAACGAGCTGCGCATAATGAGTTACTGTGCCAATGGTTGGAACAAACTGGCCATCCCGCTCAGGTTCTACAGGGCGCTTCCCGATGCAGCCCACGATCTGGCGGCCACCTTCAACCAGGACCGCTTCACAGGCTGGATCAACCTCGGAGGCAAACGAGGTGCACTCACCGGTATCGATTCAATTGGCATCCGCATGAATGCCCCCATCAACAACCCTGTTTTAGAACTGCGCTCCATCACCCTCTCCGTCGCAGATCCGGGCGACCTCTACCTCGGCACCAAACCCGTCGTGGATGAATTTGGCCAGTGGAACCTCGGCAATTTCGAAGGCAAAATCAAATCTTTGAATCAACTCAGGAAAGAATGGGCCAGAGAGGAGACTGAAACCGTATCTACCAAGGAGTTCAACTATTCCAAATTCGGTGGTTACCTTACCAGGAAGGTCAAGGCAACTGGATTCTTCCGTACCGAAAAGATCGACGGCAAATGGTGGTTCGTCGATCCCGAAGGCTATCTCTTCCTCTCGGCAGGTGTCGACAGATCGGAAGAGCACACGTCTGAACTCCAGTCACCTGAAGCTATCT
>CAZGSQ010000161.1:0-7239 GCA_964528535.1 uncultured Tangfeifania sp. | reverse complement strand
ATACGAGATACCTTCAGGTGACTGGAGTTCAGACGTGTGCTCTTCCGATCTTGAATCAACACTACCCCGTTTGAGGCATTGACAAACAAGAGGTTGGGATTGTTCGCTTGAAATTTGGATAGATAAGCCTCCTCAAAACCAAGAAATCCATTGGCAAAGTAGGCAGCCGCTTTTGTCATCTCACCCATTTGCCGGGGGGTTGGATTGTAAGTCTCGGGACCTACACCGGGAGGAACCATTACTTCACACCTGTAGAGCTTTCCGGTGATTTGATCCGTAAAATACTGCAACGGCAGAATACTGGCAAATACGACCTTGCCCTCTTTCTTAACAGGAGAGCCCTGGCATGCCATCAGCAGGAACAAGCTGAAAAGCAATGAAATTGGAATAACTTGCTGCCGGCTGATGCCAAGGATATTATTGTAAGAGCTGTATTTGGCTAATTTTCTCATTGGAATTTCTGCTTTTTTGGTGGAACCGGATCATAGCCCGACGTGCCCCAGGGATGACAATGCAAGAGACGATTTGTGGCCAACAGAAAACCTTTCGCCGGACCATGAATTTTCACTGCCTGAATGGCATACTCCGAACAAGTTGGAATATGACGGCAGGAGGGAGTTGTAAGTGGCGAAATTGCCCTACGGTAAAAATGGACAGGCAGCAGCAATAACTGCACAAAAACCCACCTGAAACCCTTTGAAATTTTTCCCATCAACATACATTGCATGAAGCTTTCTATACTCGAAAGGCGCTGCAAAGTTACCCAAAAAATAACAGAAAAATCGTCGGTTCCATAAATTTCAGTAGTAATAATTTGTATTTCAAAGGAATAGATTTGCTGATTCAGTTAAACTTTCCATCGGATTTTACGTTTATAGTGGACATGGAGTGCGTGGAAAGTGGTACATCGAAAATTCAACCAATGCAAAAACAGTTGTCGAACGAAAACAACCAGGAATTGAGGCCTGTAAAAATAGTAGCGAATGAAGAAATTTCTCCGAATGTGTTTGTCGTTTCCTGGCGGAGGGAGGTGGATTTTGATCCCGGACAGGTCATCAAAATTGGGGTCAATCCGCATGAAGCACCCCGAATTTACAGCATTTGCAGTGGCAACCGTGAAGAAAATCTATCCGTCTTGTTCAATGTCAAGCCGGGAGGAAAACTTACACCACACTTGTCGCAGGTGAAACCAGGAGATCCTATTTTTGTCTCTGAACCTTACGGAAGCTTTTCTTGCGATGAGTCTCCTGCATTTTTTATTGCTACAGGTACGGGGATTGCACCATTCCACAGCATGGTCCGGTCGGGAGTCTCCAAAAACAAAACACTGCTGCATGGCGTGAGCCACGACAACCAGTTCTATTTCGCCAATTTTCTTGCCAAAGAGTTGGGTACAAACTACATTCCCTGCTGCAGCCGCGAAAACAATGGCCTTTACTTTCACGGTAGGGTAACTGATTACCTTACCAGGAGCATTGAGCTTCCCAAAGAGGATAAGTACTATCTTTGTGGCCAGGCATCGATGGTGGTAGAGGTCCGGGATCTGCTGATCCAAAAAGGGGTCCCCTACCAGCAGATTTTTGCCGAGATATTTTTTTAACGGATGGAAACGACTAAAGAACCGCTTTTGGGAAAGACCCTGAATGAGTTGATTCAGCTCACTGACCATCTTGGTTTGCCAAAATTTACCGCCAGGCAGTTGTCCGATTGGCTGTACAAAAAACCGATTGATTCGATTGCCGGGATGAGCAACTTGTCTTTAAAAGTCAGAAATCTCCTGGAGGAG
Source organism: uncultured Tangfeifania sp. (assembly GCA_964528535.1). Classification (GTDB taxonomy): domain Bacteria; phylum Bacteroidota; class Bacteroidia; order Bacteroidales; family Prolixibacteraceae; genus CAINVV01. Next base: position 5,453 of record CAZGSQ010000161.1, on the reverse strand, counting down.
AAATTCGAATTTGGCACATCACAACCCTCTAAGGTTCAGGTAAGTGCCGACGGCACCAAGAAATATTTGTTTGTCACGGGAAAGCATCAGTTCATCGAAACGGCGATGATTCCGGACGACGACCGCACCACCGTTTGCGTCTCTTCGCAGGTGGGCTGCAAGATGGGTTGTCTCTTTTGCATGACCGCCAAACAAGGTTTTCAGGGGCAGTTGTCGGCCGGAGAGATTGTGAACCAGATCCGCAGCATTGATGAAGTTAATTCTGTCTCAAATATCGTTTTCATGGGAATGGGCGAACCGTTCGACAACCTCGATGAAGTGCTGAAGAGCATCGAAATTCTCACCTCCGACTGGGGTTTCGGAATGAGCCCAAGACGCATCACTGTTTCATCCATAGGGATCGTACCGGCCATGGTACGCTTCCTTCGCGAGAGTGAGGCCCACCTGGCCATCAGTCTTCACACCCCCTTCGACGAACAGCGCAAAAGCCTGATGCCTGTACAGATTGCCTATCCCATCCGGGAGGTGGTAGATGAAATCAGGAAATGGGATTTCAGCGGACAACGACGGGTATCTTTCGAATACATATTATTCAAAGGTCTGAATGACACCTCATTGCATGTAAAGGAGCTTTCCAGGTTACTCAATGGCATCAAATGCCGAATCAACCTGATCCGCTTCCATCCGGTACCCGGTACCCCTTTGGTGAGTCCTGACGAAGAGACGATCCTTCATTTCAAAGACCAGCTCAACGACAAGGGAATTTTCACATCAGTTCGCGCTTCAAGAGGACAGGACATCTATGCCGCATGCGGTCTGCTTTCGACAAAAGAACAAAACAGAACCTCCGAATAAAAAGGAATTGAAGGCGAACCTCCTGCGAGACCATTCGCCGGGAAAAATGTTACTTTCTCCCGTTGCGCTCTTCATGAATCAAAATTACCGGTATCTACCCACTCATTTTTGAGCAGCGACCACCATTCGATCGCCAATCCCTTGAGAATATATTCATAAGGAAGCCAGCCACAACCATTTTCACCCCATTGGCTTCCCCATGAATTTCTTACCAGGATCGCACCAATGGTCTCTTTCGCTCCCACGGTTTTGTTTTTAATCTTGATGTTGTCATCATAACCAACGGCTACCACGGCATGACCACCATCAATCTTTTCGCCATTTTCAGGAAAAGGAATTTTACCGAAATTGTCAATAGATTGAACAAAAGATTGATAGATGGTAAATCCAAACATCAAAGGAAGGGCTGAAGCCAGACTCTTCCGGATACCTGCCAGCAGGTCGGCAGGTGAGGTCCCTGGCGGGTCAAGTCTGTAGTAGACCAACGATTGGTAATTCTGGGCAAAAGCATAACAAAAAGGGGTGGGTTCGAGGTCAAATTTAGCCACATCGTAAGGCCAATATTCCTCGGGAGGAGCCCCAAACAAGACCATGGCACCCATCATGCTCCGCATGAAGGCACCACTATCGCCAGTTTGATGGGCCAAATTACGCGCAGTTTTGTAAAGGAACAGCCTGGAAGGCGCCGTGCATTTTCCGAATGCACGCTGTTCGAAATATTCGATGAGTCCGACGGCTGCATTGGCGGTGCAGGAACCGAGATCTCCCTGGTTTTTGACAGCCGGAAACCATTCTGTCAAATTGATGGAAGCCGGCAAAGTTGTTACGATCTTTAAGGGATCACCTAACCTGCTCCTCATTTTTCGGATGGACTCCTTTTGACCAAATCCGAACAGACGGGGAGAAACCTTGTCATCTTCCCCGGTCTTGTCCCTGAAATCAGGCCAATCTGGTAACCATCCAAATCTGGTGGTAAAGTTTAATTCTGCCATCGTGCATGGGATTAATTTTTGGTAAATTTGTATTTTGCAAAAATGAATTTGCATTCCCATAAATATAACCAATTTCAAGGACATTAACAAAAAAATATTAGTTATACAATTGTATATTAGCATTTTATAATTATGTTAACTTTCATCCCGGCTGCCGGGAGAAGTGCGCAACACAGCGCAGATCAACCTTAAAAATTTACTTCAAATGCAATTTTCAACCGCTTTCCTGCTCGTTCTTGTGTCGCCACTTTTGCTTCATGGACAACCTGACAAGCCCCTTGCCAAAGCCAAATGGACCATCCCGGCAGGAGGCAACAGTTTTTTAACAGGGCAGAAACCGACTGGAGAAGATGAACCGGAGCGTTGGCAGTCTGCAGCACAAACTACCAATTTCTACTTTCGGGCCAATTCGACCGGGACTGTCGAACTGGCTATCAATTTATCCGTTCCTGAAGGAGTGTCTGCGCTGGTAGTGACTTGCGGCAAGCAGAATTTTAGGTTGGAAGTCGCAGGCAAAGAGTCTCATTTGGTAAATATTGGGAGAGTGGAGCTTAAATCAGGATACAATTGCATTGAATTTCGCGGGGCTAAAAAGGAGGGATTGGTATATGCTGTGCTTTCTGACCTTGAGGTTCAAGCTAAAACCACCGAATTAGTACTCAATTTTGTCAAAGAGAACCAGGATAACCGCTTCTACTGGGGACGGAGAGGACCCTCCGTCCATCTCAACTATGAAATTCCCAACGGCGTTGAGGCCGACTATTTTTACAATGAGGTGACAGTGCCAATTGGACAGGATCCGGAGGGTTCTTATTTCATGGCAAATGGATTTGGAGAAGGATATTTTGGCATGCAGGTCAATGGTCCGCAGGAGCGGCGAATATTGTTCTCTGTCTGGAGTCCTTTTAAAACGGACCATCCCGGGGATATACCCGATTCAGACAAGATTGCAATGCTTGCCAAAGGGGAGGGTGTTCACAATGGAGAGTTTGGGAATGAAGGCTCAGGCGGACAAAGCTATTTCCGTTATCCCTGGAAAGCTGGGACTACTTATGGTTTCCTTTTGAGAGGAGTGCCCGATGCAAAAGGTAACTGCGTCTTTTCGGCCTGGTTTTATGCCCCTGAATTGGCTATGTGGCAACTAATTGCCAGTTTCAAAAGGCCCAAAACAGACCATGGGCTCACCCGTCTCCACTCTTTTTTGGAGAATTTTAATGACAAGAATGGTTACCTTGGCAGAAAAGCAGATTATACAAACCAATGGTGCCGTGACAAAAGTGGGAAATGGATGCCGCTGACAAAGGCACGCTTTACAGGCGACGACATCGCTCGCAGAAGTTACCGGATGGATTTTGCCGGAGGAGTAGAAGGAGCGGGGTTTTTTCTCCAAAATGGTGGATTTTTCGATGTCTGCACCACCATAAACACCCTATTCGAACTCAAAACGGCACCGTCTTCTCCGCCTGCGTTTCTGATGTCGTTTCTTCGGGAATGATCTCATTCAGCTACAATACTTTAACCGCTACATGGTAAAATTCTGGCATCGGAGATCGTCGGGAAGCAGCAGTTCAATGACCAACATCCCAAAATCAAACCCCTCGCCAGTGCAGTCTACTTCCAAGCGAGATGACACCCCCACCCGGAGTCTCAACCCCAATAATCCCACTCCCATCTTAAATCTCATGTCTCATATCTCATGTCTCATATCTCATGTCTCAACAAATTTCCTATCTTTGCACACGAAAGAATAAATTCGTAATACCATGCCGGTTTCCAGGTTTAGTGTTTCATTGGAAGAGGAGCTGCTTGCAGCGCTTGACCTATATGTGAAGGAGAACCAATTTCCCAACAGATCGCAGGCCATTCGTGCGCTGATTGAAAAAAATATTGTTGAAAAAAAATGGCAATGCAACAATCTTGTGGCCGGAGCCGTTGTACTGGTTCATCCCAACAGTCGCAAAGAGGTGTGGAACAGGTCATTTGAGTTGCAGACGCACTATGCCGGGGTGGTACTCTCTTCTCAACGTTTCTTCCTCGAAAACGACCACACCATGGAGGTGATTACGGTCAAAGGAACTGCTCATACCCTGACCGAATTCTCCGATCAACTCATTGGCATAAAGGGAATTGAGCATGGAAAATTAATTATGAGCAAGGTGAGGTAAAAAAATTTGAGCTTGAAGTAATACGATATTTTGTATTCGTATTACTGTAAAATAATGAGACATGAGATATGAGACATGAGACATGAGACATGAGATATGAGATATGAGACATGAGACATGAGATATGAGACATGAGACATGAGATATGAGACATGAGACATGAGACATGAGATATGAGACATGAGATATGAGACATGAGATATGAGACATGAGATATGAGACATGAGATATGAGGGATGAGTTATTGGTTTGTGGGAGAGGCAGCTGGCTACATGAAACACATTGGGAAAGGGAAGATGGCAAGAAGAACATCAAATTACAAAAAGACAAATAAAAAAATGCAAAAATCGATATTAATTTTCACATTGATGGCCCTCTTCTACGGTGCAAACGCACAGGACAAGAGCTTCCTGGGAAGTGACACCATCAACATCAAGGAGGTCATCGTGACAGGTACGACGACCAGGATCAACCGGAACAACACCCCCATGGCGGTCTCGGTTTTGGACCGCAAACAGCTATCGGAGGGGAGTGAATCGGCCATTCTTCCCATGCTGAGTGGCAGGGTTCCCGGCCTGTTTGTGACCGAAAGGGGAGTCACCGGTTTTGGGGTCTCAGCAGGATCGGCAGGTCAGATTACCATCCGTGGGATCGGAGGAAATCCAACCACAGGGGTCTTGATGCTGATTGATGGTCATCCGCAATTCATGGGCTTGATGGGTCATCCACTGCCCGACAGTTATGTGGCATCCGATGTTGAGCGGGTGGAGGTGATCAGGGGGCCGGCATCGATCCTTTACGGATCAAACGCCATGGGTGGAGTGATCAACATCATCACGCGAAAGGAGGTTGCGGAGGGGCTGAACGGAAATGTGAAACTCTCCTATGGTTCGTACAATACTCAAAAAGAGGCACTTTCTGCCGGATTAAAGAAAAGCAAATTCACTGCTTTTGCCTCCTTCAACCACGACCAGACAGATGGTCACCGCCCCAATTCAGATTTTGAGATCGTTAACGGATACGTCAAAATGGGATATGAATTGAATGCGCACCTGAAGGCAGCTGCCGATCTGTCGCTGGCCAAGTTCAATGCCCAGGATCCCGGACCGGATACCCTGAAGGCCCTGCCGGGAAGTCGCATCGACATTACACGTGGTTATGCGGCGCTTTCGGTTGCCAACGAATACGATTTCATTTCTGGTGGCATCAAATTTTACAACAATTTTGGAGAACACACCATTTCAGATGGCTTTCATTCGAAGGACCACAACAATGGAATCAACCTCTACCAAACTTTAAGGCTTTTCGAAGGAAACAGCCTCTCCTTCGGCGCCGACCTTGCCCAATACGGCGGCCGTGCAGAAAACACCAAAGCGATGAATGGCAAGGGGATCACTTTTGCTGATACGACAGTCAGTGAAACTGGAATTTATGTTTTTTT
>CAZGSQ010000160.1:0-7264 GCA_964528535.1 uncultured Tangfeifania sp. | reverse complement strand
CCCAGCACTTCGGCACCTTTCGGCATTTTCTCAAAAACGAAGATATTTTTCTTCCGCACATTTTGAATCGCACCAAATGTGGCACGGTTTACAGTACTATTTGAATTTCCCATTTTGACATCCCCAATAAAATCTTTTAGTATCGTGCAGGGATTCAGGTTATTGTCGAATTCCGGAACAATTGGCAGCAAAAGCACTTTGCCCCCTTGTTTTAAATAGGTTACAATATTTTGTTGCTTGTCGGCTGACATTGCCGAGGAAGATACCACGATCAATGGCGTTTGTTCTTTCATAAAATCGGTATTCGATAGGTCGCAAAACTCCGGCGACAAACTTGCCAACATAGCTGTAGTCAATACGCCTTTTGCCATTAAATCCCATGCTTCGGGGCCCGACACTGCGAAGTTGCCTTTGTTTTTCCAGTAATTCCCGGAACGGGCATATTCAAAATCGAGCGAGATGCGACAGTCGTGCATCATTTTGGCATTTACCAACCAGTTTTCCTTGGCTACAAAATTGGCAACTTCCTGTTGTGCATAATAAAGCGGGCGTACTTCATTTTTGGCACCTACCGGAGCACCGTAGTCGTAATTATCGGTCGTAGCACCATACCCCATAGGGTTGGGTCCGCCGGTAAAGATGTAATAGTTATGACCTTTCATACCGAGGGCAATGTTCAGCATGTAACAAGCTTTTGCATCGGTGGCTGACATGGCTGGCCAGTCGGAAGCACTGCCTGAAGCCAGCTCAAAAATAGTTGATGGAAAGCCCATTAACCGCAACATTTCCAGTCCGTAAAACTCTCGGATAGCATATTGCGGGGTAGGATTATTTTGTCCCCAGTTTTGATCGAGGTTGTAATAACTGTCCATTCCCAACAAAAATGGTTGTTTGAGTTGACTAACGGTTTCTTTGAAGTAAGGAACCATTTCGGGATTCGCGGCATTGTGAATAAAAGGTACATCAATGCCGTTACTCCGGGCCATGTTCGCCAGAGTATTGAGATAATCACCGCACATGAAGAAATAAAAATCGTAGTAATCTTTTACCTGACGTATTTCCACTGTTTTTTCATAGCTCTTAGGTTCAATGGGACGCACATCTTCAAAAGATTGATATTTGGTTCCATAATTCATGTTGAGTGCTGAGATATCACCATATTTCTTTTTCAGAAAAAGGGGATACTTACCCTCTTTTTGTCCAAATCCCATTGTTTCAGGATTATAATCAATGCTGCCATTCCAGATTTGTGCTCCGGTAAGTTCGTTGTCCAGTTGCAGGAAAACGATGGGACCACCTTTGTTTACTGAATACCTGGCCAGAATAGGGTTCACAATATCGAACCATGTTTTTGTTTTTTTCAAAAACAAAGGATGTTGGTACGAAACGGTAGAACCTTTCAGATCTTTTCCATCAAAGGTTTTGGCTCGCAATTGCGGATAATTTTTAGCCAGCCAATCAGGCAAGCCATCAAATGCCAATTCGGAATACTGGTAGGGTCCCGGGCGGACAATCACATTGAGGTTTTCCTCTTGGGCAAGTTTTAAGAAGCTCTCCAAATCGCGAAAACCTTCTGAACTGAAATCAAACGTTCCCTCTTTGGGTTCGTGAATCAACCACGGAACATAAGTTGCCAAACAGTTTCCACCGGCTTGTTTTAAAAGCTCCATCCTTCTCTTCCAATCGGCTTTAGGAACACGGAAATAGTGGAATTCTCCTGAATTCAGATAAAAGGGTTTGACGTCTTTTATGTACGAAACGGTATTAAATTGAATGGGAGTAAAGGTTTGTTGTGCAATACATTCAATATAAAAACCTATCATACAGCATAATACAACGGAAATGGAAATTGTTTTTCTCATAATTAGTTAGTTATTCCTGGATTTTCGCTTCTATTTATTTTGTTTTAAGATTTGTTTCAGGGTTTCGATTCCATGTATGGCATTTTTGGGAAGTCTTTCACCGTTTTCACCGAAAACAAGCATGGCCTTTTTGATCTCAACAGAACACTTTGACTCATCAATTTTGCCATTTTCCGTCAAAAAATCCTTTGTTCCAAGGCCAAATTGCCGGGCCAAAAACTGATAGACTACCAGCCGCTTCGATGGACCATAATCATGTTTCTCATTGGCCAAATGGACATTCTCCACCATTTCCGGTTTTGCAAATAAATCATACACTTTCTTCAGGTAAGGATACTCGATCTCAGGGACATTGGCCGTCCAGTCTCCGCCATCGCTCACAACCAATTGAGGGCGGGGTGCGGCCATCGCAGCAATTTCCACATTGTTGGTCCCCCAATCGCCGCAGGCATGGGTAGGCATCCCGCTTTCGCAAGGGCAGCCTCCGGCATACCAGGATGAAATCATCACAACCGGTGCACTCACGGCAATCCGCTGATCGAGTGCCACCAGGAGGAAAGTTTGTGTTCCTCCACCTGAAGCTCCGGTCATTCCAATTTTCTTAGGATCAACGTACGGCAAGCTAGAGAGAAAATCAAGTACCCGGATGCTGTTCAATGTTTGCATGGTTGGAGCCAGGATGGTGCGATGATCATCAAATGCAAACTGAAGGCTTTCTTCACCTTTTGCAAACATGTCATAACTGAAAACGACCATTCCCATGCGGGCAAAAGTGGCGCTCAACAATTGCGAACTTTCCCCATAATGCTGTATTTCCCCATGTCCCTGGGCCACCATAACTGCAGGGAAAGGGCCTTTACCCTTGATCGGACGGTACAAAGTTCCGCTCACATACACACCCGGAAGGCTTTCAATAGCGACATTCTCAGCGCTATAACCATCCAGAACGCGTTTGTTAGCATAGATGGGATTTGAATTTACTTTTGATGGAAGCGGAAATAATCCAAGCGTGGAAAGGATGCATTGCTGCAAATCTGCCCTACGTTTTTCCCAGTCCTGAAGTGTTGGATACAGCGAGAGCAACCGATTCAGGTGTTTCTGCCCATCAACAGCCGACCTCTGGTAGTAATGGAAAGTTTCAATCTTATAATTGGTTTCACTTGTTTTATAAAAAACCAGATCTAATGGAGCCAAAACTGCCTGCAAGCTGGCTTCGACATCATCCTTAAAACGCCATTGGGCGTAATTGACCGTACGATCGGCAACCAGCTTTTCATCAAAATTTAATTTGACCTTGAAACGGGTTTCAACCTGGTTTAATACTTCCTTAAGGGGTTTCCGATAGTTATCTTCTACTGTTTGGGCAATTAAAATGCTGGAAAACAGCATCACAAACACAAAAATGAAAATTTTCATCGCTATTTTATTTGAGTTTAAGGGTACAGTTGAACAGATGATTGCAGTCCCAAATTCCCGGTTGAATGAACAACCGAAAAATAAACATATTATGACAATGAGGGCACCGGGATCACTTTAGTATTTAGCACCCTATCCATATTTTTCGAGTTCCATTCTGATGGGAACGCTCCTACAATTGTTTGGTTTCACCTTTTTTGAGGTTGAGCCGAGTAGCTTTCCCATTGTACCTGACGATCCCCTCTTCTCCAAGTAGCGATTTGACGGTAGCTTTGACCAGTTTGCCCTCTTTCCAGGTGATCCCGACTTCAAAACCATTTGCTGTACGCAAACCATTGACTGAGCCATCTTTCCAGATGTCAGGCAACGCAGGAAGAAGTTCAATGACAGGAATTGTTTTTCCATCTATAATTTTTGTTTCCTGGCTTTGGAGCAACATTTCAACGACAGCTGCTCCTGCGCCAAAATTACCATCTATGTTGAACGGAGGGCATGAAGAGAGCAGGTTGGGCAGCAAGCCAGGTGTTTTCCTGTCGCCCATCACAAATAGGTTATTAAAAATCTTGTAGGCATGGTTGCCATCTTTCAGCCTCGCCCAACAGCAGGCTTTCCACGACATCGACCATCCTGTTGCTTCGTCTCCGCGGATTTCGAGGGTTCGTTTGGCGGCATTGAACAGCTCGGGTGTACCCTCTTTTGATATTTCAAAACCAGGACTTAATGCGTAGAGATTCGAGATATGCCTGTGTTTCGGATCCGTTTCCTTATATTCTTTGTCCCATTCGAGCAATTGTCCCTTCGACCCAATCTGGTAGGGTTGAATGCTATCCCTTTGGTTTTTGATCCTTACAATGAATTCCTTGTCCACATCCAGTATCTTCGAGGCTTCTATGCAATTGGTGAACAGCTCTTTGGTGATCATCAAATCCATCACGGCACCTTCGCAGAAGGGGGTTGTATATTTTTGACCCTCAGGATAATAACTATTTTCAGGAGAGGAGCCGACCGGAGTGGTATAATACCCGCGATCATTCTTAACCAGCCAATGGCTCAGGAATTCGGCAGCACCTTTGAGTTCAGGCCAGTAATCCTTCAGAAATTCCTTGTCTTTGGAATAGCGGTAGTGTGTCCAGATTTGCTGACAAGTCCAGCCGCCCGCCATGGGCCAGAAGGAGCAACTGGCATTGTCAACAGGTTGGGCGGTCCGCCAGATGCTGGTATTGTGGTGGGCTGTCCAGCCAGGATAGCCAAAACTCTCCTTTACATGTTCGGTCCCATTGACCGCCATCTGCTTCACAAATTTCAATACAGGTTCGGTACATTCACCCAGGTTGGCAGCCTCTGTCATCCAATAGTAGATTTCCGAATTGATGTTCATCGTGTAACCACTGGCCCAAGGGGGAACAATTTCATTGTTCCAGATTCCCTGTAAATTGATAGGTTGTCCTCCGGCACGTGAGGCGGCGATCGTGAGATAGCGGGCATATTGAAGAGCCAGTGCTGGCAGCGAAGGATCACCCCCGTTGCGGTAGGCTTTCAGACGCTTGTCAGTGGGCAGTTTGCCCTGGACAGTCAGTTCCCCAAGGTTGATTTTTACCCTGTCAAAAAGATTTTTATAATCTGCCAGATGGTTTTTTTGAAGTTCGCTATAGCTTTTGGAGAGCGCATTTTTCAGGTTGGCGGTTGTTTCGATGGAAGGGTCCACTCCTTCCTTGCTGGGACTCTTGTCGAAACCGTTGAAGCTGGTGTCCATCGAAAGCAGGATGGTAATTTCATCAGCGTCAGATACGACCAATTGGTTTGAAATGGTTTCCAATTTTCCGCCCTGAAGGTTGACACCTACCCGGCCTTCGTAAAAAGTTCCTGCTCCATTCAGTTTATCACCGTACATGACGGTCTCCCTACCGGGAATCTGAACACCCTTTGCATCGAACAGTTCGGGATACATCCACTCCTGCTTCCAGTCGTGCAAATTCTTGATGGTCCTGCGCACCGCAAACCCCGGAGCCTGGCCTTTCATGACCAGAACCTGACTCCCGGCAACTGTTTTCGCTGTGGGATGAGCTCCTGTCAGTCCGATTTTGCACGAGATCGCCCCTTTTTTGTCGGCTTTGATTTTCAATACGATCACCTTATCGGGATAACTCGCAAAGACTTCCCGGTGGTACCCAATGTCATTGACTTTGTAGTCGGTCCTGCAAACAGCTGTCGCCAGATCCAACTCCCTCCGGAACCCCGATACCTGATCTGAATGGCTAAACTCCACCTCCAGGTCGCCGAATGGCTGGTAGCAATCCTGTGCCCGTCCAAGCCATTCCCGTCCAATGATCTCGTTGACCTGTTTCAGGTCTCCCTGTTTGATCAGTTCCCGAACTTTCCCGAGGCTTTTGGTGAAATCGAGCTTTACTTTTCTCCCCGGTTCTCCTGAGTAGAGGGTATTCTCATTGAGCTGAAGATGCTCTTTCACAATTCCCCCATACACCATCGCGCCCAGTGTACCATTCCCGATAGGAAGAGCCTCATACCAATCGGTGGCAGGTTTGTCGTACCATAGGGTCAGGTCTTGCGGACTTTTCTTATTGCCGCAGCTGCTAATCAAGGTGAAGAGCAACAAGGAGAAAATAATAATTTGGTTTTTCATTCTTCAACAATTTATTTGATTTTTAGATTCTTATCCAGAATGATGACTTCATCTTTTCTCATCGGATATTCAACGGTTTTATTTCCAAAACGCATTTTTAAATTTGCGTCCCGGATGCTTTTAACGGAAGCCTCTACCAGGTCTCCATTTTGCCATTTCATGCTGACTTCGAAACCCCCTCTGGTACGAAAACCTTTCACAGAACCGGTAGCCCATGCTTTGGGTAGTGCAGGGAGAAATTCAATTTCCCCATCATGACTTTGGAGGAGCATTTCAACAACTGCCGCGGTATATCCAAGATTGGCATCAATCTGAAAAGTAGTACCAGAGCCACTGAGCATATTCTGAAAGGTATGACCTAACACACCATTGATAAAGGGAAACGATTTTTCTCCATCATCTAAACGTGCCCAAAGTGCTGCATACCATACACCAGGCCAACCTCCACCGCTAACTCTGGATCCGGTTCTGCTAATCATCAGCTTTTTAAGGCTTTCAGTCAATTCAGGAGTTTTTCGCAAAGAGAACTGAGTTCCGGGATACAGCGGGTAAAAGGGTGAAGTATTGTGCCTCGGCGGTCCTTCTATAAATTCTTTTGAAAATTCGAGTAGTTGTCCATTAGAACCGATCTGGTAGGGTAATAACCTTGAAAGCCTTGCTTCAAGCTTTGCACAGAATTCTTTGTCAGTATTTAGCAGTCGGCCGGCATCAATGGTGTTTTTGAATAATTCACGGATGATGGCCATATCCAGCATACTCCCTTCCGACATGCCTGCCGATAGGGTCTGTCCTTGCTTGTTCACGTAAAGAAACTGATTTTCAGGAGACGTACTCACGGGTGTAACCAGGTAGCCTTTCTCATTGCTGACAAGCCAGGCATCATAAAACTCTGCTGACCCCTTCATCAGTGGGTACGCCGTGGTTTTTAGAAATTCATGATCCATGGAGAACAGGTAGTGATCCCATAAATGCTGACAAAACCAGCCACCGGCCATGGGCCAAAACGAGGTTGGAGAGTTAATATCAACAGGATGAGCACCTCTCCACAATGAAGTGGTATGGTGTAGCACCCAACCCGGACGCTTGTACATTTGCGCGGCAACCTTTCCACCCATGACGGAAATGTCTTCCAGGAAACGGAACAAAGGTTCGTGACATTCGCCAAGGTTGGTGGTTTCAGCCAGCCAGTAATTCATCTGCGTGTTAATATTGGTGGTATAATTACTTCCCCAAGGCGGAACAATATCCACATTCCACAGTCCCTGCAGGTTAACAGGCTGACCACCTGCGCGGGAACTGGAAATAAGCAAATAGCGTCCATACTGAAAAAACAGGGCCTCCAGAG
>CAZGSQ010000159.1:0-7324 GCA_964528535.1 uncultured Tangfeifania sp. | reverse complement strand
AGAGCCAATACCTTACAAGCAGAGGGTCGTTGGTTCGATTCCAACAGTTCCCACCAAAAGAGGCCGTCTCAAAACAAATTGAGGCGGCTTTTTTTTTCCCTTAGAGGTATATCAAGGCAGGAGTAGGAAATGCTGATAAGATAAATCACCCAACAAAAGTAACATGCATAAAAATTGAGGCTGGCCAACAGATCATCCGGATAAGGGAATTTGAGGTCGAGTAAGGGGTTAATTTTGGGAAGTTAAAATATTACGAAAAAAAAGGGGCGAAGCCATTATCTCATTTACTGACTATTCCGCATTAGCCTACCGGTATGTTTTTAGTTCATAATTTGTACTTCTGCCCCCTGCTTCTTCCTTTTGTAGCATCCCCTTTTCTATCAGATCATTAATATCTCTTATGGCTGTGTCTTTCGAACATTTTGCAATTTTTGCCCATTTCGATGAAGTTAATTTGCCATCAAATCCATCCAAAACTTTATTTAATATTCCTTTTTGCCTTTCATTGATTATTATTGTCGCATGATTTTGCCAAAAGTCTGCTTTGAATAAGATCCGTTTCAATATGAATTCGGTTGAATTCAGTGCGTTTATTAAACAATTCAGAAACCACTTAAGCCATTCAGTTACATCGAGGTTTCCTTTTTGAGTTTTTTCAAGTATTTCATAGTATTGTTTCCCTTCAAGTCTGATCTGCGCTGACATACTGTAAAATCGCTGTGTACTTTTGTCCGATTGTGCCAATAACATATCTGTCAGTGCTCTTGTTATTCGACCATTACCATCCTCAAAAGGATGAATCGTCACAAACCACAAATGGGCAATCGCCGCTTTCATTACTAAATCAATTCCTTCAGCTTTATTGAACCACTTCAAAAATTGCATGATTTCGGTTTCTACAAGGGATGAATCAGGAGCCTGAAAATGAACCTTTTCTTTCCCCATGGCACCCGAAACAACTTGAATAGGACCGGTAGTGTCTTTTCGCCAGTTAGCAACAGTAATCCGATACATTCCACTTCTCCCGGTTGGGAATAATGCGGCATGCCAATCAAAAAGCCTTTCAGCGGTTAATGGTTTATAACAATTCTGGGTTGCATCTACCATCATTTCAACCATTCCATCCACATTTCTATCAGATTCTACTGAACCAGCTATTACCATTCCCAACCTTCTTGCTATTGAAGAACGAACCTGGTCAGGATTTAGAATTTCACCTTCAATCTCTGTTGACTTTAAAACATCAAGTGTCAATGTATCAAGTAAAGCTTCATTTCGAAGGTCAAATCCCAATGATTCCATTTTACCAATTAATCTTCCTTGCAAATTTCTCACCTCGCTCAATAAGCTAACAAACTCATCAATTCTCCATGTAAAATTTGGCCAATTGTCTTTTTGATGTATGAAGACGCTCATTCGTTGTATAATTTGCTACGAATATACCACATATTCGTAGCAAACGAAAATTTATCGTTGCACATTTTGCCTCTATTAGGCACATTATTCGTTGCGCGATAGTTTTCTTTTTGATCTTGGCAACCAAAAATATGATAACACCAATATTTGGGTGCTTTTCATTACCTTTGTTGTTATTCCATCCATTTGCTGTAACCCACCAGGACGCTCATCATGATGACAAAGTCCAGACTAGAAACAGTATTTAGCTCGAATGTTCCAGTTGATTGCTATATTTTAAAAGGCAGGCTGGAAACCGAGGAGGTTGATTGCTTCATCTTTGACGAAAACATCGTCTGGATTCATCCTTTTAGAGCAGTTGCAATTGGAGGCACAAAACTTAAAGTCCCATTTGACCAAACCGAGCGTGCTATTGAAATTATCAGTCATTTAGCATCAGCAGAATTAACAGACAAGGAAGGCGTATATGACTTAAAAACAGCTCTTGACCACGAAATAAATAAGCTGATTGAAGTATACAAGATAAAAACCATCATCCGAAATAACCCTTTCATACTGGAAAAGATACCTGACCTTGAATTCAAATTAGTATCTCCGGTAGAAATAGACTTATTATGGAATTCCGAAAAAGAATACCAACTACTCGCAAATAAAAAATTCCATTTTACCTGTAAACAATTTTGGCATAAATTATTTGACTTTGACCGAAGCGTTTTCGATTCCCTAAGAATTAGACCTACGGAATTCTATATAGAACAGGATCTCCTTAGAAACTTTAACGCTCAGTCAGGTACAGATGAGAGAGATTTCTGTCCCCAATGCAATTCAGGCAATGTAAGATATGGACATGCAATTGACTTTAAATTGAATCTATTAAATTTGATTCTTTCGCTATTGGTAACTTTCCCTCTCCCATTTTTTAGAAAAAATTATCATTGTTTTGATTGCGGTTACAACTTTAAGAGAAAGAATGAAAACAACGCAAATTAAGGTTTTTTGATGGATACTTCGAATATTGAGTGGTGTGATCATTCTATTTGTTTTGTTTATGTTTGGTGGTGAAACATCCTTTTCTCCTGAATCATTGAATGCAAAACCAATGAGTGCTGATGGCATTTTTTAACTATCACCAATGGGAATGAGCGTGATTGGGCTCGGACTTGCATGGAAATAGGAATTGTTGGGAGCCCAAAGACAAGAAACATAAGAGACCATTTAAATTTCTCTTTATTCAAATTTTGCGATAATTTCAGATAAAAAGAACGTGCCGTAGGCATGAAATAAATTTTAAACAGTTTCTAAATATTCTGCACCTAATATTGTTTTAACTCATTATGAAAATTACTTCGTTATTGATCCTACTTGTTTCCACAATTTGTTGTGCCCAAAGTCAACCGAAATCCATTGAATATGGCAATAATGAGATGGCAGGCAGATATTATTCGATTCGTGGCATTAAAATCTATTGTGAAGTCTATGGTAGTGGCAAGCCATTGTTGATGATTCACGGCAATGGCGGTTCAATCAACGCGTTTAAAAACAATATTCCATATTTCGCCGGGCACTTCAAGGTAATTGTTGCCGATAGCAGGGCGCAAGGAAAATCAGTTGATTCAAAGGATTCATTAAGTTTTGAAATGATGGCAGACGATGAGGCAGCCCTATTAGATGCGATGCATATTGATTCAGCCTATGTTTTAGGATGGAGTGATGGAGGCATTAATGCGCTACTACTGGCCATTAGACATCCGGAGAAGGTTATTAAACTTACATCTACCGGAGCAAACCTTTGGAATGATTCAATTGCAATAGTTCCTTCATTATGGGAAAATGACAAAAAGTATTTCAACGCCACTCATCCGGAAGCATTAAAAACTCCGAAGGAAAAGAACGATTGGAAATTATTCATGCTCGATTGGAATCAACCCAACATCCAATTATCCGCATTGCATGCAATAAAATGCCCTTCCCTGATTATTGGCGGAGACCATGATATGATTAGAGTTGATCACACCGTTGCGATCTCGAAAAATATTCCAAATGCCTTTTTATGGATTCTGCCAGATTCTGGTCATGGCACATTGATTGAATATGCTGAAGAGTTCAATAGAAAAGTCAATGATTTTTTTACCCACCAATCCCATTGGAAGTAAAGGCAGTATTCAATAAATTGTATTGCTGACAAACAAATAAAATCGTTACTTTTAAGTCATACAAACATTCCAACACACAACCGCTTATGAGAAAGCTATTCGCATTCATTTTGATTTTCACGCTTTGTTTACCGCTTGTGCTCCTGTCACAATCCACAGGTAAAGTGTATGATAATCTCTCCATGCCCAGCAAAATACTGAAGATGGACCGCAAATACGCCATCTACCTGCCCCCGGACTATGAAACCTCCCAACGCAGCTATCCGGTATTGTATCTTTTGCATGGTGCCGGAGATGACCAGAGCGGCTGGATTCAGTTTGGCGAGGTAAAAAACATCGCCGACAAGGCCATCCAGGAGGGAAAATGCACTGCCATGATCATCGTCATGCCGGATGGCAACACGGGTCAGCGAGGCTATTTCAACAGTCCGAAGGGTGACTGGAATTATGAGGACTTCTTCTTTCAGGAGCTGGTCCCTTATGTCGAAAAGACTTACCGTGCCAGGTCCGACAAAAGATACCGTGCAATAGCCGGCCTGTCTATGGGAGGTGGTGGCACATTTATGTATGCCCTACACCATCCCGAGCTTTTCTCTGCTGCCTGTCCGTTGAGTGCCTCGGTCGGACCTGTCTCGATGGAAGAAGCCGCAACAAGATGGGAGAAACAATATCCAGGAATCTCTAAAGAGGCAATGACTTCCTATTTTGCGAGGCACAGTGCGCTTGAATTGGTCAATAAAATGCAGGACGATCAGAAAAAAGCAGTACGCTGGTACATCGACTGCGGGGACGACGATTTCCTGAACGAAGGAAACTGTCTGGTTCACATTGCCATGAAGAAAAAGGATATTCCCCACGAATTCAGGGTACGTGATGGAGCCCATACATGGACCTATTGGCGGGAAGCCCTGCCTACAGTCCTGGAATTCGTATCTCAGAGTTTTCACCAATATTAAGATTTTGAGAATATTAGAATCACCCCATCATCACATCAACATATCAACACATTAGCAATACCATATAAACAATTACCATGAATACTTCACGACGAAAATTCATTCAAAACAGTGCCGTTCTGCTGGCAGGATCAACTTTCTTGTCACATTCCTCCCAGGCTGCCCCAAAATCTGATGAAATTGTGGGCATCCAGCTCTATTCTGTTCGGGACGACATGCAGAAAGATCCTGTCGGGACACTGAAACAACTTTCAAAATTTGGCTACAAACATGTCGAGCATGCCAATTACATCGACCGTAAATTCTATGGTTACACGGCTGTGGAATTTAAAAAAATACTGAATGACCTGGGCTTAAAGATGCCATCCGGACATACTGTGATGGGCAAAAACCACTGGGATTCAGGCAAAAAAGATTTTACCGATGCCTGGAAATTCACCATCGAAGATGCTGCAACCATGGGACAGAAGTATGTGATTAGTCCATGGATGGATGAAACGATGCGCAAAACCTACGATGACATGCTTGCTTACCTCGAGGTATTCAACAAGTGTGGAGAATTGTGCCAAAAAGCGGGGATGAAATTTGGTTACCACAACCATTGGGCCGAGTTCACAGAAACTTTGAATGGGCAGAAGCTTTTCGACATCATGATGAAGCATCTGGATGTCAAAAAAGTAGTCATGCAACTCGACATTGGCAACATGTACATTGGCGGAGCCAAGGCGCTGGATGTGATCGGACAGTATCCTGGTAAGTTTGAATTAATCCACGTCAAAGACGAAATCGCAGTTGATACCAAGGACAAATACGAAAGTGCGGTACTGGGCAAGGGCATACTCCCGGTCAAGGAAGTTCTGGATATCTGCCGCCAAACAGGTGGAACGAAGGTCTTTATCATCGAACAGGAAGCTTACCAGAATAAATCGCCTTTGGCAAGTATGAAGGAAGATTTGGAGATCATGAAGGGTTGGGGATACTGATCGGGTTACGTGTTATGAGTTAGGGTCCCGGAGCGGATTCGAAGGGCCTCGCTCCCGAGCGATTTTATCGCGTTTGATTTATTCTTCGTGATACAATTTTTTGGAAACTCCCGCGCTCAAAGATAGAATTCAATCGGATGATCTGGGTTAGGGAGATCTCTCGTGCCAGGGAGGGAAAGATATCCATGCCCCAAATATTGATTAGCTTTTCAGCAATGGAGTGATGTTTTCAAAGTTTTACGCCACTTGAACCTTCCACAATTTAAAGAGTTGAAGAACGGTTTGATGCAACACAACCATTTATCCGGCTCAATTCCCTGGGAAAAACCCGGATTCAATTAGAGATTGATTTGTAGAATGTACTTTATATCTTTGTTAAGCTCAACCACAGTAAAGAACAAACCGCGAATAAAAACATGAAAAAATCATTTCTATTAATTCTGTCATTGTTAATTCTGGGAATAGTAAACTGCTTTTCCCAGAAAACCTACCAGCCCACCTGGGAGTCCATCGATAGCCGGCCTGTTCCGGCCTGGTTCGAGGATGCCAAATTCGGGATTTTTATCCATTGGGGATTGTATTCTGTACCAGCTTACAGTCCAACGAAACGCGACAAAGTGGGTATCTACGAGCAGTATGCCGAATGGTATTGGAGCCGCTGGGTGAACCCCTCCAAAACCCAGCAGTTTTTCATTGATTACCACAACCGGGTATATGGAAAGGATTTCAAATACCAGGATTTTACAGGCCTTTTCAAGGCCGAGATGTTTGACCCTGATGCGTGGGCAGAACGTTTCAAGGCGGCAGGTGCCAAATATGTTGTCCTTACATCCAAACACCACGAGGGATTTGCCCTGTGGCCCAGCGCACAAAGCTGGAACTGGAATGCAATGGATGTGGGTCCTCACAGGGATTTGTGTGGCGATCTCTCCAAATCTGTAAAGGGAAAAGGTTTGCACATGGGATTCTACTACTCATTGTACGAATGGTTCAATCCGCTTTACAAGGCCAATCCGGACAGATATGTGGATGAACACATGCTTCCGCAGATGAAGGATCTGGTTACACGCTATTCGCCTGATATCGTCTGGACCGATGGCGAATGGGACCATCCGAGCGAATTTTGGAAAAGCACCCAATTTTTAGCCTGGCTCTACAACGAATCGCCTGTTAAAAACAGTGTGGTGGTCAATGACAGGTGGGGTAAAGAGACTCGTAGCAAACATGGTGGCATCTATACCACCGAATACGATCTGGTGCATGAAGGGAATGCTCTTGAGACCAAATTTGAACATCCATGGGAAGAGTGCCGGGGTATTGCCGGCTCTTTCGGATACAATCGAAACGAAGTACTGGAAGATTACTCCACTTCTGAAGAGTTGGTACATATTTTGATCAACAAAGTTGCCCGTGGTGGAAACCTGCTACTCAACATTGGTCCAACAGCCGATGGCCGTATCCCTGAAATCATGCAGCAACGCTTGTCAGATATGGGAGGCTGGTTGAAAGTAAATGGTGAGGCGATTTATGGTACCCGCAAATGGGAGAATGCACCTGCAGTCAAACCCGAAACGACCATCTTCTTTACAAAGAAAGGAAAGGATTTGTATGTAATCGTTACCAAATGGCAGGAGCGGCCAATTGTAGTAAATGGCATTGGAAGCGCTCAATCTGTATCCCTGCTTGGATTCAGTGGCAAAGTGAAATACAGTGTTGCCGGGAATCAGCTGAGCATCACGCAGCCACAAGTTTCTCCAACGACACTACCTTGAGATCGGAAGAGCACACGTCTGAACTCCAGTCACCTGAAGCTATC
>CAZGSQ010000158.1:0-7335 GCA_964528535.1 uncultured Tangfeifania sp. | reverse complement strand
TTCCAATATTCAACAACCATTTATCAGCAGGATAATTGTTGGTTGTTGACATGTTCCATTGTTCAATTTCATTGATTGGAATCTGGTCACCAATATATGATCCTTTGCCAGCATCGTCAGATGCTACAGATCCGTATGTCCAGTTTGTGATAGATGCACCCCAGCTAACAGACCATAAAGCAGACCCTTTAACCATACTGTAAGCTCCGGTCAACAAAGCATTGACGCCCTTTTCGCTGTAGAATACATCTTCGGAAGTCGATCCAAGCGGCTTTTTATCCAAAAATGAATCAGCGCAAGAATAAGATATGGCCATGAAGAAACAGGTAGCCACTATAATTGATAGTTTTTTCATATCATTCTTTTGTTTAAAATTTATAATATTCATATTAGATTACAAACCAAGTGTTAAACCAAATGTAATCTGACGTGGAGTTGGCCAAGAACCTTGGTCAACACCCATGGTCATACCGGATGAATCCAGTTCTGGGTCAAGACCTTTGTATTTGGTCACAGTAAATAAATTGGTTGCTTGCAGGTACAAACGCACGCTTTTCAATTTTACTTTGTCAAGAACGTTCTGGGGAACAGTATAACCCAATCTCAGGTTTTTCATTCTCAGGAAAGATCCGTCTTCGATAAAGGCAGTAGAGGCCTCCTGTGAGTGGGCAGCACCGTCAAGCATAGGCAATTTGGCTCCTGTATTCGTCGTACTCCATGTGCTGAAAAGCGCATCTTTGCTCAATCCACCAACGAATTGGCCATAGTCGATCCAGCGGCTGACATAATTGATCATGTCGTTGCCATAACTGCCATAGAAGAAGATATTCAGATCGAAATTGGCATAACCAAGGTCGATGTTCAAACCACCCGTAAATTTTGGATGAGGGTCACCAATGTAAGTACGGTCTTTGTCCAGGGTAATTTTACCGTCTCCGTTTAAATCCCTGTATTTGAAGTGACCAACTGTGGTGTAACTGTCAAATTTTGGAGCAGCAGCGGCTTCAGCAGCTGTCTGGATGATGCCATCAGCGATCAATCCGTAGAACATAGGATAGGCCTGGCCAGTGGTGGCACGGGTGTATTCTACCTGACGCAAAGAAGAACCTACAACTTCATTCAAATTGTTGGAAAGTGATTCAACCTGATTCTTGTAATGAGACCAGGTAGCATTGACGGCATAGGTAAATTTACCAGACATCAAGGTATTGTGGTAACCAAGTTCGATATCAATACCGGTGTTTTTCATCTTGCCAATGTTGACATAAGGAGGCTGGGCAATACCCATTACCTGAGGAACACTCAAACGATAAAGCATATCGGAAGTATTTCTCTGCCAAACATCAACGGCAGCAGTCAATTTTCTATCAAACATCGCTCCGTTTAGGCCGATATTGACAGTTTGCGTGGTCTCCCAGCTTACGTCCGGATTGCCCTTTGTAGATGGTTCAAAGCCTGCTACCGCAGAGCCAGTTGTTCCGTTCAAATTGTAAGCAGCCGTGTAACCATTGGTACCGAAGGTTGAAAACATATTGTATTCCCCGATTTGGTCGTTACCCGATTTACCCCATCCTGCTCTTACTTTTAACATATCCAGCCATTTTTTTGAACCGGCCATGAAACCTTCTTTGCTGATCTCCCATGCTGCAGAACCTGCAGGGAAGATTCCATAACGTTTGGCAGAACCAAATCTGGAAGATCCATCGCGGCGTGCAGTCGCCTCCAGAAAATATTTACCTTTCAAGTCGTAGTTGGCACGGCCGAATTGGGAGAACAACGCCCAAGCAGAACCACTTCCACTGTTGTCCTTGTTCAGTTCGCCCGAACTGAGTTGCATGTAATCAGGAGACTGAGAGAAATATTGACTACGTCCGGCACTCATCCACTGGTAATTGCTCTCAACGGCTTCTGTTCCTAAAACAACATTGAGCTTGTGAATGTCGTTGAACGTCATATTGTAATTGACGGTATTTGACCAGTTCCATAAGATTGAATAGTTGGAGTCGACAGTCAGACCGGCAACTTTGTTGGGTTCTGCGTTCTCATAGGTTGGCATGGTGTAAGTCTTGGCATTCCACTGACCTACGTTGTAGCCAAACAAGCTCTTGAAAGTTAATCCTTTCATAATGGTAGCTTCGCCATAAATATTGCCCAATACCCTGAACCATTTACCATCGTTATTTTGTGCATGGCTCAACATTGCAACTGGGTTGGCAGCATTACCAGTGCCGGGAGCCCTTGTGCCTGCGAAGTTTCCCTGGATGTCATAAACCGGAACGATCGGTTGCATCCGGTAGGCCATCGAAATAGCGTTTCCTTCTCCATTGTTTCCAAGATCACCATTTTGGTGGATCATAATAGCTTGCAACGATTCCCCAACTTTTAGCCAGTTGTTGAATTTGGTTTCAGCATTGACGCGGAAGTTGTATCTCTTGAATCCTGTGTAGATAAGAAATCCTTGTTCATCCAGGTAGTTGCCCGACAAAGAATAGGTAGACTTCTTTCCTCCTCCAGAGACTGAAAGATCGTACTCTTTGATTTGACCCTTGCGATAGATCTCTTTGTACCAATTGGTCCCTTGTTTGTTGGCCTTGTATATCTGGTAATCAGGATAATTGTAGAGTGCATCGGCAGCAGAAGGATCTCCTGACATGGTATTTGCTGGCAATACATAATCAGGAATGGTAGGAGTGACTCCTTTACCATATTGTTGGGAATTAGGGGCATTCCCCTGATTTTTAGCTTGTAACCAAACCGCCTGACCGTATTGAGCGGTGTTTAGCATGTCATACTGGTTGGAAGCTTGAGAGACGCCCGTACGAATAGATAAGGTGACTGTTGGTTCCTGATTCTCGCGGCCGTGCTTGGTGGTAATCAAAATTACACCATTTGCACCGCGGCTTCCATAAATAGCAGCTGAGGAAGCATCTTTCAAAACAGAAATTGACTCAACATCATTTGGGTTGATGTTGTTACCTGGACCCACTGGGACACCATCAATCACATACAGTGGATTCGGATCGTTGACGGTACCAATACCGTGGATACGAATGGTTGCATCAGATCCTGGAGTGTTGCCGGAGGTAACAGTTATCCCGGATATTTGTCCTTGCATACGGCTAACGACACTTGGCGCACTCGATACTTTCAATTGTTTGTCTGAAACCGTAGAAACAGAACCTGTAATCTGTTCTTTCTGACGTGTACCATAACCTACAACGACTACCTCTTCTACACCGATTGTTTCACTCTTCATGGTGACATTGATCACACTATTATCGCGAATAGGCATCTCCTGTGAGATCATTCCGATAAATGAAAAAGACAATGTTTGTTTGAAATGGTCGGCGACCTTTAGATCGTACTTGCCATCAATGTCTGTAATTGTACCTGTTGTTGTTCCTTTAACCACCACTGAAACGCCCGGAATGGAAGCACCGTTTTCATCGGTTACCTTTCCGGAGATGGTCTTT
Organism: uncultured Tangfeifania sp.; assembly: GCA_964528535.1. GTDB lineage: Bacteria > Bacteroidota > Bacteroidia > Bacteroidales > Prolixibacteraceae > CAINVV01. The sequence continues at coordinate 3,862 of CAZGSQ010000158.1, read as the reverse complement.
TGTGCAAAAGCCATCGCGGTAGTTAATACCATAAGAAGAACCAGGGAGAGTAACATCCTGGTCCATTTCCCTTTAGGCAGAAAAATCATTTTTGTTTGTTTCATAAATGCATAAAATTAAGATTGGTAATTATTAATATAAGGGCTTAGTTTCAAAATATTTGATGGTCAATTGGATAATTAACTGTTGAGGGTGCTTCGATCTGAAAGAAGGTCTTGGATAGTTGTTTTGGAATTATTAAGATTTAAATTGACACAAAAATGTTCGTTTGGTACATCAAAGTTACAATTAAGAATTTTAGCTTCCAAGAAATTATTCATAAATATTTAACATTACTTAACAGATTTTTAACAAATAATTAGTTTTCAGAAGATTTGGTCATTTGTAATTTATGTAATAATTTCATTTATTCTTCTGTAAAGTCCGGTGAAACTGCATTTTTATATAGTTCTCATTCCAAATTATGTTGTACACGTTAAGATATGGCCTGCGCTTAAGCAGCAAAACAGGTGTTATAAAGCGATCAGATCTTCAACAATGTAATACTTAATTTATTTGAAAATTCATAATTGCATCTTCTTGGTGTACTGAAAAGCAACTGATTGAAAGCAAAAGTTTAGTTATTGTAAAAACATCACTAAGTTAAAAAACAATTTTACACAATTGCAATTAATTTGATACATTATTTAACATTTTTTTGAAACAGGCGGTACGGAGCTAAACAGGGCCTGCTCTGAAGAATTTTAAGCCTCACAAAGGCGACAAATTAATGAAAATGCCACCAGTCTTCCTTAGCCAAGGTTCAATTTCCTTTCATGAAGTTTATTTTCAATTTGATCGAGCTCTTTTCTTGCGAGAGGATAAAACATCATTGCCACCATGCCCATAAAACCGAATAGGCATGGAATCCAGCTCATGAGTAATTTAATTCCTTCTACAGCTCCCGGGAAAGTTGAGGATTCCATTCCATTGTAACGATAGGCAGTAAGCACAAATCCGATGGTAGCCCCTGCAAATCCTCCGCCTAGTTTCATGGCGAAAGTACCGGCTGAATACAAGAGACCGGTTGCCCGGCGACCATTCCTCAATTCCGAATAGTCTGCGGTGTCTCCCAACATGGCAAAAAAGAGTACAGGCATGATGCCTGCTGCAAATTCCGAGAGAATACCCCAGCAAAAGATGGGGATAATTTCGGTCGGAGCATAGAAATACAAGGCACCATTTGTAATCACTGAGAAAAGGATGACCAATAGAAATAGCTGCTTCTTGCCAAAGTAGTTGACCAACGCAGAGGTTGCCAAAGCAGCCAACAGAGAGGCAACGAGCAGCGCCACCATGTAGTAGGCAGACAAGGGTGCATTGTGGAGGTAGCGCTCAAAATAGATGACGGTAATGCCCTGTTTGATTGAATTGTATGTAACAAAGAGAAAACCTGTGAGCAGCAAAATCAACCATGGACGATTGGAAGCCAGGTCTTTTAAATCATCTTTAAATGAATGGTTCTGGTTGGATGGTGGTACAACCCGCTCCTTCGTGGTAAAATAGGTAATGACTAAGAATACCACCAAAAGTGTGGCAAAGAGATAGATGGAATATTGATAACCCAGGTTCTTGCTGCCTTTTCCTAAAAACAGCACAAGGTAGATCAGGAATCCTTGTGTGATGATTCCACCGAAATAGGCTCCCGCAAAACGGTAGGAGGAGAGCGAGGTCCGCTCCTTGTGGGAACTCGTCATGACACCCATCAAAGCTGAATAGGGGATGTTGTTGGCCGAATAGAAAACCATCATGAGGATGTAGGTAGAATAAGCATAGAACAATTTTCCGGCATAGCTAAAATGTGGTGTGGTAAAAGTTAAGGCCATGAAGATGCCCAAAGGGAATGATGACCACAAAATCCATGGCCTGAATTTGCCTTGTTTAGAATTTGTCCGATCGGCAAGCATTCCTACAGCCAGGTCCAGACCACCATCAGAGATTCTTGTAACCAAAAGAAGGACGCCTGCAGCTGCAGCTGAAATTCCAAAAACATCGGTATAGAATACCAACAAAAAGGTTGTGATCGTTCTCCAGGCGATGTTGGCAGCAGTATCCCCCACGGCATAGCCGATTTTTTCTTTTAAGCTTAGTTTTTCCAGTGTATTGGGGTTAAATTATTGAATGTAATGCAGATCCTAAAATAGATTTCCAAATCTTTCGTGACGGGTTTGGTCGAAAATTTCTCTGTCGAAATGAAAAAATGTAGCTGGCCTGTGAGAAACTCCCTGTTGTTTCTCTGTAAGTGGCACAATGAATGGCATTTGCAATTTTCTCTTTCTAAAATTCCTTTTGTCAATTGAACTTCCTGTAATGGCTTCGTACAATTTCTGGAGTTGCGTCAATGTGAATTGTTCAGGTAAAAGTTCAAATGCTATCGGTTCCGTGCGTACCTTTTGACGCAACGTTTCAAGTGCTTTTTGGAGAATCTCCTGGTGGTCGAAAGCCAAGTCCATCGAAAGAGCCTCCTCCACTGTAAACCAGTTGATTTTACTCTCCTCACTGTAAAGGGTAACCCGGGTGCTGTCTATCAAGGCAAAGTAACCTACCGTGAGTATCCGGTCGGCAAACCCTTTGTCAATCAGTTTCAACCACCGCTGATCCTTCTCCTTTGACACACGGTCAATCTTTCCGAAGGTGGCGAATTGCTCCAGATAGATATTTTCCAATCCCGTACGATCCTTCAAAATCCTATATGCAGCATGGTCCAGGTCTTCATCCTCGAAAATATGGTAACCAGCAAGGGAATAGTCCCTTATCAGGATTTCACCGGAAGCAGGATCGTCAAACTCTCTCTCTACCAAAACGACATTCATCTTTTCAAAATCAAAACCAAATATGACGCAATCAACTGAAATATTGGAGAGGAACTTCTGTTTTGTATCCATTTGAGCGCAGGAATTGAAGAATATTTGCTTAGTGTACTTTATATACTTTGTAAATGTATGGAATGTTTTTAAACTTCACTTACCTTCACCAGGATTAAAATTAAAAGTGATTTTAGGTCATAACAATTGTTCTTCCGGTGGTCAGATAGTAACTTTACCCTGCCATGCATCGTTGCTGTGACTGTATCCATTTGACTTTTAATCAGAAAAGCTCAGGAGATGCTAAATGAAGCGTGCTTTTCTGAATTCGATACTAAAAATAAATAAATTTACAGGTCAAATTTTACCCTTGATTGTTTTGATTTGACTTTTACAATTTATCTTCGCACCATTAATTTATAACAACTGCAATGTTTTCTCTCTCTGTCAAAATCTCTTTGTTCGTCTCTGCCTTTTTGATTCTTAACACTTCCTGCCAAAATCGCGACTACAAGATTGTCACAGTTACCGGTGAAATCGCTGCCTCCGATATGGGAATTGTACTTCCCCATGAACATGTCGTCTTTGATTTGGCGATGATTGATTCAATTACCAACAGGAGGTACAACAAGGATTCAGTAATTAGTAAGGTATTACCTTTCCTGGAAGAATTAAAAGCCAGCAAGGTTGAAACCTTTGTGGATGGGTCTCCTGAATTTATGGGCCGTGATCCTCAACTTCTTGCTGAACTCTCGCGCAAATCGGGCATCCATATTGTGACCAATACGGGTTGGTATGCGTTGGATGAAGAACGACACTTACCCAAAGAGATAAAGGAGATGAGTGCCGAAGAGATTGCCTTGATCTGGATTGGAGAGGCCAGAAACGGCATTGGGAATTCGGGCATCAAACCCGGCGTGATCAATATTGGTATAAGTTCAAGCAAATTGTCGGAAAATGACAAGAAATTGGTAGATCGGAAGAGCACACGTCTGAACTCCAGTCACCTGAAGCTATCT
>CAZGSQ010000157.1:4275-7538 GCA_964528535.1 uncultured Tangfeifania sp. | reverse complement strand
CCTCCATCCTGGGCGGGAAAGCAAGTCCTTTGCCGCTGAGGTAGGTCCTGCCGGGATTGCCCGGATCATTGACTTTGAGTCCGGCCAACTGATCGGCCTTGTTCAGACTGATGTATTCGATGTTGAAAAGAGGGAAAATCCCCCTGACGGAGGCCTCCGTTGCCCATTCGGCATATCCATCTGTCGAGTAGAAATCGTTGATACCCATCACCCTCACGTTTTCGGATACCCCCATGTCCAACGCTTGGGGGATGTCCCTGAAGGCACTGAACGAATACGGGGTGTGCAAATGGGCATTCACGGAGAAAACAGTGTTGTTGCCATTTTCTGCATACCATTTTAAAAGATCTTCCCTACCGGGAAATTGGTTCCAAAAATCCATGTTGAATGTTCTTATCATTTTGTCATCTGTATTCAGTGGTTCCACCTCCGGCTATCCAGGTCTAACCCTTTCAGGGTATCCCCCGGATTGGCCATTCCATCCAATTGTCAAATCAGCAAATTATCTAATCGTCTAATTTTCAAATCTCCCAGTCTCATAGCCCCTCCCTTCGGCAAGCTCAGGGACCGATGGGATCCTCATGCAATAAAGCCCATCGACCCTTCGACCCTTCGACAAGCTCAGTGGAGTCCAAGCTCAGGGGAGTAAATGCCTAATGCACATCTTCTTCGTCCCAGTCTCATAGTCCCCCAGTCCATCCACTTACACGCCCATCTTGGCTCTTCTGATCTGCTCGCTGTCGCTGAAGTTCTCTCCTACGACATGTCCGGCCAGAGGAACGATCTTTTCGTGGATGGCATCCAGGAACCAGCCTGCTTGTGGGAAGAAGGCCTCTTCGAGTTCGTAAGCGGGGGTGATCCAGTTGCGCGATCCCACCACCACGGGTGGCGCATCGAGGTAGTCGAAGGCCAGTTCGGTAATGTTGCGGGCGAGGTCGTTCAGGAAGGAGCCACGGCTGTTGGCATCTCCCGAAATGAGGATCCGGCCAGTTTTCTTCACAGAGTCGATCACAGGTGCGTAGTTGAATGGAACGAGCGAACGGGCATCCATCACTTCGGCCGAAAGGCCATATTTTTCCTGTAATATTTTGGCCGCATCGAGGGCGCGATAAAGCGTTGCGCCGATGGTGAGGATGGTGACATCATCTCCGGCTCTTTTGACATCCGGCTCGCCCATCGGAATTTCGTAATATCCTTCCGGTACACCACCTGCATGAAATTGTTCGCCAATATCGTAGACCCGCTGACTCTCGAAGAAGACGACCGGATCAGTACCCTGAAGCGCGCTGTTCATCAGACCCTTTGCATCATAAGGAGTTACCGGGAATACAACTTTCAATCCAGGAATGTGGGCGACCAGGGAGGTCCAATCCTGCGAATGCTGGGCCCCATATTTCGAACCAACCGATACACGCAGAACCACGGGCATTTTCAACACATTGCCACTCATGGCTTGCCACTTCGGCAACTGGTTGAAGACCTCGTCTCCACACCGGCCAAGGAAGTCGCAATACATGATCTCAGGAATGACCCGACCTCCGCACATGGCATAGCCAATAGAGGTTCCGACGATAGAGGCCTCCGAAATGGGTGAATTGAACAGTCGGTGGTAAGGCAATGCCTCTGTCAATCCACGGTAGACGGCGAAGGCACCACCCCAGTCGCGGTTCTCCTCGCCGTAGGCTATCAAGGTCGGATCCTTGTAGAATCGGTCGATGATGGCCTCGAAGATGCCGTCGCGAAGCTGGTATTGTTTCATCTTGGAGAAGGGTTTTCCCTCTGCATCGAATGCAAAACGCTCTTTTTTGGTCAGTTGAATGACCCTGGCATTCTCTGCCATGGCATGGTTCACCTCTACCGGACGCTCTTCCATCGAATTGGTAGGGGTATTGGAGAAAATCATCTCACCTATTTGTTCCGGCCGCTGGCGGATGTCCATGCGGGGAGAGACAGTTTCGTCGGTAGAAACCTTTAATAGTTCGACCATCAGTGCTTTGATCTCGTCCCATATTCCATCCAGATTTTTCTGATCCGTCACACCGGCTGCGACCAAATTTTTGGCAAAAGAGTGGATGCAATCCTGGTTCTGCCAGGCCTCCACCTCTTCTTTCGAACGGTAGGAGGAGGCATCCGAGGGAGAGTGGCCGCTGAACCGGTAGGTAAGGACCTCTAACAAAACGGGTCCTCTCTTGGCTTCAATGACAGCTAATTTCCGTTTGTAGGCATCGATTACGGCCAGCGGATTGTAACCATCCACACGCTCGGCGTGCATCTGGTCGGGGTTGACGCCTGCGCCGATGCGTGCGGCCATGCCGTACCCCATCGTCTCGCCTGCCGTCTGTCCGCCCATGCCATATTGGTTGTTCATGACATTGAAGATCACCGGCAGACCGCCCTTCATGCCGTCGTCCCAGAGTTGGGTAAACTGGTCCATGGCCGAGAAGGAGATTCCCTCCCAAACAGGACCGCAGGCCATGGAGGCATCGCCAATGTTGGCCACTACCACACCCGGTTTGCGGTTTACTTTTTTGTAAAGGGCCGCACCAACGGCAATGTCTCCGCTTCCACCCACGATGGCGTTGTTGGGATAGACGCCAAATGGGGTAAAGAAGGCGTGCATGCTCCCGCCAAGGCCCTTGTTGAAACCGGTTTCGCGGGCAAATATTTCGGCCAATGTGCCATATATCAAAAATTTACGCCCCAGCTCTTTGACCGATCCCTTGAAATCTTTCTGCACGATCTTCAGGATGGTACCCCCGAAGAACTCCTCCATGATCTGCATCAGCTGCCCATCCTCCAGTTTGTGCACCGCGCTGAGACCTTTGGCAAGAATCTCGCCATGGCTGCGGTGCGATCCGAAGATAAAATCCTCCACCGTAAGGGTGTAAGCCATGCCAACCGCCGAAGCCTCCTGACCAATGGAAAGGTGCGCCGGCCCAGGATGGTCGTAAGGCACGCCACTGTACTCACCCGTCGTTTTGATAAGGTTGAGCATGGTTTCGAACTCCCTGATTACCACCATGTCGTGGTAAATTCTGATCAAATCATCGTTCGAAAAATTAGACTTCTCCTCCTGGATGGTCTTGTGGTACTGGTTGACAGGAATCGGCTGAAAGGTGATTTCACCAGCAGCACGGGCAACACTCGGGTCGATAAACTGAACTTTTGGCATGTTTTATGAAAAATGAGTTTAAGAGATATGAGAAATGAGATATGAGAAATGAGATATGAGAAATGAGATATGAGAAATGAGATATGAGAAA
>CAZGSQ010000157.1:0-4175 GCA_964528535.1 uncultured Tangfeifania sp. | reverse complement strand
TGAGATATGAGTTATGAGATAGGAGATAGGAGATACTGGGGGGAGGTTAAAGCGGGAAAATGAAAATTGAGTATCAATATTTGTTGTTAGAAACCGAAGATCGTTTCTTTAAATATCTCAGAAACAGTTGGATGCGGGAATACCACCTCCTCCATCTCCTTGAGTGTCATCTCCATTTCGATGGCCATGCAGGCACCGTAAATCATTTCGCTCGAAGGGTTGCCAAGCATGTGAACGCCAAGTACCTCGCCATATTTTTCTCCCACGAGAACCTTGCACAAACCACTTCCGCCCTCGTTTTCTGCAATGAAACGACCGGCATAAGCCATGGGCAGCTTGACCATCCGGTAGGCAATATTTTTCTCTTTGGCCTTCTCTTCCGTCAGTCCGACACCCGAAAATTCGGGATTGGTGTAGACTACACCCGGGATGGCATTGTACCGCATCCTGTCGTTTCTTCCTGTCAGGTTGTTGACCACCACTTCACCCTCGCGGCTGGCGGTGTGGGCCAGGAGCGAGAATCCGGTTACGTCGCCGGCTGCATATACATTCGGCACATTGGTTTTCATTTTTTCATCCACCTTGATACCGCCCCTGTCGAGTTCGACACCAATATTTTCGAGGCCGAATCCTTTCGTAACAGGCTTTCTTCCAACACTTACCAGGATTTTTTCGCCGGATACGGATTCCGTTTTTCCTGCCTTCTCGAAGACCACTTCGGTTCCTTTCACTTCAACAACCTTGGAGGAGAGGTGGAAAGTGATCCCTTTTTTTGCATAGATCTGACGCATCATGGCGCTCATTTCGCTGTCCATGCCGGTTAGTATTTCGTCCATCATCTCCACAATGGTCACCTTGGTGCCCAATGAATTGAAGAAGCTGGCAAATTCCATTCCGATCACACCACCACCGATGACCACCATGGAGGCCGGAAGCTCCTTCAGCTGGAGAATCTCGCGGTTGGTAAGGATGGTTTCATTCGGGGTTCCAAGACCCGGGATTGGTGGCACAAATGCCTCCGATCCGGTACAAATTAACAAGTTGGTGGCTTCAATCTCCTCCTCACCGGCGGTGATGGCAATGCCCGAAGCAGAACGTCCTTTGATGAATGCCGTTGTCTTCAGCACCGTTACATGGTGCTCTTTCATTTTGAGTCCGACGCCGCCCACCAGTTTTTTGACCACCTTCTCTTTCCGCGACATCATCTTGCCAAAATCGAAAGTAACCTCCTTGGCTTCGACGCCGTATTTGCTTGCACCAATGGCGTTGTCGAACAATTTCGCGCTGTACAGCAGCGTTTTGGTAGGGATACAACCTTCGTTGAGACAGACACCACCCAATTCACCTTTTTCGATCAGGACTACCTTAAGTCCTTTGTGTCCGGCGCGTTCGGCTGCAACATAACCCGCAGGACCGCCACCAATAATTGCCAGATCGTAATTTTTGCTCATCTTGATTTTGCTTAAATGTTAAAGTTCGATAGATAAGTTTTCGATTTCTACCGCAATTTGTTTCAAAAATCGCGTTGCTTCTCCGCCATCGAGGGCCTGGTGGTTGTAGGTCAGGCTCAAACCGAGGTGCGGAACGAAGCCATAGACGCCATCGCCCAGCTCTTTTGGCCTGGGAACAATGGTATTGACGCCAAGAATTGCCGTTTGTGGCAGATTGATGACAGGCGTAAACATTTCGACGCCATAATTTCCAAGATTTGAAACCGTGAATGTAGCGGCTTCCGATGCAAGCAGCTCCGGGTTGATGCTGCCTTTTTTACAGGCTGCAGCTACCTCTTTCATCTGGTTCGAAAGTCCCTGAATGGAGAGGTCATCGGCATTTCGGATGACAGGCACCATCAGTCCGCGGTCGGTATCGACGGCAATTCCAAGATGAATCTTCTTGAAATATTTCATCGAGTCGTCGCCAAAATGGGTGTTTACCTGCGGATATTTTTTCAAGGCCTTCACCACCGCGAAGCAAATCAGGTCGTTGAGTGTAATATTTGTAGGATAACCACCGTCGACAGCCTTCTTGACAATTTTTCGCAGCAACTGGATCTGCCTGGCATCGGCCGACAAATGGTGCGTCAGCTGGGCGGAATTTTGCAGCGAATGGAGCATAGCCTTGGCAATCAGCTTCCTGATATTGGACAATTTCTTAATTTCAAATTCATCGGATGCATCCGAAGCAACCAGCGAAGGCTGTTTCAGATCCTTGGCAGTGATGGCTCCTGCGAGTCCGCTGCCCGTACAATCGGAACAGAGCTGCTCCTCCCCGGCCCTCCTTCTGGCCAATGGCGTAATTTTAGGTTTGGAGGCCAAATAAGCAGTAACATCCTGTTCGATAACCCTTCCATTGGGACCTGATCCACGGAGAGCGGCAATTTCGACACCCTCTCTTTCTGCCAATAATCTGGCACGGGGCGAAACAAATTGCTGTGCACCGCCGTCCGGCATTTGCGGCACCAATCCGGACAGATCTGCTTTTTTCGCTTCCGTAACCGGGATCGCCGCGACCACTGCTTCCATCGTCTCAGCCACTTTCTCAGCGCTGTTGCCAACAGTTTCGCCTGGCTCACCAATCACACAAACCTCCTTCAAAACAGGCACTTCGTCGCCCGATTCGTAATAAAATGCCAGAATTGTCCCATCCACAGGGGCATACTCCTCGAAGGAGGCCTTGTCGGTTTCGTAGGCAAAAAGTAGCTCACCCCTCGATACCCGGGCTCCCTTTCCTCCTGGAATTTCGGTCAGAATACAACTTTCAACAGATTGCCCCTGCTTGGGCATGATCACTATGGTCGCCATATCAACAATTTTTTGACAAAGCTAAATAATTCAACTTGTAAATACAAGTACGAATATAAAATAAATGTTAATTCTCGCATAAATAAATTTATAGTATTGATTATATGTACTATAACAAATATATTTAAAAAAATATATGTATTTACAATTTTTATTAAAAGAGTTTATAAATTTGTCCTGTCAGAGGTGTCCAAGAGCTGTTTAACCGGTAACGAATAAAAGTTAAAGTTGAGAAACGATCCTACTTTGGAATTTGAAACAACGATGCCGCATCACCGGAAGGTGTATGAGATTTTGAGGCAGCACATCAACGAAGCTGTTTACAAAGAGGGTGATTTGTTGCCCTCCGAAAATGAGTTGTGTGCGCTACACAAAGTAACAAGGCCAACCATCCGGAAAGCCCTCGACCGCTTGTCGAACGAAGGATTTATAGTCAGACACCAGGGGAAAGGCAGCATCGTCAAAGGGGCTCCAAAAGGCGTAGGCATTTTGGCGATGAAAGGAACCACCTCCGCCGTAGGCAAGGAAAATCTGCTTACCAGGATCATTGTCCCCCCTGAAATCCGCAATTGGACAGAGGCATTCTCCTTTTCACTTACCAGGATAGAGCAGGAATCGGGTTGCATCTACATGGAGCGGCTGAGGCTTGTCAACAACAAGCCCGTATTTTTCGACATCACCATGGTCCCCAACATCAATTTTCCGCGTTTTACAGGCAAAAACCTGGAGAACAAATCACTTTTTGACATTCTGAGGAAGAACTACCAATTGGAGGTCAAAGGAGGCGAACAGCGCATCCTGGCCATCACCGCCGATACGCGCTTGCAAAAATACTTCGGTGTACCAGCCGGGCACCCTGTCGTGCAGCTCAACCGCAAGATCGAAACCAACCGCGAGGGGATCTACATCTACAGCCAGGTCTTCTGCAACACGGATGAGTTTGTGTTGAGCGGGAGCTTTTGAGAGGGGACTGGGAGGAAGAAGAAGATGTGCACTAAGGCATTTACTCACCAGGGCTTGGACTCCCCTGAGCATGGACTCCCCTGAGCATGTCGAAGGGTCGAAGGCCTTTCTTGCATGACGATCCCATCGGTCCCTGAGCTTGCCGAAGGGGGGACTATAAGACTGGGACTGAGACTGGGATATTTGAAAATTAGATGATTAGCCAATTTAGTGAGGTGATCATATGATCTTTCTTTGATTTGCTGATTTGAGCATGTGCGCTTGTGGGAATGCGGGGAGTTTGGAGTTAGGAGGAAAGGAGCACCTCAACTAATCAACCAACTCAAAAATCGCTTCAACCTCCACCGGGCAGTTTGCAGGGAGCCCAGATCGGAAGAGCACACGTCTGAACTCCAGTCACCTGAAGCTATC
>CAZGSQ010000156.1:0-7674 GCA_964528535.1 uncultured Tangfeifania sp. | reverse complement strand
AGATAGCTTCAGGTGACTGGAGTTCAGACGTGTGCTCTTCCGATCTACTACCAATTGGGTGCCCTCTACATGAAAAAAGGAGAAAAACAGAAAGGGTTGCTTGCGTTCCAGCATGCTTCAGAAATGAAATTCGATGCCAAAATAAAGCAGGATGCACTCTTCCAGTATGCGAAAGCGGCATACGAACTCGATTACTCTCCATTCAACGAATCCATCAAGGCCCTCGACAAATACATCGCAGAGTACCCGGATGCCAAGGAAAACGATCTGGCATACAACTATTTGGTCAACGTTTTCATGACTACGCACAATTACAAGGATGCCCTGGTATCCATAGATCGTATCAAAACGAAGAGCCCCCCTATCAGGAAAGCCTACCAGCGGGTTTCACTCTTCCGGGGGATGGAACTTTTTCGTGATCTCAATTTTGAAGGAGCCCTTCGGCTCTTCGATAAATCACTCGAAAACGGCCCTTCCAATGCCGAATACAAAGCACAGGCTCAATATTGGCGGGCCGAAACATTTTACAGATTGGGCAAAACCGAAGATGCGCTTGCCGAATATAAAAAATTTCAATCCCTACCGGGAAGCCTCAAATTGAAGGAGTATGCACTTTCTTTCTACAATATTGGCTACCATTACTTTAACAAACAAGATCTGACGCAAGCTGCCAGCAATTTCACCAAATACACGGAACTTGCAAGCGTCGGCGATGATAAACTGCTGGGAGATGTTTACATCCGGCTGGGAGACTGTAAATATGCCGACAGAAATTTTGAAGCAGCTTTGACCTACTACCAGAAGGCAATCGAGTCAAACTCTGCCGATGCTGACTATGCCCTTTTTCAGAAGGCATTTACGCATGGTTTGATGCAGGACCAACAGACCAAGATTGAAGATCTCACGATGCTTTTGGCAAAATATCCGCTGTCACCTTATGGGGCAGATGCACTTTTTGAGACAGGCAAGGCACGTGAAAAAATGTCGGATTTAGAGGGTGCCAAAGCCAACTACAGCAACCTTGTCTCCAAATACCCCAAGAGTTCAACAGTCCCCAAAGCCTTGGTTCAGCTTGGTTTGATCGCCTACAACCAGAATCAGTACGATGCTTCGCTGGCCTACTACAAAGAGGTGATTGCACGTTTTCCGGATACTCCCGAAGCGAGGGGTGCCCTTACCGGCATCAAAAACAACTACATGGAGAACAACAAGGTAGAGGACTACATCGACTATACCAAAAAACTTGGCAAGGGTGCAACTCCTTCACAGAATGAGCAGGATTCGCTGACATATGCCGCGGCAGAGAAACTGTACATGAACCATGCTGCAACTGCCGGCGAACAGCTTTCGAGGTATTTGTCGAATTTTCCGCAAGGAAATTTTACAGTCAATGCCCATTTTTACAGGGCCGAGTGCGCATACAACGCTGGAGAGACAGATGTTGCGCTTCCAGATTATGAAGCAGTACTGGCTCAACCTGACAACCTCTTTACCGGGAATGCACTCAACAGGGCTGCTGGTCTGTTGTATGATGCCAAGGTCTATGGAAAAGCCCTCGGCTATTTTCAAAGGATGGAAGCCATGGCCGGAAATTCGGCCGACGTGTTAGCCGGTACAACAGGCATACTTCGCTGTCAATATGAGCTTGGAAATTGGGAAGAAGTTGCAAAGACAGGATGGAAACTTCGAAGCAATGGAAAAATTTCAATCGAACTCGACAGAGAGAGTGCCTACAAATCGGCAAAGGCTTATGATGCATTGAACGACCCGGCCAAGGCCCTTCCGCTTTGGCGCAAACTTTCTTCTGATCCAAAATCGAAAGAAGGAGCCGAGGCCAAATACAGTGTTTGCAGGTATTATGCCGACAACAACAGGTTGAAAGATGCCGAGAACGAAGTCATGGATTTCATTGCAAAGAATAGTCCCCAGAAATACTGGCTTGGAAAGAGTTTTGTACTGCTGGCGCATATCTATGACAAGATGAACGACCAGTTCCAGGCAACCAATACTTTGAAAAGTGTCATCGAAAATTATGAAGTTAAGGATGATGGCATTGTGGATGAGGCTTCTGCCTATTTGAAAAAATTGGAACAAAAAAAATAACAGCTTTACCCACCATATATGACCCTGCAATCTTCCCTAAAACTAATTTTTATCCTTTTCACCTTACCAGGATTCTTCAACTCCTTGTATGGTCAGAAGGATTCTACCAAGTTGAACCAGGAGGTCGAGGTGGTGAAAGCCTATCGGCCATCCGTAGCAAAAGCTGAAAAAATCAGTCTTTTACCTGTGGTGGGTGATACAACAAGGTTCAGACCTGATTTGAACTACAAGACCATCAGTCACCCCATCACAACAGGTTTTCAATCCTCATTGTTAAAGGCCAACAACCTCTATCCAAGGGAGATCAACTTTCCAGGTTACGGAAAGATCAGCGGAGGTTTCGGAACCAATCTGACCCCTTTTGCCGATCTTTACCTGAACAACCCCAACGCTCAAAATGGAACCTTGGGACTACAGATGAACCATCTTTCCTCGCAAGGTAAGGTAAAAATGAAGGGTGGAGATGAAGTGGATGCACCATTTAGCTACAACCGTGCCACACTCTTTGGAAGTTATGTGCTGAATGGAGTTACAATCTCTTCCGAATTAACCTACCAGCGTGCCAAAAATCGGTTCTACGGATACCCGGAGGTGATTCCTGCCAACATCCTGACAAACAATTTCGTCAGGTACTTCAACCAGGATCAACTTCAGCAGTCCGGTTTTTTTGATTTATCAGTAAAGAGCAATGCCACTTCCACGGCTGACCTCAAATTTAAGACAAACCTCAATCTCAGTTATTTTAACACATCTACCAATCAAGTGGAGAAAGCTTCCATGGTGAGTGGGGATTTCAGCCACCCTTTCGGGATTCTCGAAGGAAAACTGACGGCTGGATTTGAACACTTTGAGACTGAGAATGTGACTGATTTCCCTGATCTCATGGTTCTTACTGCACCCAAAAGTTCATGGCTGCACCTTGCACCTACAATTTTTTTCGAAAATGAATACCTCGCTCTGGAGGGAGGCGTCGACCTTTTTGCAGTATCTGACAACTTCAGTGGGAACAGTTTCAAGCCTTATCCAAAGTTAGCTCTCTCCCTCTTTACCAATTCAAAGAACATCACAGTTTATGCTGCTCTGGATGGTAAGCTTCAGAGCAACAACTATTCAAAAATCGCTTCGGAAAACAGATTTATCAATCCGAAACAGATGGTATCGCCTACAAGTGAGCGAATGATACTTACGGGCGGACTAAAAGGAATAATTGCTCCTCCGATCGCCTTTAACATTGGAATAAAATACAAACAGATTGACGACCAGTATTTCTATGTAACAAGGATTGTCAACGGTTCAGGTAAAGTCTCCCCAACCCTCCTGGATCTCACTTACAACAATGCTTTTGAAGTAGTATACGACAACCTTACCTCTCTGGATTTTTCAGGTGAGCTTTCTTATACTGCTGCCAATTTTTTCCTACTGATGACCGGCCATTTTTACAATTACACATTAAACACATTAGAGAAGGCACCCTATCTGCCCGATTTTACGTTAAACGCAACATCAAGCATGAAGGTATCCGGCAAAATAAGTGCCTTGGCCGAAATATACGTCACAGGTCCGAGGAACATTCAATTGAAATACTACCTGCCTTTGACCTCTTCAGCCCTCCCAACACCACCCATTTACCTCAAGATTGACCCCATGATTACCGTCAATTTGGGTGCAAAATATCAGTTTATCAAGAATCTGGAGTTTACTGCAAACATTGAAAATCTTCTTAACAGGAAAGATGAACAATGGTATGGTTATACGGTTCAGGGTCTCTGCCTGAAACTTGGAGCAAGCTTCTCTTTCTGAAAAAATCCTTGTCCATTTGGAGAAAAATAGCTACATTTGCCTACTTGGAGCAGGTAGCCTGAAGTTATGTTTTTTCAACATAATTCAAATATTTAATTATAGGCATACCGAACTGAATTCCATGTTTTTAGAATTTTGAATCCGACAATAAATCAAAAAAACGCATGAGTGAATCTTTGAAGATAAAATCAGCCGCAGAGACATCCTATGGTGCAGACAGCATCCAGGTATTGGAAGGATTGGAAGCAGTAAGAAAACGTCCGGCAATGTACATTGGCGACGTCAACATTCGTGGCTTGCATCACCTCGTCTATGAAGTGATCGATAACTCAATCGACGAAGCCCTGGCTGGTTATTGCAACAATATTTTGGTAGTCATTAATGCCGACGGTTCTGTGACTGTAGTGGATGACGGACGTGGAATTCCAACCGAACTTCACATAGGTGAGAACAAGTCTGCACTCGAGGTAGTATTGACAGTGTTGCATGCAGGTGGAAAATTCAACAAAGAGAGTTACAAAGTCTCTGGAGGTCTGCATGGCGTAGGAGTCTCATGTGTAAATGCCCTTTCCAATTTTCTCCGGGCTGAGATTCATCGCGACGGCAATATTTGGGAACAGAAGTATGAGAAGGGAGCTCCGCAAGGAGATGTAAAAATTATTGGAACTACCGACCATACCGGGACTACAATTACTTTTACACCCGACGATACAATCTTTACCACGACAGAATTCAAATTCGATATTCTCTCGGCTCGCCTGCGCGAACTGGCTTTTCTAAACAAAAAAATCAAACTCTCTCTGACGGATGAAAGGGTCAAAGAAGCCGATGGCTCCTTTAAACAAGAGATATTCTATTCCGAAGCAGGTCTGTCAGAGTTCGTCGATTACCTCGATGGAACCCGGGAACGAATAATCGATGAGACAATCCATATCTCGACTGAGAAGAATGATGTCCCTGTTGAGATTGCCATGTGCTACAACAACTCATTTACAGAAAATGTCCATTCTTATGTCAACAATATCAACACAATAGAAGGCGGAACCCATCTTACTGGATTCAGACGAGGACTCACGAGAACCCTCAAGAGTTATGCCGAAAACAGTGGCATGTTCCAGAAATTAAAATTTGAAATCGCCGGTGATGACTTCCGTGAAGGATTGACCGCCGTTATTTCGTGTAAGGTGCAAGAACCTCAATTTGAGGGGCAGACCAAAACCAAGTTAGGCAACTCCGAGATCAGTGCTTCAGTCGACCAGGCAGTTAGCGAAATGCTCGCCAACTACCTCGAAGAGCATCCGCGCGAAGCGAAGATCATAGTCAATAAAGTAATTCTTGCAGCTACGGCACGTCACGCTGCCCGCAAAGCCAGAGAACTCGTACAACGTAAAAACGTACTTACCGGGAGTGGATTGCCAGGCAAATTAGCCGACTGTTCAGAGAAAGATCCCGAACGTTGCGAACTATTTCTTGTCGAGGGAGATTCAGCGGGTGGAACAGCCAAACAAGGCCGCGACCGTAGCTTTCAAGCCATTCTTCCCTTGCGCGGAAAGATCCTCAATGTAGAAAAAGCAATGCCTCACAGGGTATTTGACAGTGAAGAAATTCGTAACATTTATACTGCATTAGGAGTTTCCATAGGCACCGATGAGGATCCAAAGGCACTTAACATTGCCAAATTGCGTTACAACAAGATCATCATCATGACCGATGCTGATGTCGATGGTTCACACATAGCCACCTTGATCATGACTTTCTTCTTTCGCTACATGCACGACCTGATCATGAACGGCCACATCTACATTGCCACTCCACCACTCTACCTCGTCAAAAAAGGCAAACAGGAACAGTACTGCTGGACAGAAGCACAAAGGATGAGGATTATTGATGAATGGGCCAATGGCAACGAGAAAAGTGTTCATGTGCAGCGTTACAAAGGTCTTGGAGAGATGAATGCAGAACAGTTGTGGGATACAACTATGAACCCGGAACGTCGCACACTCCGACAGGTTGAGATAGAGAACGCTGCTGAATCAGACCACGTCTTCTCCATGCTCATGGGCGATGAAGTGCCTCCTCGCCGTAAATTCATTGAAGACAATGCTACTTATGCAAATATTGACGTCTAAATAAGAAATTCGTAATTCGATGAATATCTGCGTTTTCTCCTCTTCCAGCAATGCCATTCCGGAAATATATTTTGAGGAAGCACGGAAACTGGGTCATCTCATAGGTAAATCCGGATGGAACTTGATCTATGGAGGTGCGAACGTCGGACTGATGCATGCATGTGCCGAGGCAGCAAGGGAAAATGGTTCAAAGAATGTTGGCATCATACCTGAACTGATCCATGCGCACAGACTCTCCAATCCAAATGACCATGAGCAAATTGTCACACCCAACATGCGTGAAAGAAAGTACCTCATGCGAAAAAGGTCTGATGCCTTTGTTGCCTTACCAGGAGGTTTTGGGACCCTGGAAGAGATTCTGGAGGTGATCACACTCAAACAGCTGAATTACCACAACAAAGCCGTTGTCTTTGTCAATACAAACGGTTACTACAATCTGTTGCTTGAACAATTTGAGCTTGCCTACCGGGAAAACTTTGCCAAAGAGAGTTACCGTTCTATGTATTTTGTTGCCGCCAATTCGGAAGAGGCAATTGTGTTTTTACAGCAATACCAACCAGCCGAACCGTTGTCAAAATGGTTCAATGTGCCTGCCAAAGAAAATGAGAAAAAAAACTGACAATTTGTCGGAATGTTTGAACTGATAGGTTTGAAGGAGGCCATAAATCCTGCCAAATCAATTAAATGATAAGCCAAACAGTCTCTTTGCCTCTACAAAAATCCTAAATCCCAAACCCTAAATTTCTTCCTGCTGAACAACCTGTGCAGCCCTTTGCACGATGGAAGTTAAAGTATGTTAATCAAGATTACTTTTGCATGATTTTTCCGTCTAATAGATGAAAGCTACCTTGCTTATGGTACAAAATTTGAGATCATTTTTTTATCAAATTTTTAAATTATTATTTATGGACACAATTAAAAAAGGTGCATCAAATGTAGGATTTGCATTTCTGGGAGCTATCATTGCGTTCCTTTTGTTTTCACAATTTAATAAAGTCGAAAAAACGGTTCTACCGGCCGAAAACAGACCCGTTCAGCTTTCCAGTTATACTCCTGCCCCTCCTGTCCTTCCGCAAGGACAACTTCCTGACCTGACACAGGCTGCTGAAAAGAGTGTCTCGGCTGTGGTACATATCACCACCAAAACCAAGAATAATTACCTCTCGGGTGGAAATGATATTTTCGAGTATTTCTTCGGTCCAAGAGGAAACAACAGGCAGGAACCTCAGTACAGTATGGCAGCAGGTTCAGGGGTAATCATCAGCGAAGATGGTTACATCGTCACCAACAACCACGTCGTTGATGGAGCGGAAGATATCGAGGTGATACTGAACGACAACCGCAAGTTCAATGCCAAAGTAATTGGCCGTGATTCCAATACAGACATTGCCCTGGTGAAAATTGAAGCCAAAAACCTTACAGTACTCTCCTGGGGCGATTCCGAGGCCCTAAAACTTGGCGAGTGGGTATTGGCTGTTGGTAATCCATTCAATTTGACCTCTACTGTAACTGCAGGTATCGTCAGTGCCAAATCAAGAAGCATAGGCATCATGAGCGGCCAAATGCCTATGGAATCCTTTATACAGACCGATGCAGAGATCGGAAGAGCACACGTCTGAACTCCAGTCACCTGAAGCTATCT
>CAZGSQ010000155.1:0-7805 GCA_964528535.1 uncultured Tangfeifania sp. | reverse complement strand
ACATGATGGCAGCCATCATCCTGAATGACTTAGCCGGGAAAACGATTCTCCCTTTTGGAACTCCAATTGTGAAATAAGAAGATGTTTTCTTTGGTAAATTGACCAAAGCTGATTATGAGTGAGAGGTCTAAACGATTTTGAGATTACATTGGTTGATACTGGTTGTTTGAAATCCTCACGATTTCTGCCATCCCCCATGTAGTCAAAATGAGTTCCTCCAAAAATTGGGGCTGCTAACATAAATAAGATCAAATTATAGCCTTTTTAAAAACAATGAAACATAATTTTAACAAGTTTACTGTTGCCTGAGAATTGAGGATAAATATGATTGATAAAATCGTTTTCCACACATTCGAAGATTCCGTTTAACTATTTAAATACTTACAATATGCAAAATTCACGTAGAAAATTCCTTAAAAATCTTTCGGCTACCGCCGTAGTTGCTCCGCTTATCCTGCACTCATGTGGCTGGCCAAATTCCCCCAAAAGCAACATAGTTAACTTAGGTCTCATTGGGATGGGAACACAAATGCGTGGATTAATGCGCAATTTCATGGGGCGTCCCGATATCCGGATTGTTGCCGTTTGCGATGTGGATTATACACGCAGGGAACATTATAAAAAAATAGCAAACGATTTTTACAAAAATGATGAGTGTAAGGCTTACCCGGATTTCCGTGATCTCATTAATCGCAAAGATATTGATGCTGTCGTCATTGCCACGCCTGATCACTGGCACGCTATTCCGATGCTTGCCGCACTTCGGGCAGGGAAAGATGTCTATTGTGAGAAACCACTCACTCATAATATTCACGAAGCCGTCGAAGTGATGAAGGCGGTAGAGGTGAATAACAGGATCCTGCAAACGGGTTCCATGCAACGTTCGAGCAACGAGTTCCGCGTCGCCTGTGAACTGGTACAAAATGGTGTGATTGGCCAAATTAGTCATGTCGAATGCAGCTTCGGGGCGCCGGGTATTCCATGCGATCTTCCAGAAGAACAAATAGAGCCTGGATTAGATTGGAAGATGTGGTGTGGTCCCGGACCGCTTCGTCCGTACAATTCTGTCCTTAGTCCGCGCGGTGTACATGACACTTTCCCGAACTGGAGGCTTTACAAGGAGTATGGCTCCGGTGGTGTCGGCGACTGGGGGGCACACCATCTTGATATCGCCCAATGGGGACTCGGAATGGACAACAGCGGCCCTGTAGAGGTCATTCCTCCTGAGGATGAGAAAGCAACTTCCGGATGCAAATTTGTCTACTCAAACGGCATTACATTGGAGCATAAGAACAACGGCTTTGGCGTTCATTTCTTTGGTTCAAAAGGGGAGGTGAAGGTCAACAGGGGTCAATTTGTGCTTATCATTGAAGGTAAAACCATTGCCGAATTTACGGATATCCAGAAAAAGGAGGGTAAAATCAAATGTGCAGACGAGGTGAATAAAGCGGAACAGGCCTACCTGCAAAATGCTAAGATTCAACTTTACAAAAGTAAAAGTCACACCAACGATTTCATGGAGTGCCTCAAGAGCCGAAAGAAGCCTATTACCAGTGAGATTGTGGGTGCCCATAGTGCCATCTGCTGCCACCTGATGAACCAGAGTTATTACCACCACGCCCGTTTTACATGGGATCCTGCCAAATACGAAATCACCGGAGGTACCGGCGACCCGAAATGGCTCACCCGTGAATACAGTAGTCCCTGGATGGTCTGATTCAACTCCGATTAGGAAGGTGAATTGACACACCTAATATTTTTAGCATAATAACTCGTTTTTCCCCCAAAACCTGGCGTAAACCTGGCGGATAAAAAAAACACCTACAGATTTTTCTGTAGGTGTTTGATTTTATGGGTGGGCCCAGTAGGGCATGATCCTACGACCCCCTGATTATGAGTCAGATGCTCTAACCAACTGAGCTATGGGCCCTCAAAATCCAGTATTGAATTTCGGTTTGCAATTTTAACAAATAGAACTGGTTTGTGCAAGTGTTTTTTAAAATTAAATCGCCGGGATCACTTTTAACAAAAGATTGATCACATTATGCACATTCTGCCCAAATACCTTCAGGATCTCTTCCCATGATACGAGTGCCTCGTCGTTTTTCCAGCTATCGTAGTCGGTGGCCATTGCAACAGCAGCATATGGTATACCAAGCTCGTTGGCCAGGATACATTCCGGAGCGGTGCTCATATTGATCACATCGGCACCCCAACTACGGAACATGTGCGATTCGGCCCTTGTGGAAAAACGCGGCCCCTCGATGGTCACAACACATCCGGTTGGATGGACTGTTAACCCAAGTTCGGAACCGGCAGAAATCAGTTTTTCCCTAAGGGAGTTGTTGAACGGGTCTGCCATTGGGGTATGTTTCATCTCGCCCGGCATGAACTCCTTAAAATAGGTCACCTCCCGATGGCGCGTAAAATCGATAAACTGATCCAGGATCACCAGGTCCCCCCTGTCGATCTGTTCACGAAGGCTTCCACATGCAGTAGTCGCCAGAATATGGGTACACTTTAATTTCTTGATTGTATAAATATTGGCCCTGTTGTTCACCTGGGTTGGCGGGATTGTGTGATTGGACCCATGCCTTGAGAGCAGCACAACCTCAACATCGCAGATCGTCCCAAAGGTAATTTCGGATGCGCCGTAGGGTGTATCAAGAACGAGATGTTTCGCACTTTGAAGGATCTCCGGGTTCTCCAATCCTGAACCTCCGATGATTGCAATTTTTTTCATGGCTGCTGAATTAAATGTTAAAAATGACGGCAACTGGCTTCTGGCAACTGGCTTCTGGCGGCTCGCAATAAACAGTTGAACATTTTGGCGTTCCTGGGCGGTGAGGCTATTTGTTTATCTCCAGGCTCCGAGAATCAGTCCCATTACAATAAAACTAATCGTCACATAGCCAGCATGAATAAGAAGGTATCTCGTAGTCTTTCTTTCAAATTGCCCAATTACAAACTGTGACATTGCAACCCAACCAAACCCGGCTAAAAATCCTGCAATTGCACCCCAACTAGTTGTCGTTTTGCTGTCATTTAAAAACATTGCCAGATTAAATGCCATTACAAATGAAAATAGTAATGTGAGTCCAAAAATTTTGACCATGTTTACCTTTTTCAAGTCGTCATCTTTGAAATTGTTTTCCTGCATCCATGCTTTTCCAAACAATAATCGCGAATACCATAAGCCTCCAATCAAAAAGTTGGATAAAGTTGCAATAATGATTGCATACCAATTAAGTGTCGAGATATCCATATTTTTATTATTAAATTTAACAAATAGGTGAAAAATAAACACGGATTCTAGCAAATTGTTTAATTCAATATAAAGTTGATTTTCCCATGATCATAAATCCGTCAAACTATAAATTCATAGTCTTTCTTTTTGAATGAAATCAATTATTTCCTTTTTTCCATTTCTTTCCCTATTTCTATTTTATTCCCCTACTCCAAATTCAAAACCGCCAAAGCAGCTTCTTCAACTGTTTTTCCAAACGACATGATCCCTTCATCATGACCACCCATTACGATTACCTTTTTTTCGAGAGTATGGGAATGGGTCAGGATCCGGCCAATTTCATAAGCCATTTCTGGTGTACCATATGGAACATGGGCGGCTGTTGTTGGAAGCACATGTAAATATTTATCCCAGAGTTTGCGGCTGTGAATATGCACGACCGCACCCACCTCATGATTGGCCGAATAAATGGCAGCATGGCTCATCGATTCGGACGAAGCCTTTATCAATCCTCTGCACCACAATGCGTTAAATGCTGGCTCACAGCGTTCGACAAGTGGGTAATGAACCTGGTCAAGTTCGGGAATCCCTCCGGTAGCAGTACCTGAGATATAAAATTGATGGCTTTTGGGAACACGTACCGAAATATTGCCATAGCCTATTCCGTCATGATAGGCACCGATCAGGGACTTCAACCACAATTCGTTCCGCCAATAGTTTAATGGAGTAAAGATTTCGGAGGGAATCACAATCTTATCGTTGATAAGATGGCAATTGAACTTGATAAAACTGTCATGTTGCTGATCGGTTTTCATACCTGAAGTCAATGTTTTACCAAAGATAGATGTTGTTGGTGAATTATACTAAATCTCGATAAAAAAATTTGCTGAGACAAAGTCCTTTAAATATGAATGACACTCTTTCTTATAGGATGACTTCAGGAAACAGTTTTAATATCCCTTCCCGGTTGGCACAACAAATTCCCCGTTCGGTTATCAAACCTGTAACGTACCTGGCGGGAGTTACATCGAAACCGTAATTTACAACAGGTGATACATCCGGTATGATCTTTATTTTGGCCAATTGCCCATTTTCGTTCAATCCTTCCATCCAACTTACTTCCTCCCTATCCCTCTGTTCGATAGGTATTTCCTTGACTCCATTGTTCATTTTGAAATCGATCGAAGAGGAGGGGAGGGCTACATAAAAAGGAATTTTATTGTCATTAGCGGCCAGAGCTTTTAGATAAGTGCCAATTTTATTGGCCACATCGCCCGACAAAGTTGTCCGGTCGCTTCCCACAATGCACAGATCAACCATCCCATGTTGCATCAGGTGGCCTCCTGAATTATCGGGGATCACCGTATGCGGGACACCTTCCTGTGCCAGTTCCCAAGCCGTAAGCCTTGCCCCCTGATTCCGGGGCCTTGTTTCGTCCACCCAGACATGGATGGGGATCCCTTTATGGAAAGCTTTGTATATCGGTGCAGTGGCGGTTCCCCAGTCGATGCAAGCCAACCAACCGGCATTGCAATGGGTCAGAATATTGACAGGCTCCCCATTCTTGCGCTTGCCGATCTCATCAATCAATCCGCACCCAAAGTTTCCAATGGCTTCCGACCATTCAATCTCCCTTTGCTTCATCAGGTTGGAGGTCTCAAAAGCAAGTTCAAAAGCTTCAATTCTTGTTTTACAATCTGAGAGAACACCCATTAATTCATCAATAATCAATGCCAGGTTTACGGCTGTTGGGCGTGCTGATTTTAAGAAATTGGCTGTTTTTAAAAGATTGGCCTTCCAGTCTGCTGCCTGGTCAGTTGCCAATCCGAGATAAATACCATAAGCTCCGGTTATCCCGATCAGGGGTGCACCACGAACTGTCATATTTTTGATCGCCTCAAAAGTATCTTCCGGAGTTTTCAGGTCAACTACCTTAAATTCAAACGGGATTCTACGTTGATCGATGACCTGTATAATCTCTTTATTATCTGGATGTACCCAAATGGTGTGCTGGTATTTGCCGTTTACAAGCATAAGTAATAGGAAATTTGTAAATATTATTAAACGTTTTAGACAGCTCTTTCTTTAATCAAGAATAGACGGTTACTATCACGTAGTGATTGAACTATTGTAGCAGAAAGATTAGTATCGGAAGCATTACCACGTAGTGGTTAAACCTTATTGTAAATCCCGAATAGTAAATATTCCGGTACGCTGTACCTTCCATGTTGCCAATTTACCTGAATTCTACAAATATTAACGATACTCCGTATCTTCGGTCTTCTTAAAATCCAGAATTCTTTTCTCCCAGGACCACAAATGAAAAAACAAGATGCAAAATCCTGATCGTTTGGGAAGTGCATCTTGTTTTATTTGATTCTGTTTGAAGGTCAAAACCTGCAAACAGCTTTTAATATTCAAAAACGATTTTATTCTTTAGTGAATGCCGCATCAAAAGCGAGGTTGCTAGGCGAGAAATCTTTCTTTTTTACATATTCGCACGATTCGGCTGCACCCATTTCACGGTCCATGCCACTGTCTTCCCATTCTACCGATAGCGGCCCGATGTATTGGATGTCATTCAAAGCGCGGATGATCTTTTCAAAATCAATCCTGCCACGGCCAACGCTCCTGAAATTCCAGAAACGGCGGTTATCGCCAAAGTCAACATGGCCACCAAAAACACCAACCGTGCCAGGAAATTCGTTCCAGGTCACATCTTTCATATGGACATGGAAAATCCTGTCGCTGAATTCATATATAAATTTCACATAATCAACTCCCTGATAGCCAAAATGACTTGGGTCGAAATTGAATCCGAAGGCAGGGTGGTTGTTCAGGGCCTTCAATGCCCTTTTTGCAGTTTCGATATCGAAAGCGATCTCAGTAGGGTGCACTTCCAGGGCATATTTCATCCCCATCTCCTGATAGGCATCCAAAATCGGGATCCACCGTTTGGCGAAATCCTGGTAACCATCCTCGATCATCTCTTGAGAAACAGACGGGAACGAATAGAGATATTGCCAGATGGAACTTCCTGTAAAGCCATTGACAACCTTCAAACCAAGACGTTTTGCAACACGCCCTGTCTCAATAATTTCGGCAGCAGCCCTTTGACGGATCCCTTCGGCATCCCCATCTCCCCAGATGTAACCAGGGAGCATCCCCTTGTGGCGCTGGTCAGGATTGTCGCAAACAGCCTGGCCTACAAGGTGGGTCGAGATTGAAAACAATTGAAGGTCATATTTTTTCAGCAATGCAAGTTTAGCATCACAATAGGCCTGATCGGCTTTATCGACTTCGATATGGTCGCCCCAGCAGGCCAATTCGAGACCGTCGTAACCAAATGATTTGGCTTTTTGAGCTACTGTTTCCAGAGTCAGATCGGCCCATTGGCCGGTAAATAGCGTAACTGGTCTTTTCATTTTTATAGGATTGTTATTATTCAGCAAATTTTACCCACTTCACATTGTCGTTGTATCCAGCTTCAACAACTGTATCAATAAACTGCATTCCACGGATCCCGTCTTCCACAGTTGGGAAGTCGAGCCATTCTGCCTTTGGTGTTTCGCCATTCATTTTGGCCCTTACCGTCAATGAGAAGTTGCGGTAGATATTGGCAAAAGCTTCAAGGTAGCCTTCAGGGTGTCCTCCCGGTGTGCGTGTATTGTGTTTTGCGATGTCGCCCATATGACCAGTCCCTGTACGGATAATCTGGGTGGGTTGATCGTTCCATTTTACGATCAGGGAATTGGGTTCATGCTGCAACCATTCAAGGCCTCCTTTTTCTCCATAAACCCTTAACCGGATGGCATTCTCTTCGCCTGCAGCAATCTGGGTAGCGGTCAAAACTCCCCTGGCTCCGTTGTCGAACCTTAGCAATGCAGCTCCATCATCGTCCAATTGGCGTCCGGGAACAAATACATTCAATTCTGCACAAATCTCAACGGTTTTTAAACCTGTTACATATTCGGCAAGGTGGTGAGCGTGGGTGCCTATGTCGCCCATGCAACCGGCTTTGCCGGAACGTTTCGGGTCGGTGCGCCATGATGCCTGCGCGTTTCCTGCATCTTCAACTTTAGCAGAGAGCCACCCTTGCGGATATTCAACATAAACTTTCCTGATCTTGCCGAAATCGCCACGGCGAACTCGCTCACGGGCTTCTTTCACTGCCGGATAACCTGAATAGGTATGCGTAAGGGCAAGGATCAATCCGGTGGCTTCAATCTTGGCTTTGAGGATCTTTGCCTGTTCAAGTGTAAAGGTGATCGGTTTGTCGATCACAACATTGAAGCCATTGTCGAGGGCCATCATAGCTGGTTCGAAGTGTGCAAAATTAGGTGTCACAATGGTTACAAAATCCATTCTTTCGCCTTCAGGAAGAGTTACCTCATGCTCGAACATCTCTGTATAAGTTTTATACACACGGTCGTCGGGCAGGAAATAAGATTTTCCTGAGGATACTGAAATCTCAGGATTTACACTGAAACAACCACAAACCAATTCGATCTGGTTGTCCATAAAAGCTGCAAGACGGTGGATTGCACCAATAAAGGCA
>CAZGSQ010000154.1:0-7903 GCA_964528535.1 uncultured Tangfeifania sp. | reverse complement strand
GATAGCTTCAGGTGACTGGAGTTCAGACGTGTGCTCTTCCGATCTATTGAGTTTGAAGGGAAGTTGCCCACTCCCCGACACATGCAGGAAATTGTTTTGAATGCCAGGCGTCAGAAGATTGTTAACATCATGATTCAAAGGGAATTCGACGTAGAAAATGCCGAAATTGTCGCCAACGAAACGGGTAGTAAAGTCATTCAGATTGATCCACTTGCCTACGACTGGCCTAATGAAATGATCTCATTGGCCCGTAAAATGGCGGATCTGAAACCAACCAACAAGTGAATATTTTGTAAATTAGGGCCCAATATGATGCTGCAGAATCTTTCCTACCTGGTTCCACTGATTGACATTCGAAAGGTAACAGTGGGCTATGATGACAACATCGTCCTCACAGATGTCTCCCTAACCATTCACGACAGTGATTTTATAGGGGTCATCGGACCAAACGGCGGGGGGAAGACTACCTTGCTGAAAGCCATTCTTGGATTGATCGCACCTTTGAGAGGGGAGGTAGTTTTTCACGATTGCATGACCCAGGGAAACCGGCACCGCATTGGTTATTTGCCTCAGATCAACAACATCGACAGGAAATTTCCCATCTCCGTAGCAGATGTCGTCAGGTCAGGACTGATGTCCAGGAAGCGGATCGTTAAAGGATACGACAGAAACGAGTTGGAATTTGCCAGTGAACTCATGAGCCAGATGGGCATTTACGAAATCCGTAACAAGGCAATCGGCGAACTCTCGGGGGGGCAGATCCAACGTGCATTGCTCTGCCGGGCACTCGTCAATCAGCCCAAACTGCTGGTTCTTGACGAACCGAATACCTATGTAGACAATCGTTTTGAGAAGGAGCTGTACGAGAAGTTGCGGAAACTGAACGAAAAAATAGCTATCTTGCTGGTATCACATGATTTAGGAACTATTTCGACCTATGTTAAGTCCATCGCTTGCGTGAACCATTCGCTTCATTACCACCCAGGCAATAAAATCACACCCGAATTGATGGAGGCCTACGAGTGTCCGATTCAGATCATCACCCATGGGAAAATTCCCCATACCGTTTTACATCAACACGAACAATGATGGAAAACCTGATCTCCCTTCTTGCGATGAAATTCTTCCAAAATGCCTTGCTGGCTTCACTTCTGGCAAGTATTACCTGCGGAATCATCGGGACCTATATTGTTTCGCGGCGCATCGTTTTCATTAGCGGCGGGATAACCCATGCCTCTTTTGGAGGTATTGGCATGGGCTACTACCTGGGTTTTGACCCGATTCTTGGGGCTGTCATGTTTGGGATTTTTTCGGCACTTGGCATCGAATTTTTTACCAGGAAGGCCGATCTCCGTGAAGATTCTGCCATTGCCATGCTTTGGGCATTGGGCATGGCCCTGGGAATTATCTTTATCTTCCTGACGCCCGGGTATGCTCCCAACCTGATGAGTTACCTCTTTGGAAATATTCTGACGGTTTCACTGACGGATCTGGTTTTCCTCACGCTTCTCACCATTGGAATTGTTGCTTTCTTCCTTCTTTTTTACAGGATGATCTTGTTTATCTCGTTTGACGAGGAGTTTGCCTTAACCAACAATACACCTGTACGGCTCTTCAACATGATCTTGATTTGTCTGGTTGCTTTGACCATTGTTTTGAACATCAGGGTGGTAGGCATTATTCTCGTGATGTCGTTGCTGACTATTCCACAAGCCATTTCCAACCTTTTCACCAAACATTTTCACCTGATGATCTACTTTTCCATGATTTTTGGCTTTGTAGGCTCGCTGGCAGGTCTCATCTTTTCATATGTCTACGATATCCCGTCAGGTGCGGCGATCATCTTTGCACTTGTGCTGATGTATGGTGTCGCAAAAATGTACTTCGTTACCAGGAAGGCACTCGCAAAGTGATCCCAATCGCATCATCCGAAATTCTCTTCCTGAAAGGATGAGGTCCATAAAAGTATCGTGGGATTTGGGGATAAGTTTTTAAACCCATGGTCCGGAACCAAAGTCTTTTCACTTTATCCAACCCGTTCATCAGGAAAATGTTTGAATTGTCATCTAAAGTGGTATGGATCCTACCCAAAATGAAAATTGTATATGTATAAAAGATGTTAAACTTTTTTTATCGAGCCACAAAATATCTACTTTTGAATTCTAAAATGAGAGCAAGATGAGGAAAATTTTATCAATTTATACCATATTGGTTTTAAGTCTGGTGGCCTGTACCAAGACTACAATTCCTGTAGTTTTGCCAGTAATTGCATTAAATCCGGTCACTTCGATCACACCAAATATGGCCAAATCGGGTGGTGACATTACAACTGACAATGGGGGTCCGATTGTGGAGCGTGGAGTTTGCTGGAGTATCTCCCCTTCTCCAACCATTTCTAACAGCAGAACATTGAACGGGGCGGGACTTGGTACCTTTACGAGCGAAATTACCGGTCTGACATCTGGCACCACCTACTTCATAAGAGCTTATGCCACAAATAATGCCGGAACCGCTTACAGTAAAGAAGCAATATTTACCACGTTCTAAATATTGTGCTGTATGGGCATGCTTCTTTTCTCTAAAATGGTTTAATGTTACCCGACCAGGATTCGAACCTAGACACTCAGAGTCAGAGTCTGATGTACTACCATTATACTATCGGGCAATGAAAAAATCAAACGGCACCGTTTGATCGGCACCTGTCTTACAATCAGCAGATTTTCACGGTTTTAATTCCGATGATCTTGCCAAGTTTTTCGATGGCGGCGGCGTGGTGTCCAATGCCAATGGCACAATGGTGGGCGGGGCCCTCTTTGGACCATTGGTTCATGAAGGTCCTGGCTCCGGGAGCAAACTTGTAGCGGCTGTTTGTATTGCCAATGGCGAGGGTCGGCCCTGATACGGATTCGCCCTCGGCCACCAAAAAGAAGAGTCCTTCATTCCCCTCAACGACAGATAGCAATGTGACCGGGCCTTGTTTGACACGCATCTGGATGGAGAGTCCTTTCCCGGGTTTTCCGTGGTAAAGAGGGAGGGGAACCAATGCCACGCGACCTTCCGCGATAGCGAAATGTGCAGGACCATCGTGCCCGAGCAACACAACATCGTCTATGAAATCCATCAGGTAGAACTCAGAAAATGAGCCGCCTGCACCGAAACCGGCAAGAATTTTCATGGCCTGTGCATTCTTGACCTCACACTCTCCGGCAACAGGTATGTTTTTGCCTGTGAGCAGGGTATTTCCTGCAATGACGGATGTGACGATATTTTCGTATTCGTTGCCCGGTTCTCCCTCGTAATAGTAGGCCATCGAACCCAAACCATGCGCCTCCACAAGTTTGTCGAGTGCCACCGAGGTGTGGGCTGCCCTTTCAATTTCATTTGAAGTGCATTCGGGAGAGACCTCAAATGCAGTATGAAACTCGTCAATCTTGGCAGCGATCTCACCGGATGTTGCCTCTTCACGCAGTTTCTTCAGTTCACACATTTCGAGCATCTCGATGTGGGTGCCAAAGACTGCAGACTGTTTGGTGAGGTCGGTGTAGACATCCAGCATCCCTCCATAGTAATGGCCCAATATGCCGAGGCGGTTGTTGCGGAGTTGAGAGGCGACCTGCGTGGCACTGATCCACTCTTCAATCTCTTGCCAGGATGCCTCCTCTTTGAGGTATCCGGTTACTATATCGTAGCTGATTCCGCAGCGGTTAAAAACTGCAGCAATTTCCGGAACCGAACAGGCCTGGCAGTTTTCGAGCCACAAGCCAGTCATTTTACCTCTGTCGTTCATTTGGTTGAAAGCGGTGTAATCAAGTGAAGCAACCGGCTGCAGGTTGAGCAGAACCACAGGTACCTTCAACTTTTGGGCTACCGGGAGAACCGTTGAGGAGAGGGCATAAGTGGAGATGTAGACAAAGAGCAATTCGACCTCGTTACTTGCCAGAAGAGAGGCAGCCTCACGCGCCCTGACCGGATTGTCGACCATTCCGGCATCGATTAATGTTACATCGAATCCTGAGATTTTTTGACAGATCTCATCCTGGTAAGCAGTCAAATGGTCAAGCAGTCCATCAAATTGCGTCCAGTAGGTATCGAGGCCAATTCCCATCAATCCTATTTTGGTCTTCATCATCTTGTAAATATTTCGGTTAAACCATGACCATCCATCATCTGCGATGGAGGGCGACGGATGTGTAAATGAATGAAAAATCAGGCATTTCTGAGCTGATCTATATCTAATTTCTTCATTTTCAGCAATTTCTGCATCACCCTTTCGCCTTTTTCAGGATCCGACATCAGGCTGCTGAGATTTGCCGGGATGATCTGCCAGGAGATGCCATAACTGTCCTTGAGCCAGCCACATTGTACCTCCGATCCGCCCTGTGAAAGCTTTTCCCAATAGAAGTCTATTTCTTTCTGGGTGTCACATTCCACCACAAAGGAGACCCCTTCGCTAAACTGAAAATCGTGACTGCCGGGTCCGTCCATCGCAGTAAATTTGGTGTTGCCCAACGAAAAACTTCCAAATTTCAGGGTTCCAACAGGTTGCTCTTCACCCTCAAGGTATCGTTCAAGGTGATGGATCTTTGATTTTTCAAAGATGGCGCTATAATGCAGGATGGCTTGCTCACCCTTCCCAAACAGCTCATTCACAAAGAGTAAAGAAGGTACAATTTTTTGCCCTCCCGGGGATAGGGCGCCAAGCATCAATTGCCAGGTCATGCCAAATTTGTCGACTACCCAACCATATCGGTCGCTCCATGGATATTTATCGATGGGGATCATCGCGTTCCCCCCTTCAGAAAGCCAATGCCAGATCCTGTCTATCTCTTCTACAGATTCACAGGTTACAAACAGGGAGATGGCGGGGTTGATTTTGAACATTGGTCCGCCGTTTAGGGCCATGATCTTCTTTCCTTCGATTTCGAACTGGATGGCTACGGTTGACTCGCCGTTTATTTTTGAATTTTGAAAGATGGAGCAATAATAGTCGGCGGCCTGTTTGGCTTGATTGTCCAACCACAAACACGGATAAATTTGATCTGTCATCATTGTTGCGCATTGATTGATAGAATATCTTAACATCTTCGATCGCAGCATCTTAGCGCCGATCATTTGTCAAATTCCCCATGCTTGGGAATGACAAAGCAAGATAAACAATATTAATCAACTATTTTAAACTTTCAGCAAGGATGATGACGAAGGATGATGATGAAGGATGAATGATGGATGAGTTTATTTTTCGGAGATGCAGTACAAATTTTTGAATCCTCTCAATATCAAATTTTTGCCCACAATGACGGGGGAGGCATGAAATGTGTCATCGAGAATGTTTTTGGCAATCAGTTCAAAATTACTGCCGGCTTTTACCACATCGACCACTCCTGTGGCTGCAATGTATATTTTGTCTTTGGATCCTGTTGGGGAGGAGAATATGTTGGAGATCCCTTCGAGCTTTTGGTTGCTGTAAAATACTTTTCCATCTTTGGCGTTGAGGCATGTCAGCATGCCATTGTTGCCTTTCAGAAAGTAGAGATTTCCGGCCAACAGCACGGGACTTGGTGTGTAGGGGGTATCCTGGTTGTATTCCCAGAGGATGGATGGGCTTCCGGCCAGATCGCCCTTCGCCTTGGCAAGGTCTATCGCTTTCAGGGCGTTTCCTCTGAAACCGCTCATGAGGTAAAGAATGCCTTCGGCATAGAGTGGATTGGGGATCACATTTTTGGTCATTCCTGTACATTCCCAAACGATGGCACCCGTTTCGGCATCGTAGCTTCTGACTTTGTTCGTTGCACTGGTGATGACCTGTGCCTTGCCGTTTACCTCCACCACCAAGGGTGTAGCCCAGGAGGTAATCTCTTCTCTTTCGGCTTTCCAAACCTCTGCCCCAGTCAGTTTGTTGAGGGCGAAAATTCCGGATTTGCCCTGGTGGTCCCACTGGATGAATATTTTGTCCTTGTAGAGGGCAGGGGAACTTCCTTCGCCAAAGCTGGCTACAATATCCATCTGCCCAAATTCGTGACCCCACTTGATTTTCCCTTTAAAATCAAGGCAATACAAGCCGCGCGAGCCAAAAAAGGCATAAATATTTTCTCCGTCGGTACAGGGAGAGTTGGAAGCCCAACTGCCAAGTTCATGTGTTCGTTCGGAGGGCATAACCTCCTTTACGACAGTCTGCCAATTGGTAGCGCCTGTATTTTTATCTATCGAGATAACTGTAAACTTGTGGATTAGATCTGTCTGGTTGGGTGCCATGGCCGATTTTTCATTTTTACCGGCACCCATGTTCTCTGGTTTTTTGTCTGTTGGAACTGCAGTCTGGACAATGATCTGATCTCCCCAAACGATCGGTGTGGCATGACCTTTGCCAGGAATCTCAACTTTCCATTTGATATTTTTGGACTCACTAAACTCAGAAGGTGGATTCCCGTCGGGAGAACTTCCGGTTTGATGAAATCCACGCCATTCGGGCCAGTTGTTGTTGTAAAGTACTGAATTGTCCTGTGATTTGGCTTGCGCAATTGAAAAGAGTAGAATGATGCAAAAAGATTTCGCTGCCAGGCGGGCGGTTGAGTTTCTCATGGCTTTCAAGTTGGTTAAATTTTAACAATCAATTGTTTATACAACAGATGATTTACTGTTTGACGACAATCCCGATGGATAGTTTAATCGAAGGTTTTAAAATGTCAGATAGCGGGCAAATACTCTTGAACTACTGCCCGTTGCGGTAGGCAATTCTGCCGGCCAAGGATTCCGACAACTGGAAAGAATTCCAGCGAATCTGTGGTCCCGGCGATTTTTCTTCTTTCAGTGGTCCCTGTGGCGATTGTTTGAGGCTGGCATATTTTATTGGGATTGAGTTAAACCATCGGCACAAAAAAAGGAGAGAATTACTTCCCTCCTTCCTTCAAATAAGGATCCCAATGATTCGCTATTTATTTGAGCTCCAGAATAATTGCGCTATGAGCAGGTATTTTCAGGGTAGAGAGATTGTCGATGTTCTTGCCTGATATTACCTCGTACCCTTTGTTTGCTCCTTTGAGACCTTCACGGTAGTGGTCGCTTTTGAAAGGTTTCTCCTCTGCATTGTTGTTGAAAACAACCAGGATGTTCTCTTTTTCGTTGAAACGGAAGAAAGCATAGACCCCCTCTTTGGGCAGGTAGTGCAACATTTTGCCACTGTGAATCACCTCTTTGCCTTTGCGCCAGGTGACCAATTTCCGAAGGTATTGCTGGGCTTCCTTTTGCTGGGCAGTCAGTCCTTCACCCGTAAATCCGTTAATTTTGTCACCGGCCCATCCGCCGGGAAAATTTTTGCGAAGATTGCCATCTCCGTCACTTTTGCGGCCGGTCATCAAGATGTCGCTGCCATAATAGATTTGGGGAATTCCGCGAATGGTCATCAGATAGGCCATGGCCATTTTGTATTTACTGAAATCTTCGTGAATGGCTGTAAAGAAGCGTTCGGTATCGTGGTTGTCGGCAAAAACGACCAAATCTTTGGGATTCGGATAGAGGAAATCGAGTGCCAGCACATCGTACAGCCTGTTAATTCCTTCGCTCCATCCCTCTTTTTCTGAGAAGGCCCTTACGATGCCATCCTGCAAAGGAAAATCCATCAGACTGCGCAGGTAAGAGCGGTAGCCGTCGGGGTTTACCTTCCCTTTTTGCCAATAGGCTACCTGAACCTGGTTGGTATTCCACTCCTCCCCAACAATATTGAAATCAGGGTACTCGGCCATCACCTCTTTGGTCCATTGGGCCATCATCTCCGGATCAGGATAAGGATAAGTATCCATTCGGATACCTGCTAGGCCGACATATTCAATCCACCAGATGGAATTTTGGATGAGGTATCTGGCCATCAAAGGGTTACGTTGGTTGAGGTCGGGCATGGATGGTACGA
>CAZGSQ010000153.1:1140-7949 GCA_964528535.1 uncultured Tangfeifania sp. | reverse complement strand
TCTCTGGCAATGATCTCAAAAATCTGGGTGTCTTTTTTCATGGAAGAAACAAAATTGATTTCAGTTCCAAAGGTACAACTTTCGAAAGGATGAAAAAATTGGAAGGTGAGAAAAATTGATAAGGAGCAATCCGGAATGTTAATAAAGTTGGAGGATTTTTTTTTTTGATACAATAAATTAACAGATAATCAGTCGATTAAAACAGTATCTCATCTCTCATGTCTCATCTCTCATGTCTCATAACTCATGTCTCATAACTCATCACTTTCTGTCACTCTTCCGAAACATTAACAAGCATCTCCCGGTAGGCATTGAAGATTCTGGATTTGGAGATGAACCCCACATATTTGCCATTGTGGACCACCGGTAGGTTCCAGGCGCCACTTTCGTTGAATTTATGCATCACCATCTCCATTTTTTCGTCGTGGGAGATGATTTCAGGCGAGAGGGTCATGATTTCAGCTACTTTTTTTGTGGCATAAAGTTCCCTGTCGAACATGATCTCCCTGACATTGTCGAGCAGCACCACTCCTTTGAAATTGTTGAACTCGTCAACTACCGGGAAGATGTTCCGTTTTGATTTTGCGATGATCCTCACCAGTTCTCCCAGCGTCGTTTCGGGACTGACCGACAACAGATCTTTTTCGATGACATTGTGCAGCTTCAGTAACGTAAGCACGGCTTTGTCCTTGTTGTGCGTGATCAAATCACCTTTCAATGCGAGCCGTTTGTGGTAGAGCGAATGCGGCTCGATGGGTATGGCTGTCAAGAAAGCAGTGGCTGAAGTGATCATCAACGGGATGAGTAAGCCGAATCCACCAGTAATCTCAGCGATCAGAAAGATGGCTGTCATTGGCGCATGCATCACTGCAGCCATCATTCCGGCCATGCCGGCTAAGGCAAAATTCCGCGCCGGAACAATTGCTCCGTTGTAATTCAGGATCAAGGAGATCAAAAATCCGGCAAGACTGCCAAGAAAGAGGGTAGGGGCAAAAATCCCTCCACTGCCACCTGCCCCGTTGGTAGTGGCTGTTGCTGCGATTTTTACAAGCATGATGACAGCCACAATGCCAATCAGAACCAGTTTGTCATCACGAAACTCAAAGAAGAGTGAGTTGTTAACAATATGATGTCCCAAATCGTTGACAATCTGGTTGATGGTGTAATAGCCTTCCCCCCAAAGCGAGGGAAAGAGAAAGATCATTCCTCCCAGTGCCAATCCACCGGTTCCTATGCGGAGTATTGGACTTTTTATCTTTTTCAAACTGCTTTCAATCAGGAGATTTCCCCTCGAAAATAGGACAGAAAAGAGGCCGCAGAAAATTCCCAACATGATGTACCAATGGATGTTGCCTACCTTGAAGGCTTGATCGATTTGAAAGTTAAGTTCGTACCCGGATCCCATCAGAAAATAGGCAAGTGAAGCCGCTGTGGCTGCCGAGATCATCAATGGCAGCAGGGAAGCCATCGTCAGATCGAGCATGAGAACTTCGATGGCAAATAGCATGCCGGCAAGTGGGGCTTTAAAAATGCCGGAAATGGCACCCGCGGCCCCGCATCCGATCAGGACCGTCATCGTCCGGTAATTCAGGTTGAAACTACGTGCGATGGTCGAACCAATGGAAGAACCGGTTAACACCACCGGTGCTTCGGCTCCGACCGAACCACCGAAGCCAATGGTGATGGTGCTGGAGATGATGGAGGTAAACATATTGTGTGCCCGCAGGTACCCTTTCTTTCGGGAGATCGATTCCAGTACCTTGGTCACTCCGTGACTGATATCGTCCTTCACGATGAATTTTACGAAGATATAGGTGATCAGGATACCGATACCCGGGTAAAGGAAGTAGTGGTAATTCTCCTGAAGGGCGTCAAAATCTTCTGTAAGGAACCTGCTCGAGATGTGGATGATGTTCTTGAGCAGGATGGCCGCAAAACCACTCAACAACCCTACAACAAAGCTTAAAAGAATCAGTTTCTCACGCTCTGAAAGCTGGGAGAACCTAAGTTTTCTCAATCGGTTGAAGATCTTTGCAGAAAAATTCATGCGGTAAAATTAGGTAAGAATAAGTTGGCAACAAGATCAAACTTACGCTTTTTTTTTGGAAGCAAGGATCCTTTGTTAACCTCCGAATCGATAGCCAATCCCCGATTCGGTATTTAACAACCTGGGCTTCGCCGGATTTTCTTCTATTTTTTTACGGAGCTGCGCCATAAAAACCCGCAAATACTGTGTCTGCTCCTGGTATCCCATGCCCCAGATTTCTTTTAGAATGAACTGATGCGTCAAGACCCTGCCCTCATTTTTGGCAAGGAGGGCAAGGAGAGAGAACTCCGTGGAGGTAAGTTTAATGATTTCGTTGTTTATTCTTACCAGATGGCTCGACAAATCAACTGTCAGGGAACCAAAAGTCATCACAGGATCATCCGACGAATCCATGCTTTGCCGGATGGCAACCCTGATTCTTGCCAACAACTCCCCGGTTCTGAATGGTTTGGTCAGATAATCGTTGGCTCCGTGATCCAGGGCGCGGATGATGTCTTCCTCCGAATTGCGCACCGAGAGGATGATGATTGGTTTGAGGTACCATTCTCTGAGCTTTTTTAAAATCTCCAGTCCATCCGCATCCGGCAATCCGAGGTCGAGGATAATGAGCACCGGATGGGTAGTGGCCGCATGTATCAGACCCTCCTTTCCCGTGGCCGCTTCTGAAATTTTATAGCCATTGGCGGAAAGTGTGATTTCGAGCAGCCGTCGGATCTGCACTTCATCATCAATAATCAGAATGGTCTCAGCTGTATTCATTGGTCTTCAGGTTTCTTATGCGGGTTGATGTCTGCAATTTTTACTGGAATCTTCAAGATGAATCTGGCTCCTCCATTTTCCCTGTTTTCGGCTATTATCGAACCCTCGTGTGCGGTTACAAAACCCTTCACAATAGAAAGTCCCAAGCCTGTTCCACCCGCTTTGGCACCCTTCCCCCTGTAAAATTTGTTGAATACATAGTCGAGCTCTGAGGCTGGAAAGCCTGGTCCCCTGTCCATCACCACTACATGGAGAAATCCATGGTTGTAAGATATTTTTAGCCGGATGTTGGTGCCAGCAGGGGTATGTTGGGTCGCATTCAGGATCAAATTGTAAAGCACCTGTTCCATTAGACCGAAGTCGATTCTTACCAGTGGCATTTCCAAAGGAATCGAAGTAATGAGCTGGTATAGCCTCAGTTCATTCTGAAGCATTTCTGCCACTTTGTTGACGAGATCGTTGACGTCACACCAATCGAAGCGAGGCTTGATATGCCCAGACTCGAGCCGTGACATATTGAGCAGATTTTCAATCAATCGGTTGAGCCGAACAGATGCGATGCTGATCTCGGAATAGAGTTCCTGCCTGGTCACTTCGGGAAAATTTTGTGACATCAGCGTATCTGAGGCGCCAAGAATGGTGGCGACGGGAATGCGCAATTCGTGTGAAATGGAATTGAAGAGTGTTTTGTAAAGTTTCTCTGACTCACTTAAAATATAGGTGTCTTTGGCCGCGTTTCTAAGAAATTCCCGTTCATATTTGCCTGAGATTTGTGATAGACTGGCCTCCCAGAATTGTTCTTCCCCCTGCGTGAAAATTCTTTGGAGTGGAACCGCTATAATGCCCATGTTACCATTGTTGCCGGCAAGGGGAAAAAATGTCAAAGAGGTATCGGGTAAAGTTGCGGTGAATCTCCCTGCCGGAGCCGAATTTTTAAAAACCCAATTGGCTACATGGTTGTCATTTTCAGACAAGATGATGTGGCTACTTTCCTGTGTCGAAATGGATAATTTGTTCAAATCTGTTTTTAAAAGGATGGCCGAATCCAACGCGAAATACTTTTCGACATACTTGGATGCAATTTGAGAAACCTCCTCCATCCCGGAAGCAGTATTTAGCTCTTTGGTCAGTTGATAGAGTGCCTGGGTCCGCTCTTCCCTGACTCTGATTTTCTGTTCCTGCCTGCGCAGGCGTGAGGTAAGAATGCCATTGAGCATCGCGATGATGAAAAACATGACCAACATCAACAGGTCTTCCGGCTTTTCAATGTGCAGGTTGAACTGGGGAGGAATGAAAAAATAGTCCCAGATCATCGCACTCAAAGCCGCTGCCAACAAGATGGGCCCGGTGCCAAAAAAAATGGCCAAAATCGATACCAGAAAGAGTAATCCAAAGGAAACTATCTGGTATCCGATGATGTCTTTCACCATGTAGCATGAAACAGAGGTCAAGAAGACGAGAAGAATAACAGTCAGGTATTCCCTGATGTTGGAGGTATAGGATGGGACAAAGATCTTTTCGCGGTAGCGTCCCTTGGCTTGCCTGTCAGATCCTAAGATATAAACATCAATGTTGCCACTGTACCTGATCAGTTTGTTGACAAAATTTCCCAGTTTGATCATGGTTAAGAGGTTGCGTACCCTTGGCTTTCCGACAACAATATGGGTCGCATTTTCCTTTTGAGCAAAGTCAACAATGGCACTTACCACGTCATAATTGGTGACAATCCTGACTTTAATGCCCAACTGTTTGGCCAGATTGATGTTTTTGTTGAGCTGTTCACCCTCCTTGCGGGTCAGATGGTGGGAAGTCTCCACATAAATAGCCTGAATATTGGCGCCCATGGAGTAGGAGAGGTTCTTGGCCCACCGCAACAACCTTGTCGATTGCAATTGGTAATCAATGGCTACCAGAAGGTGTAATCCTGACTTCCAGGGGCCCCGTATCTGATTTTGTTGCATGTAGGCGTGCAGTTGTCTGTCCACCCTGTCGGCTACAATGCGAAGTGCCATTTCTCGAAGCGCCGTAATATTCCCCTTGCGAAAAAAATTTTCAACTGCCTCACGGGATTGCCCGGGGGTAGAGACTTTGCCTTCTGCCAATCTTTGCAACAATTCATCCGGACTCAGATCTACCAGTTCGACTTCATCTGCATTTTCGAAAAGCTCGTCGGGGATGGTGTCAGAGATTGTTTCTCCGGTAATCTGGGCTACCGTCTCCGATCGACTTTCCAGATTCTGTACATTGACAGTAGTGAACACATTGATTCCACTTTCGAGCAGTTCCTGTACATCCTGGTACCTTCTGGCATGGCGACACCCGGGGGCATTGGAGTGGCCAAGTTCATCCACCAAAACTATGGCAGGTCTCCTTACCAGGATCGCATCCAGATCCATCTCCGGGAAAGCAAGGATGGGTTCGATCAGGCGGGTTCGCGCAATTAATTCAAATTCTTCAGCAAGTGCAATTGTTTCAGAACTTTGGTGTGTCTCGATACAGCCGATGATGATGTCGCATCCTTTGGTTTTCTCGATCCGGGCTGTCTGAAGCATGGCGTAGGTTTTCCCTACACCCGCACACATTCCCAAAAAGATCTTCAGTTTGCCTCTCTTTTGCTGCTCCTTATCCGGTGAAAGGGAAGTTGATAATTCATCCGGAACAGGCAGATCATCGGTAAAATCCATACCTTATTCTTTTTGCTCTAATTTAGAAATAATATCTGAAGCACGCTCTTTGATCCCTTCCACTTGCTCAAAAATTCTTTTGAGTTCAGCAATCCTGTTCAAATTTAATTCACCTTCTGCGTCCATAACCGGAGATGGTGGCGAATTCACCATGTTTCGACCAAGATTAATTGCCATATCGTTGAAAACTAAGGAAATGTCGTAAAATTCATCTTCTCCTTCAAATTGCAACCGCTGGTTGAAATTTCCGGCTCCAATCTCTTTCATGCCAACATACAATTTCGAAAATCGTTCGTTGAAATAGGAGGCAAAATTAAATGTAAAGCTCAAAGTAATTATAAAACAGATGGTACCCAGAAGGCTTACATGGGTCAGACCTTTTTTTGCCGAATTTTTGGCATCGTCAGCCTTAAGAAGGATGGCCTGTTCGTTCATCTGAGACAACCGCATGGTCTGCTGGTAAATGGTGGTAAATTGAGACTGAAGTACCTTCATAGCTTCGGAAGATTCGGCATTTTTCCCAAAAGCCATCAACTTGATCTGGTAGGATTGGAAGCCAGTTTCAATATTGGCAACGAGTTGGTCTTCCCCTGCCTCGGTGAGGTTGTTCTTTTCCAATTGAAGCGATTTTGCAAAGGAAGCAGATGCCTTAAGGATGCTGGTACTGTCAGGTATACCACCTTTTAAAAAGCTGTGCACGAGTTCCTGGTTGAGGATTGTCAGTTCTTCAGCCATGTTGCGGGCATAGATAACAGAAAAATGGTTTTCCTTTAGGATCGCTTCAGTCTTGTCTGAAAGTCTGTTAAGATGATAGGCCGATAAGATGGAGAGACCACCGATGACGACAAAGAAAAAAATCATGCCCAATGTAAATCTTGTTCGAATGGAGTTTTTCATGGTTAACTGATGATATTAATGGTTTGAATCGAGCTTGTTTGGTTGGAGGTTAAGTTCCAAAATTTTGATAAAATCTTCACCCACGTTTAATATTTGGATGCCTCCATCACTCCTTCTGCCTAAAATGATATTCTTATTTTTTACAAAAAATTCCTGCATTCAACCAACCTCTCTTTGGTGCAGGATGACTATTCCTGGTCTTAAAATGACTTTCACTTACTCAAATGAATATTTCTCTTGCACAAATCTATTTCTCGCTTGCATCAATTCATTTTTCGGTGCATGAAATTGATTTTTCGCTTGCATGAATTCATTTCTCGGTTACTACAATTGATTTCTCGGTATCGTAAACTGACATTTCGTCTGGTGAAATTGATTTTTCGCTTGCATGAATTCATTTCTCGGTTACTACAATTGATTTC
>CAZGSQ010000153.1:0-1040 GCA_964528535.1 uncultured Tangfeifania sp. | reverse complement strand
TCGGTATCGTAAACTGACATTTCGTCTGGTGAAATGGTTTTTTCGCTTGCATAAATGCATTTTTTTCGGGATGAAATGTTGGCGTACAAGATAAAGTGGCGGGTATTCAATTCGCTCTTCTACTGCAACATTTCACTCAATTTTTATAGGGATAATGACGATTGGTATGCCGAATTTGAAGAAACGTTTCTGGATGGAGAAGAGTGTGTGGTTGTGAAGTAGCTGAGACATGAAAAAGGTCTTCGAAAATACCAACTGCCCCCCGAAAAAGGTAGGATTCGGAAGCAAAGGCTTAATCTTTTTAACGATGTTGTAGACTTCGCTAACCGGATCGGTTCCTATGGTCCAGATGCTCTTGCCATAGAATCCGAATTGATTGGCAATCTTCACGTATTTGGCGCCGTCCTGCTTCACCGAATGTTTGAAATGCTCGAGTTCCTCTGAGCCCCTGTAGATCTTGGAGTTGATCACTCCTACCCGGATGAAGATGAAGTTCTTGTAAATTCCCCTGAAATTTTCATTGATTCTCAGGAGGGTGTAAAGTCCCGTTCCGCCAAACCCCGAAACCAGGATGATGGCCGTTTTCGCCTCAGGATCGAATTTGACAGGGGCCGGATCATGTACATCAATGCCGGATACATGGGTGAGTGCTTCGTTGAGTTCTGAAAGGGCGCTTTGTCTTACTTTGCTTAAACGGACAGTCGTTTTGAAATAGTGTCGTTTGATGTTGATGGCGACCAATATGAACATCCCGGTAATGACGAGTGTAATCCAGCCACCTTCGCCAAATTTGATGATGGTTACAGATATGAGAATAAAGGTCGTCAGAATGAAGCCAATGCCATTCACCGTCAGTTTTCGCTTCCAACTTCCCAGTTTGTCGCGTTCAATCCACCAGTGCCTGACCATTCCCAACTGAGAAATGGAAAAGGTAATAAACACATTGATACTGTAAAGCACAACAAGCAAAGCAACGGAGCCACGGGAAAGAGCCATGAGATCGGAAGAGCGTCGTGTAGGGAAAGAGTGTTCAGAGCCGT
>CAZGSQ010000152.1:0-7952 GCA_964528535.1 uncultured Tangfeifania sp. | reverse complement strand
CTGGAGTTCAGACGTGTGCTCTTCCGATCTCTTCCTTCCCAAGAACAATACCGATCCTTGCGACACAAACCCGTATGTCCAGGTTGTTGAGGGGTTTCAGACATTCCTCCCACTGTTTGCAAACTTCAGACAAAAAATTTGTTTCAAAATCGACAGATTGTTCATTGTGGATGTGATTTGAGTCATAAACGCCAATGGCGGAGGCCGACAAGAATACTTTGGGTCTTTGATTTTCTGCAAGCTTCGTGATCAGCCCGACAAGCAATCGTGTTGTATCCAGTCGACTGGCCAGAATTTCCCTTTTATTTGCACTTGTCCATCGTTTAATCACAGGGGAACCTGCCAAATTGATGAGAACATCCGAAGAATTGATTAATTTTGAAATTCGGTCGATGCCATCGCGCCAATCGGATCTTTGGATCAGAACAAGATCATGACCCTGGGCCGAAAGATAAGCGGAGAGCTGACGGCCAAGAAATCCGGTTCCACCCGTTATAACAATTTTCATGGTAATTCGTTGTACGGTTTTGGACGTTAATTTATAGAATATTTCCTTATGTCTGCTAAAAAACTCCAAAAACCTCCTGCCGGGAAGATGAAAAAATCTTTCATGGAGGCGTTCCGACGAAAAGGAAACCAACCGACCTGGAAATTTATTCTGATTTGGGCACTCAAACTCTCACTTTTCGGATTGTTCCTGATGTCGGTCTTGTTTGTACTTGTCTACATCGGAACATTTGGAGAACTTCCAAATGCAGAGACCCTTATCAAGATAAAAGAGCCTGTTGCCACGGAAGTCATTTCGCAGGATGGCAAAGTTCTCGGGAGGTATTATGTTGAAAACAGAAGCAGTGTAACATTTAAAAATATCTCTCCAAATGTGATCAACGCTTTGGTCTCTACCGAGGATGCCCGCTTTTACGAACACCGTGGAATAGATGAATGGGCTGTTTTGAGGGTATTTATCAAAACTATATTCATGGCCAACAAGAGTTCAGGAGGTGGGTCAACGCTTTCACAGCAGATCGCAAAGAACATCTTTGGACGAGACAACTGGGGACCGCTCACCCTACCTGTGAGCAAGATCAGGGAGTCAATCATTGCTTACAGGTTGGAAAAGCTTTACGCCAAGAACGAGATCCTTACGCTTTACCTCAATACTGTTCCGTTTGGCGAGAATACTTTTGGTATTGGGACAGCTGCCGAACGCTATTTCAGCACGACGCCCTCAAAATTAACTGTCACGCAAGCTGCTACCCTTGTTGGTTTGCTAAAGGCTAACAATGCCTACAATCCAAGACTCTATCCTGAAAAATCGCTTCAAAGAAGAAATACGGTGATCAGGCAAATGCAAAAATACAACCACCTTTCTGAGAAGGAGGCCAACCGGTATTGCCAGGAACCACTCGGCTTAAAATACAACTATCTGGTATACAATACCGGACCCGCCCCCTATTTCAGAGAGATGATCCGGCCCCAGCTCGAAAAATGGTGTGCTGACAATGTAAAAGAGGATGGAACTCCTTACAACTTGTACACAGATGGATTGAAAATCTACACCACCATCGACTCAAGGATGCAAAAATATGCCGAGAATGCCATGAAACTTCAAATGAAAGAACTTCAGGGTATCTTCAACAGTGAATGGAAGAATGACGCACCATGGGGCAAAAACAACGAGATTGTTTTGAGAGGCATGAAAAGATCTGTCCGATACAAAAGACTGGTAGAAGCCGGAAAAAGCGACAAAGAGATTACCCTCATTTTCAAGACCCCCACCAACATCAAACTATTTTCCTGGGACGGAGAC
This sequence comes from uncultured Tangfeifania sp., assembly GCA_964528535.1. GTDB lineage: Bacteria > Bacteroidota > Bacteroidia > Bacteroidales > Prolixibacteraceae > CAINVV01. The sequence continues at coordinate 6,142 of CAZGSQ010000152.1, read as the reverse complement.
CAAATGGTCAAAATCAGTCCGATGGATTCGATAAAGGCCTCCATGAAACTGCTGCATTGCGGGTTTGTGGCCCTGGATCCAAAAAATGGCAAAATCAGGGTTTGGATCGGTGGCAATGATTTCAGGTACTTTCAATACGACCACGTCCTCTCAGCCCGTCAGGTTGGTTCCTCTTTTAAACCCATGATCTATGCTGCAGCGCTCGAAAATGGCCTTCCTCCTGATAAATATTATGCCAACCAGCAAATTACTTACAAGGATTACCAGGATTGGTCGCCTGGCAATGCCGACAATGAATATGGCGGTTATTATTCGCTTGAAGGCGCATTGTGTAAATCAGTAAATACCATCTCGGTACAGGTACTTTTGGAAACCGGCATCGCTGAAACTGTCAGGCTGGCTCACAAAATGGGAATAGAGGCAGATATTCCACAATTTCCATCCATTGCCTTGGGAGCCGCAGACATCCCACTGCTACAGATGGCGAAGGCCTACTGCTGTTTCGCCGGTGAGGGGATGAACATCGAACCCTCCTATTTACTGCGAATCGAAGACAGCAAAGGCGTCGTGCTCAAGAAATACAGTTCTGATTTTGTTTCAGAACAGGTCCTCACACCTGAAAATGCCAGGATCATGAACCACTACCTTGAAGCAGTTGCGACCGAAGGAACCGGAGCTGCCATCAAAACCAGGTTCAATGTTCCCGGCGCATTCGCAGGTAAAACAGGTACGACACAAAATTTTGCTGATGGCTGGTTCATGGGGTACACCCCATCACTCGTTACCGGATGCTGGGTAGGAGGAGAGGATCCATTGGTCCATTTCAAGTCGCTTGCACACGGACAAGGAGCATTTATGGCACTCCCCATCGTCGGTGGTTTCTTTAAAAGCTTGTACAGTGATCCTGCCTTCGCCGCCGGTGCCAGGATTCCATTTACGGCCCCTACCCCTGAAAATCTGGCAATTTTGGACACGCCACATTTCGCTGAACAACTCAAATCGAGCAAACCCGGATTCTGGGATGTGTTCAAAAGTGAGAAGAGAAAGCAGGAAGATCTAAAAGAAAAAAGCATCGAGCAAGCCAAGGAAAACAAACAGCAAAAAGCCGAACCTACACCAAAAAAAGAGGAAGAAAAACCCTCCATCTGGAAGAAGATCAGGGATGCACTGGGCAAGAAAGAATAAAAGCAAAGTTATGAGTGTCTTAAAAAAACAAAACGACCCTATCGGGAAAGCAATTCAGGATTACTTTAACGGAATAACCACTGACAACATCCTGGTAAGGACGGATATAGCGGAAGATGAAACGCTGTCTCCCTCCTATTTTTTCAGAACCTACGACCAAATGCCGGTTCAGGAACAAGAAGCCTTGCGAAGATGCAAAGGAAAAGTGCTTGATATTGGAGCAGGGGCAGGTGCACACTCCATCTGGTTAAAAGACAATGGATTTGAAGTTACATCACTCGATATTTCGCCTCTTTCGTGTGAGACCATGGTGGCCAGAGGGTTGAAAAACGTTCATTGCGACGATATTTACGCCCTAACCGGTATAAAATTTGATACCATCCTGCTGCTCATGAATGGAGCCGGAGTGGCACAAACACTGCCCGGATTAGTCGTTTTGCTAAACCATTTGAAAAATCTGCTTCAACCTGATGGCCGAATCTTGGCTGATTCATCCGATTTACTCTATCTTTTTACCGACGAAAACGGAGAAAGCTGGATCGATATAGCATCAGATACTTATTACGGGGAAATGGAATACCAGCTTAGTTACAAGAATGTAAAGGGGAAAAAATTTCCATGGCTCTTCGTAGATCCGGAAACCCTGGCTGAATATGCGCAAAGAGCTGGATTCACTGTCGTAGACACCACAAAAGGTACCCATTTTGATTACCTCATTGAACTGGCACTCGTCAATCAATAACCTGAAATGAAAATAAAAAGTAGATTAAACTATTGCAGCAACAAATAGTCTGTATGAAGAAGAGGACAATTTGCCACTGCAATGGAGTGACAGAAGCTGAGGTGATGCGCATCCTGAAAAAAGGTGCCCAAAACATTGGTGATATAAGCAGATTGACGCTTGCCTCAACGGGTTGCGGAAGATGTAAAGTGGAGGTAGAGGCTATCGTTGCTGGTTATCTGAAGAACAAAAAATCGGAGCCTCAACAAAAGTTAAACTTCTAAATAGGTAGCCTTTCGGCAATGTTTCCTTATTCTTAAATCTTAGTTTGGGTTTCGGATTTTTTAACGAGATATTAAAATAATTGATAAATTTGTTGCCACTAAAAAACACCACAATCACCATAAAATCTTATTTATCATGGCTAAATTAAACCAAGACGCGCTGGATTACCATAGCAATGGAAGGCCTGGCAAAATTTCAGTTGAACCTACCAAACCCCATGCGACGCAACGCGATTTAGGCCTTGCCTATACTCCCGGCGTTGCAAGTCCCTGCCTGGCAATCAAGGAAAATCCGGACGATGTGTACAAATACACCGCCAAAGGAAATCTTGTTGCAGTTATTTCAAATGGTACTGCCGTTCTGGGATTGGGAAACATTGGTCCGGCAGCCGGGAAACCAGTGATGGAAGGCAAAGGTCTGCTATTCAAGATCTATGCCGATATTGACGTATTCGACATCGAACTGGATGCCAACGACCCGGAACTTTTCATTCAGACTGTCAAAGCCCTTGCACCAACTTTTGGAGGTATCAACCTGGAGGACATCAAGGCTCCGGAGTGCTTCGAAATTGAAGAGAGGCTAAAAAAAGAGCTGGACATACCTATCATGCACGATGACCAGCATGGAACCGCCATCATCTCTTCGGCTGGGTTGTTGAATGCCGTCGAAATGGCAGGAAAGAAAATTGAAGATGTTCGTATTGTCGTTAATGGAGCCGGTGCTGCAGCCGTATCCTGTACGCGCCTTTACATTTCACTGGGTGCCAAACGGGACAATGTATTGATGTGCGATAGCAAGGGCGTTCTCCACAATGAAAGGCCCGACCTGAACAGTTCCAAAATGGAATTTGTCCGCAACACGCCATGCAGGACATTGGCTGATACGCTGGTTGGAGCAGATGTCTTTATCGGACTCTCGGTAGCCGGAGTTTTAACCAAAGAGATGGTGCAAACCATGGCCCCAAATCCGATCGTTTTTGCATTGGCCAATCCTGACCCTGAAATTCCGTATGCAGATGCCAAAGCTTCAAGGGATGACCTGATCTTTGCAACAGGGCGCTCCGATTATCCCAATCAGATCAACAATGTACTTGGATTTCCTTTTATTTTCCGTGGTGCATTGGATGTCAGGGCCAGAACCATCAACGAGGAGATGAAGATCGCATGTGTGAGAGCCTTGTCAGCACTTGCCAAGGAGAAGGTTCCGGAATCCGTTTTAACTGCCTACAATGCGCGAAACATTGTTTACGGACGTGAATACTTCATTCCAAAACCGATGGACCCCAGGCTGATTACCAGGGTGGCTCCTGCAGTAGCAAAGGCAGCCATGGAGTCGGGTGTGGCCCGCATAGAAATCACAGATTGGGATGCCTACACGGAAGAATTAGGTCGAAGATTGGGATCAGAAAATAAATTGATCTCGATGATGATCGACAAGGCAAAACAAGATCCTAAAAAAGTAGCCTTCCCCGATGCCAGCGATTATGAGGTATTGAAAGCCGCAAACATAGCTTACCAGGACAAGATTGCAACCCCCGTTCTCATTGGTAACGAAGATAAGATCAGGAAACTGATCGAAGAAAATGAACTCGATTTCGGTGACATTGAGATCATTGACAACAGAAACCGGCCAAACGACAAGCTTCGTCGCAAATATGCCTCGATACTATTTGAGAAACGCAAACGCAAAGGGATGACTTTGGAAGAAGCCGTCGATAAAATGTTTGATAAAAATTACTTTGCTGCGGTGATGCTTGAATGCGGAGATGTCGATGCAGTGGTTTCAGGGTACTCTACCCGCTATGCAGATGCCATCAAACCCGCCCTTGAAGTCATTGGCAAAAAGCCGGATGTGACAAAAATTTTCGGGATGCACCTGATCATCAGTCAACGGGGAACCTACTTCCTGGCTGATACTACCATCGATTCGGCTCCCGATATCAATAATTTGGTAGATACAGCAATACAGGCTTCCAAGGTAGTGAGGCAGTTCAACATTGAACCCAATCTGGCCTTGTTGTCTTACTCAAACTTTGGGTCAAGCCACGAAGCTTCACCTACCAAGGTTCGCGAAGCAGTCAAAATTCTTCACAGAGATTATCCTGAGATGATTGTTGACGGTGAGATGCAACTCAGCGTGGCCGTGAACAAGAAAATCCGAAAGGAGATGTATCCTTTTAACAAACTGGCTGAAAAAGATGCCAACGTTCTGATATTTCCAAACCTAAGTTCTGCCAATATCGCCATGCACAGTTTGCAGCACATTGCCGGCTGCGAAACCCTTGGACCTATCCTGGTAGGAAACCGCAAATCCATGCAGGTCATGCAGATGCATTGCTCCGTGCGCGATGTTGTCAACATGATCGCCATGGCCGTTGTGGACGCCCAAAATCTAATTTAGGTTTCATTGAACCCGCAGAAAGAGAGGATTTAAAAGGGATGGCTGAATGCCATCCCTTTTTTTTGCAGCAAATTTGAGATTTGAATCAAATTGCAGACAAATGGTGAATAAAAAAATCTATTTTAGGAACCATCATTCTTACCAATGAACATGCAAAGAAAATTTCTCCTATTTTTTACTATATTACTATCAATCAATTGTTTTGCTCAAAATTATTGGCGAATACAAAATGAGAATGGGGAAGAACTGCTGCTCACCATGCAAATCGACCAGGAGAAACACACCTTCGAGGCCCATTCGCGGAAGGAAGCCTTGAAGGAGATGGCAAGTTCCTTCACCTACACCCTGGCAAAAACAGCCGGCCGGCTTCATTTTCCTGAAATTGTGCATTGCGAAGGCAAAATTGCCGCGAGTGCCGATACCATTCTTTATGATGGAACCTTTGAATACCTCGATAAATCATTCGTTTTGAAGGCAAAAAGCTGGCAAAACAGTCTATCCGGCACTCTTTTGGATGCAAGAAACAGAATTCATCCTATTTCAGGAGAGAAACTCAGTTCCGACAAGCCGTTGAAAGACTATGCTTCTTTGGTTGACCTAGCACTTACCCTGACAGAAAAATATTACTGGGATGCCACCTTGGCAAAATCATCTGAATGGTTGACCTTCAAAGATAAGGTTCATGACATCCACGCCAAAATTTCGGATGATTATGAGTTGGCGGCTATTCTATGGTGGTACAGCAAAAAACTCTCTGCAACTCCTTACGAAATAAGAAGAATTTCGCCGCGAGAGAATGAGCCCCGAACAGAGCGTCAATACGCTGCCAGAGAAGTACAACCGAGGTTTGCACTTCTTGATCTTTCAGATCTTCCCGTCTCCAAAACTGAAATGGATCAACTCTTCTCAGATATCCAGAAGAAAGATTTTTCGACACTCATTCTGGATGCTCGAGGAAGGAAAAATCTGCACCTGAATGCCGCCGCTTTGCTTGCCGATCACCTTACTGCCAAATCTGCGGATTGGGGATTTTACCTTACCAGGAGATGGTTCGACAACAATCGTTCGACCCCTAAATACCTGGAATGCACAAAAATATTGAAGAATGCCGCTCTCACATCCGAGATGCCTTCGAACTATTTTACGGAATCGGGTCGCTATCTCAAACCAGATCCAGCTCAAACTGTCTTCAAAGGCAAAATCTTTCTGCTTACAGACCAAAGAACATCGCGCATTGCAGAAGCACTTGCCATCTGGCTGAAAAATGACAAGCTGGCCACAATTGTTGGTATGAAAACCTCCGGACAACCATTGCTCTTTGAAACGATTCAAATCGACAAGCATTACCGAATCAACATTCCGACCGGACAATTTTTCGACAAGGAGGGCAAATGCTGGAGCGGAACGGGTATGGACCCTGACATTCTGGTCGAAGGAGATGCTTTGGAGAAGGTGTTGAAGTTATGAGTTATGAGTTAGGAGTTAGGAATTAGGAATTAGGAGTTAGGAGTTAGGAGTTAGGAGTTAGGAGTTAGGAGTTAGGAGTTAGGA
>CAZGSQ010000151.1:0-7957 GCA_964528535.1 uncultured Tangfeifania sp. | reverse complement strand
GTGGAGCTGGCGGGAGTCGAACCCGCGTCCAAACGAGGAAGCAATACGCTTTCTCCATGCTTAGCCTTGATTTGGTTTTCGAACGACAGCTGGCTCAGGGCCACCGACTGTCATCTTAACTCCAGTTGTTTCGCCAGGGAAGCGGAGTAATCCCCTGACTATTCCCGATTTATCTGCACCTCCGGGTCGGGCCGCTTCAGGACATGGCACCCGGGAGATGTCTCACTCCAGTATCTAATACCGGATTAGCAGACCAACGTTACGTCGATCAAGCGGCAAGAGCGAAGTTATCTGCGCCAACTAATTGTTTGAGCCTTAAGATTTACGGGCCAAAACTCAATGCCCGGCATGCTTACATACCTCTTCTGCCCGCTGTCAAAACCGGTCAGCCCCATGGGGAGGACAAAGATACAAATTTTTTATCTGAAATTGTTCGCACAATAGTTCCGGCAAACTCCGGAAATTAGCGTCTACCATCCGGATCAGGAGTTTCCAATTCGTGTGGCAACCCCGAAAAAAGAGCTAAATTCGCCCCCATTAATTCGAACCAATGATCAATATTTGCGCCCTGGCCTCCGGCAGCAATGGGAATTGCTACTACATAGAAAACAGCGAGGATGCCATCCTGGTGGATGTCGGACTCTCTTTTAAACAAATCCTGAGAAGGATGGAGTCAAAGGCCATCGATCCTCAAAAAGTCAAAGCCATTTTTATTACCCATGAACACGGTGACCACATCCGCGGCGCCCGGGTGACAGGAAAAAAACTGGATATCCCTGTTTACATGACTGCGGGAACTTTTAACGCCTGCTACCATTCCTGGAAACCAATATCCTATGTGCCTGTTAAAGATAACATTCAGGTTAGGATTGGCTCATTTTCGATTTTCCCTATTCTAAAGAGTCATGATGCTGCCGAACCTACCTCATTCAGGATAGAACACAATTTAGTGAGCGTTGGGGTTTTCACAGATATCGGCTCCCCTTGCGAAAATGTGATATCACATCTCAGTCAATGTCAGGCACTATTTCTCGAAACCAATTATGACCCACAACTTCTCAAGGAGGGTAGCTATCCTTACCACCTTAAGGTAAGAATTGATTCCGAAGTTGGGCATCTCTCTAATATGCAGGCATTTGAACTTCTGAGTAAACATGCCCATCCCAAATTGCAGTGTGTTTTCCTGAGCCATCTGTCGGCCGAGAACAACCGCCCTGAATTGGCATACAATCAATTTAAAGCGTTGGATGACAGAATTACGATAAAATTAACAGACCGTTTTGGAGCCAGCGAAAGTTACTGCCTCTCTTAGGTGATGTGCCAATTTTCGAATTTCGATTTTTTTACGCAAATCAACTTTTGTCATTTCTGCTGCCAAAAATATATTGTACCTTTTCCAACTGAACGACAAATCAAATTTACCATGAAAAAAATGATGCTTCTTCTCATCGCCATGCCTTTGTTATTTGGCTCCTTCGGTCCCGCAGATACCAAGCCGGCAGGGTCGCAGAATCCACTGATGAAACCTTTTACCACACCTTTTCAGGTTCCACCATTCGGTGAAATTGCCCTTGAACACTATCTTCCGGCCATCGAGGCTGGCATGAAAGCCAATCTGAATGAGATCGATGCAATCGTAAATAATTCTGCCGCTCCCGATTTTAACAATACCATCCTGGCGTTCGATGTTGCAGGCGACCAACTTTCAGTTGCCTCACGGATATTTTCCAACCTGAACGGAGCCAATACCAATCCTGCCATGCAGAAATTGGCACGTGAAATTACGCCCAAACTAACCCGGCACCGCGATAATATATCGCTCAATGCCAAGCTTTTCCAACGGGTGAAAGCAGTCTATGAAAAAAGGAATGAAATGGGCCTGAATGGCCAGCAGATCCGTGTTACCGAAAAATATTACAAAGATTTTGAAAGGAATGGTGCCAACCTCTCCCCGGAGAGCCAAACCCGGCTTCGTCAGATCAATGAAGAGTTATCAAAGACCATCCTACAGTTTGGTGAAAATTTACTGGCAGAGACCAATAAAAATTTTAAGTTGGTAGTCGACAAGAAGGAGGATCTCTCCGGACTTCCCGCAGATGTAGTTGAAGCCGCAGCCACAGAGGCCAAAAAGGACAGCCTTCCTGGTAAGTGGGTTTTTACCCTGCAGAAACCAAGCATGCTGCCGTTTCTTCAGTATGCCGACAAGAGAACATTGCGGGAAAAACTCTACCGGGGATATTTTATGCGGGGAGACTACGACAATCAATTCGACAACAAAGAGTTAATAAAAAAAATGGTCCTGTTAAGGGATGAAAAGGCGAAATTATTGGGCTTTAAGAATTTTGCTGCCTATGTCATTGCCGAAAACATGGCCAAGACGCCCGAAATCGTCTATCAGTTTCTTAACAAATTATGGGTGCCTGCATTGGCCAGAGCCAAAAAAGAGCGATCCGATCTGCAGTCTATCGTTGACAAGGAAGGGGGGAAATTTAAACTTCAATCGTGGGATTGGTGGTATTATTCCGAAAAAGTAAGAAAAGCCAGGTACAACCTCGATGAAGCCGAACTTAAACCCTATTTTTCATTGGAGAATGTTCAGAAAGGGATGTTCTATGTTGCCAACAAACTGTATGGCATCACTTTCGAGAAAAGGAGTGACCTGCCTGTTTACCACCCCGAAGTCGTTGCTTACGAAGTCAGGGACAAGGACAAATCTCACCTTGCCGTGCTCTACATGGATTTTCATCCCAGAGATGGCAAAAGGGTTGGAGCCTGGTGCACAGGTTATGGAAGTCGACAATACCGCAACGGGAAGAAGATAGATCCAATTATTTCGATGGTGATGAACTTCACCCGCCCTACCGGGAATGCGCCGGCCCTCCTCAGTTTCGAAGAGGTAACGACAGCTTTCCACGAATTTGGCCATGCGCTTCACAGTGTGTTTGCCGATGGTCCTTACGACAGAACTTCAAGGGATGTGCCGCGTGATTTCGTCGAATTGCCGTCGCAAGTAGATGAGAACTGGGCTTCCGAACCGCAAGTACTGAAGGCTTATGCCAAACATTACCAAACCGGCAAAGCAATTCCTGATGCTTTGATAGAAAAATTGGAGAAAAGTGCCCAATTCAACCAGGGATTTGTGACAACAGAACTCTTGGCTGCCTCCCTGCTCGATATGGACTACAATACAACTGTCAATCCAGCAATTGGGGATATCAGGGCTTTTGAGAAAAAATCAATGGACAAAATCGGCCTGATCGATGAAATTCTTCCGAGGTACAGGAGTACTTATTTCCAACATTCTTTCAGCGGTGGCTATACGGCTGGTTACTATGTTTATCTCTGGGCCTCGGTACTGGATGCAGATGCTTTCGATGCTTTCAAATCGTCCGGAAATATTTTTAATCCTGAACTTGCTGCCAAATTTCGTGACCTGCTTACCAATTGTGGTACGGATGAAGGGATGAACATCTACACGAAATTCAGGGGAAAAGATCCGGATATTACACCTCTGCTGAAAAAACGAGGACTTCAATAGCACAAAATTTTTACCTTTGCAGGAGAAGAATAAATAAGCTGTTTCGTGTGAAAAAAATCAAGTTAAAAATTCTTGGACTATCCTACAGCCAGGATCAATCGGGTGCCTATGCATTGGTTTTGGCCGAAACAGATGGCAATAGGCGAATTCCAATAATTATTGGAGCCGTCGAAGCCCAGGCGATAGCAATTAACCTTGAGGGACTTAAACCACCGCGGCCATTGACACATGATCTGTTTACCACAGTACTTTCTACTTTCGAAATTCAAATTACTGAGGTTTTCATTCATGCTTTTGAAGAGGGAATCTTCTATGCTGAGATGAAACTGACAAATGAAAAGGGGAATTTCAGCATTGATTCAAGGACTTCAGATGCAATTGCCCTTGCATTACGTTGCAATTGCCCCATTTATACCACGGAAGAGGTGATGGGTCAGACTGGCATCATCATCGATTTCGAGGATTCTGAAGAAGATGCAACTCCTGACGAATCTCAGGAAGAGCATACCATCTATGATGAGTTTACCCTTGATGAACTGAATGAGCTGCTCGAGAAGGCCATCCACGATGAAGAATATGAAAAAGCATCGATCATCAGGGATGAGATCAGCAAAAGGAATGATTTGATTGCCCCAACAACTGAAGATTAATTCAATTCATGAGACAATACCTTAACCTTCTGACTGAATTGCTTGAATCAGGCAATGCCCGGATGGATAGAACAGGAACAGGTACCCTCAGCCGTTTTGGCTACCAGATGCGCTTCGATCTTTCAGCGGGGTTCCCATTGGTTACCACCAAGAAGCTTCATCTAAAATCTATTGTTCACGAACTTTTGTGGTTCCTCAAAGGGGATACCAATGTCAAATATCTTCAGGAAAACGGAGTAAAAATCTGGAACGAATGGGCAGGTGCAGATGGTGAACTTGGCCCAGTTTATGGACATCAATGGCGGTCGTGGACTTCCTCTAACGGCACGAGTATCGATCAAATCTCTCAATTAATTGATCAAATCAAGACAAATCCTACCTCCCGCAGATTGATCGTAAGTGCCTGGAATGTTGCAGATATCAATAAAATGAAACTTCCTCCCTGCCACCTGTTGTTCCAGTTTTATGTCAATGACGGTAGACTCTCCTGCCAACTGTACCAGCGTAGTGCCGACGTTTTTCTGGGTGTGCCTTTCAACATTGCATCATACGCTCTTTTGACCTTGATGGTAGCCCAGGTGACGGGTCTTGCGCCCGGCGATTTTGTGCATACCTTCGGAGATGCGCACATTTACAACAATCATATCGACCAGGCAAAACTTCAGCTTTCGAGAGAGCCGTACCCACTTCCATGGATGAAAATCAATCCAGATGTGAAAAACATTTTCGACTTTAAGTTTGAGGATTTTGAACTCATTAATTACCAGGCGCACCCACATATAAAGGGCGAAGTGGCGGTATGACCGGAATGAAGAAGGAGGGACCCGGGGACTGAGGGAATGGAGCCTTGGGATGCAGGTGTTGCTTTTTCTAACCGTGTGGTGAATGCCGATCCAAGATCCAGAATTTCTTTCCCTATCTTTGGGATTAAAATTAGCAAAATGATCCATTCAAATATCTCCATCATCGTTGCAGTGGCTCAAAATTTCGCCATAGGCTTGAACAATGAGCTGCTCTTTCATCTACCGGATGACTTGAAGCATTTCAAGAAAATTACTTTGGGTAAAGCTGTCATCATGGGCAAGCGAACCTTCTTTTCGCTTCCCAAGGGTGCCTTGCCAAATCGCCGGAACATAGTTATCACAGATGTTGCAGGCGAAACTTTTCCAGGATGTGAATCTGTTGAATCGGTCGCTGAAGCCATTGCTGCTGTGCAAAATGAACTGGAGGCCTTCATCATCGGTGGTGGAATGATTTACCGTCAGTTCTATCCCATGGCAGGAAAACTTTATCTTACGCTCGTGCACAAAGAGATGGAGGCTGATACTTACTTTCCGACCATTGATTTTTCGGAGTGGCAGGAAAATGCGCGCGAAGATCTCTTTGATGAGAAAAACGGGTTTCACTATTCCTATCTTGACCTTTCACGAAAATAGAAAATGATTTGAATGGCGGAACTATTTACCGGTACGGTCATCCGAAAACCCAATACCCTGAAGTAATCTCAATCATCCAAAACAAGCATCTTGCCCAGGTTGTCGAAGCGGTTGCTGTAATCCTGAATAGAGGTCCGGATCACTTCCAGGGCTTCGTCTCGGTCGTAAATTGCCTCAATAATGGTATTGCCCTCTTCGCCCGGGATATCCTTGTAGGTCAGAAAATAGTGGCGCAAACGGGTGATGATGTGCTTTGGAACATCATTCAGTGAAGTAAAATGGCCGTACACAAAATCGTTGTTCAGAACTGCGATGATCTTGTCGTCAGCTTCTGTACCATCTATCATCCGCAATCCACCAATGGGTTTTGCAGTAACCAGTATGTCGCCATGGTGAATCGCCTTTTCAGTCAAAACCACTATATCAATTGGGTCGCCATCTCCCTTAATTCCTTTTTTACCGGTCTTCTTGGAGCACAAATCACCTACAAGCTTGCCACAATAGGTCTGTGGTATGAATCCATACAAGGCCGGGCAAACATTTGAATATTGCTGCGGCCTGTCGATCTTTAAATATCCGGAGTCTTTGTCAACTTCATACTTTACGGTATCCGTCGGAACCACCTCAATAAAAGCAGTTACCTTTTCCGGTGCATTGTCACCAATATGGATACCATGCCATGGGTGTGATTTGTAACGAAGTCCCATCAATCGCCCGATTGGGTCTGAAAATTTGTCTGCCATAACACTATTTTTTTAACTTATTACAATTATAACCAAATTCCGGCACAATTGTTTTGAAAACCAATGTAACTCTTTAACAAATAAGATTTAATATCTGTGCCGTTCGAAAATGTCCGCCAGTTCCCCAGTCTTCTCCCAGTCTTTCAGTCCTCCAGCCCACGTTCGGTTCCTATACCATCTGCCTCTCAAACCTTAGGTTCCCACCCTTTTTCATAAGATCTGCTCCACAATTTTTGAGCCTCCTTGTCGCGTAGAATATGCCCATTTTTTGGATCTACATGGATATCGCGGCCAACACGCCAGGAAATATTTCCCAATTGCATGGCCACAACGCTTTTAAATCCCTGCTCCACATCGCAATTCGGAAGACGTCCGGTGCGAATGGCATCCAGGAAATCGGCCATGTGGAGGCTGTCGAGGCCAAGGCTGGGGCTGGCTGTATTCCTGCCTTGCACATCACCTTCGGCGGCGATGGATTTAACCTCATCGACCAGTTTGCCCGCCAGATCGTATACTTTGTAACTATCACCGCCTGTATCCAGACTTCCGTTTTCGCCGTAGAAGATGATCCCACGATCCATCCCTTCAATCTTTCGGCCATTTGAACTTCTGTTTTCCCACATCAGGGATACCCTACCGGGATAGTCCATGGTGATAATCTGTGTATCAGGGGTTTCCCAATCGTCTTTGTAGTTGTACCTTCCACCAACAGAAGAGACACGTGTCGGGAAGTCGACGCCCAGACCCCAACGGGCAACATCCACTTCATGCGTGCCGTTGTTAAGTGCCTCGCCGGTGCCCCAATGCCACGACCAATGCCAATTGTAATGAATCAATCCCTCCTGGTAAGCCAGACGTGGGGCTGGTCCCTGCCACAATTCATAATCGAGCCACGACGGAACCTCCGCAGGTTTGAGAAAATTTGCTTTTCTTGTATTTGTGTACCAGGTTTTTGCAAGATAAACCCTGCCAATGATTCCCTCTTTTAACTTGCGAATTCCTTGTGTCAAGACAGGCGCAGAACGACGTTGAGCGCCCATTTGCACCACCCTGTCGTATTTCCTTGCGGCTTCAATGGCCATTTCACCTTCTCTTGGATTGTGGCTCAGTGGTTTTTCAACATAGACATGTTTTCCTGCCTGACATCCCATAATGGTCAATGGAGCATGCCAATGGTCGGGTGTGGCAATGTAAATGGCATCTATGGACCGGTCTTCCAGCACCTTTCTGCAATCCTTCTCCGATTTTGGTCTGTTCGCCTGCCCGGCTTTTAGGACAACTTCAATGGCTTTGGGCATGGTTCGCGAATCTACATCACAAACCGTGGTAACCTCTGCATTTTTTTGTTTGGCGATTGTTCCAACCATGCTGTTTCCCCGACCGTTTAAACCAATTGCGGCCATATGAATCCTTTCGTTGGCCCCTACGATATTGCGGTAACTTTTTGCACTAAACCCCATCGCAGAGCTTCCAATGGCTATCGCAGCCGAAGAGGTGGCCGCCTTTTTGATAAAATCACGTCTGTTCTCCATAAAATATAGTATAGTTTGTTTTTTGCAATTGTCGTTTCTGAAATGTCAGAATGTGATT
>CAZGSQ010000150.1:0-8190 GCA_964528535.1 uncultured Tangfeifania sp. | reverse complement strand
CTGGCTGTAGGTTCCCCAGTGCATCAGCAGACCGAACTTCAGGTTTTGCCATTCGGACAGCTTTTTCACCACCAACGGATCCGTTTCGGGGACATACCTTTCGTCTTCGTAGGCAGCCTGTCCGAAGGCTGCGAGACCTGCCAGCAGAACAATCAACAACAGAAAAATATTCTTCCTCATGTGCCTCAATTTGTATCTGTAATTTTTAATTATCAGTTTTAATACTTCCCGCCTCCCTGCGGTTCTTACCGGGATTGTTCGTCAGGTCATCACCCAGCTCTTCCCTGGCAGCATCTGCCAGTTTCCTGAGTTCGGCGACTACTTCCGGATAAAAAGCCTTCACGTCGTATTGCTCTCCCGGATCGCGCCGCAGGTCGTAGAGGCCCTCGGGGTGGTTGAAATTTTCATCAACCTTACCAGGAAAGCCGTCCCTGCCAGGTTCAAATCCATGGTAAGTCCTGCCGGGATGGGCAAAGACAAGTTTCCAGTCTCCTTTTCTCACACCCTCAAGGTTATTTTTCCGGTAGTAATAAAGAAAGGATTCACGCGGATTGGCATTTGCCTCTCCCAAGAGCAATGGAAGAATATTGACCCCGTCAATTTTCTTCTTTGGAAGATCTGCGTTGGTGATGGCCGCAAATGTCGGCAACAGATCAATGGTCGATGCCAACTTGTTGCAGATGATTCCTTCAGGAACATGGCCGGGCCATTTCACGATACAGGGCTCCCGTTGTCCCCCTTCAAAACTGGCACCTTTGCCTTCGCGCAATCCTCCTGCTGAACCGGCGTGGTTGCCAAAATTGAGCCAGGGCCCATTGTCGGAGGTAAAAACGACAAGGGTATTTTTCGTAAGTCCATTTTGCTCCAACGCCTTCAAGACCTCACCTACAGACCAATCAATTTCCATGATGACATCTCCGAACATTCCCTGCTCACTCTTTCCCTTGAACTTTCCGGATACGGCCAGCGGGACGTGGCACATCGAATGGGCCAGGTAGACAAAGAAGGGATTGTTCTTGTTTTCACCGATGAAACGAACCGCTCGTTCTGTATAAAGGGTTGTTAATTCCGACTGGTCATTGAGTGTTTTCAGTTCCCTGATCTTTTCGTCTCCCTCTACCAGCGGAAGCTGGGGATAATTGGATTTCCGGTTGTTGACATCCGAATTCATGGGCGTTCCATCGTACCAGACAGGCCACATATCGTTCGAATAGGGAATCCCGAAATATTCATCAAAACCCTGCTGCAAGGGAAGGAACTCCCTAAGGCAGCCCAGGTGCCATTTCCCGATGGCAATACTCTTGTAGTGCTGTGGTTTCAGTATTTCAGGGATGGTCTCCTCATCGGGATTCAGACCGATTTTGCTGTCGGGCATCAGTGCCCCGGAGATGCCAACCCTGTTGGGATAGCAGCCCGTCATGAGGCCTGCGCGTGAGGCGCTGCAGACGGCCTGGGCCGAGACAAAATTGGTGAACCGTACCCCCTGTGAGGCCATTTTGTCCAGGTTTGGGGTCTTGTATCCGGTGGCGCCATAGCAACCGAGGTCGCCATAGCCCATGTCGTCGATGAAGACGACGATGATGTTGGGCAGTTTGGGCTTCGGGGTACCAAAAGCAGGGAGGCAAACAGCAGCGGCAGCCAAAACTGTGGTGAATTTTATTCTTTTTTGCATAAGATTGGCCATTTCGAAGTTTCAGGTAAAGTTAGGCGAATCCACGAACCTTGCCAAACTTCGGGGAAGCAAAATCATGGTTGTAAACTTGTACTAAAGGTAACCTTTCCTCTCCCCAAAAACTATTCTCCAACCCATCCTTAAGGCGCTGAGAGAAAGGAGGAAGGTGATCATTTCACAAGGCGATGCAGCATTTTCGACTCCTTGCTTGCCATTGTCAACCCATTCAATGTGGTTCTCGCTTACGTAAGATTTTCGATCCCTTACGTGATGTTTTCGGTCACTTACGTAAGATTTTCGATCCCTTACATGAAGTATACGATCCCTTACATGAAGTATTCGGTCGCTGACATAAGATTTTCGATCCCTGACGTGAAGTATTCGGTCGCTGACATAAGATTTTCGATCCCTTACATGAAGTATTCGGTCGCTGACTTACGATTCCCGGCGCCTGACCACTCTCGGATGAAATCTCACACAGGAAGGATGCTGCTTGCGACAATCGTTTTGAATCGGAATTGCAATGGTCAGGAATTTCCCCTAAAAATTTCCCGTATAAATTTGACCCAAAAATTTGTTGCCAAAAATTCTTTATATATTTTTTAATGCCGTAACTTATATGGGTGAAAGATGACATCAACATTTATTGAACCCTTTAATTTATTTGTTATGAAATCAAGACAAGAAAGTAAGTTAAGCATGTACCTGGCAGCGAAAGATTTTTTGGCTACCAATGCAACAGTGGTGACTCCTCTACCGAATTATTCGGGTCATGCGGCTTCATTTTTGGAGGCCATTGCACAAATTCAAAACTTTGGTGAACAGCAAAGATTCGACAAATCAGGACTCAAAGTCGGCAAGGTCCAGCTGATGAACGCCCTGATCATGCTCACTGCCGACAGCTCGCGCAAGATGCAGGCTTTTGCCAGGTATGCCAACAACCAGCTGTTGTTGAGTGAAACGAAGTACAGCGAAAGCATCCTGAAGCATGCCACTGACAATGAGCTCAGGGATATTGCCCAGGGCGTGTACAACAGGGCGCAGTGCAACATCACCGCTTTGGAGGCGTATGGGATCAGCGCCGGAACGCAGACCATTCTTTTGAATACGATCAATGCCTATGTTGAGTCGATTCCAAAACCGCGTGTGGGGAAGAGTGAAACCAAACAGTTCACCCAACTGTTGGCCAATGCTTTTCAAACTGCCGATACTGCCCTGGAGAACATGGATGTCATTGTAGAGATTGTCAAACTATCGCAACCCAATTTTTACAATGGCTACAAATCGGTTCGGAAACTGATCAGCACCGGAAGAAGTACGCTTGCCGTGAAAGGGGTGGTTACCGACCTGTCGAGCGGTGAACCGCTCAAAAACGTGCGGCTCTCCTTTTCCCGGGACGATAACGGGATCCCGGCCAAGGCTGCCAGCAAGGGAGGCGCACTGCTCGTTAAAAAAACTGCCGGCAAAGGAGGATTTATCATTAAAACATTGCCTGCCGGGAGTTACCATGTTACTTGCAGCAAAGGAGGCTACGTCGAACAAACTTTAAAGTTGGCTGTTACCGATGGTGAACTGAGTGTGCTGAACATGCAACTGTCAAAAAATTGAGGTTTGCTGATGTTTTTAGTTTCATGAGTATGATTGGCAAAACCCTGCGAAAGCGGGGTTTTGTTTTAGAGATTGTCAATAAATGAGACGTCTTCGTTCAACCTCTTACTTAACTTTATCCAAGGGTCGGCCGTTGTTAACGGACAATTTGCCATTGACTATCTTGTAACTATAGGTTGCAGAGGCTTGCCCTTCTGGTTTAAGGGTGTAGGTGTCTTCGGATGCCACAATCGCCCCTTTGTGATTGAACGAGACATTCTGACCACCGACTTTTCCTACTGCAGCATAGGAATAAGTATTGTTCTTGTTCACCACAAATGTCGCCATCAACATTTTATCGTTGGTCTGGTAACCTTTCCAGGTGCCTACCAGGTTGGCAGGTACTGACTTCGAAACAGATTTGGCCGAAGCAACAACAGGTTTAGCCCCTGCATTTTCCAATGCCTTCACCACATCACCTTTGTTCTCTGATGCGTTGTTGGCATAGCTCAGGGCTGAATCACCCACTTTGTTTACGGCATTCACATCGGCACCACTCTTGATAAGCAGTGCGACCAATTTTGAATTCCCCGATTGAGCTGCCAGCATGAGCGCCGTTTCTCCGGCGGTATTGGCTAAATTCACATCGGCTTTGCTTTTTACCAAGAGTTCACAAACGTCTACTGCAGACTTCCAGCCCTCGCTCGTACCCAATTTGGCAGCACACATGATGGCTGTCATATTCTGCGCATGCAAAACATTCGGATTGGCACCCAATTCCAGCAATTTACCGATGGTTTTCAATCTTGATTTTTTATCTAACGGACTAAACGACATGGCCAATCTGGCCAAGGGTCCCGCCCATGGCGATTCTTTGCACACTTCGTTGACATCGGCACCACCCTTCACCAGCAATTCCAGCATTTCCGGGTGATACCCCACTGCAGCATAACTAACTGCATTGAAAAACACTGAATTGTATCCATTCAGCTTGGCTTTCTGTTCTATCAGATACTTTGCGGCATCTAAACTATTGCGTTGGGCCGCCATCTGGATCGCATTAATTCCCTGGGAGGTTGTAAGGTTAATATTTGCACCCTGTTTAACTAAAAATTTTAATCCCTCCACATTGTTGAAAGAAGATGCTACATTGACAGCTGGTTCATCTCCGCCGGTTCCGGCTTTTCCCAGGTGATTCACATCGACCTTGTACTTTGTAACAAAATATTCAGCCCATGGGACATGTTTCGCTTTTAACATGGCCGCATTCAATGGCAACAAACTGTGCGTAGTGGGACCATATTTATTGGCTCCATATTTCATGATGATATCCAGAATATTAAAATTGTCATGATCCAATGTTTCAGGAATCATCCCATTCCACGACTCAGAGGCACTGATACCTTCCACTTTTGCGCCCCGTTTTAAAATTGCTTCAACGGCTTCGGCATGCTGCGACCGGACGGCATCCAGGTAACCAGTAGCCTCATATTTACCCATGTAATTCACGTTTAATTTGGGACCGGCGGTGTTCAGTATAGCCATGGTAACCGCTTTTGAGGCCTCCGATTGGTTCCCGAAAGTCGCTACGATCAATGCGTCAAACTTGTTGTTAAATTCACTGTGGTAATTGATGTCGACACCCATTTTGATGAGCCGGACAACATTGTCCAATTTTGAGTTGTAACTGGCCGAGCTAAGCAAGGCAACCAATGGTGTGGTAGCCCATGATTGGTCACTACCGGGATCTGTTATGGTTATTGTCCTGACATTAATTTTAGGTGCATCCAGTAATATTTTAACGATGTTGTTGTCCACTTTCAGGACCCCACCGCAGGCTTTATTGAGCAAGGAAACTCCTTCGTATACCTCATTTACATTGGCCCCTGCATCGACCAATGATTTTAGCTGATTGACATCACCTTTCTCCACGGCAACGAAGGTTAAGGGTCTTTCTCCAGCTTTTTGAGCGGATGCTGCGTTGGATAAAAGTGATACACAGATGATCACAAGAAAAGTTTTAATGTACTTCATAATTGGTGTTAGAATTATTTACCGATGTTTTTGGTGGTCAATTACTGGTCATGTTAGGAGACAGGTTCAAATTCATTTAAGAAGAAACAAAGCGATGGTGTTGCCATGTCAAAACGAAGAACAAGCTTCTTCTCAAAAGTACAAAATTTTTTAGAGAGATACCGTAGAAAGAAACCATCGTGAAAGCGAAAGAACCTCCACCTACCGGAATTTTGTATTTTAAAATGGCGGCTGTGGCCCGAAGAGGCGATTTGGAAATCGTGTCAATTCTCTCAGCCTGATTCGTCCTAAAAAAAGCCACCCGATTTTCCGGATGGCTTTTTCAAGGTGATGAAGCGTGAGATTATCTGATTTTTGAACCTTTTTGTGCAAAGAACACCAGGTAAGAATAGTAGATAAACATGGTGCTGACGGCAATGACGACAGATCCTGTAGCGGATTTGATCGCTCCCATCATCGGTGTTAAAATAGCTGCCCCGATTACGGAGGTGGCGATAACGCCCGAGGCTACCTTGGCCAGCGGACCCAGGTCTTCGAGTGCCAGGTTGTAGATCACCGGCCACATGATGGAGTGGAACAATCCGGTACCCAGGAAGAGCCACATGGCAATTACAGGAGCGCTGGCGCCCAGGGCAAAGGAGGCGGCAAGCAAGGCGGCTCCGCCGAAGGCGCAGATGGTCAATATCTGACGTGCACTGTATTTCTGCAAGATGAAGATTCCAAGGATTCGGCCTACCATCAGTCCGCCCCAATAGTATTTCAGCATGTCAATGGCAGAGATGTCCTTCAGTTGGAGATGGGCGGCATAGTCGGGGAAAAAGCTTGAGATTCCGATCTCGATGCCCATGTAGAAGAAGATGGCCAAAGATCCCAGCCAGACGTGGGTGTACTTGAATGCGCTGGATTTGTACTTCTTTACTTCGGCTGTTGAACCACCTTCGTCTTCCTTGATTTCGGGAAGTTTAAGGAAGAACATGATGGCCAGAATGGCGAGTGTGACGACTCCGATCATCAGGAATGGACCTTTGACGATGCTTAGAATGTCTGAATTCGTCATTTTGGAACCGGCTTCAATTTTGGGAGTAACCAGCAACAGGGAGACGAAGATCGGAGCGATCACGGTGGCTACCGAATTCAACGCATTGGTGAGGGTCAGACGGCTGGCGGCAGTTTCGGGACTTCCCATTGCATTTACGTAAGGACCTGCGACCACTTGCAGGATCACAACGCCGATGGCGAAGACGGAGACGGCACTTAGAAAGCCGTAATAGCCCATTCCCACGCCAGGGATGCAGAGGAAGAAACCCAATGCGATGAGTGCAAGGCCCATCAAAACGCCGTTTTTATAACCTATGCGCATCAGCATCAATCCAACCGGAATGGATAAGATGTAGGCGCCGTAGAAAAAGGTATTCGGAAGTTGCTTTTGCACATCGTTCAATCCGAAGGCATTCTTCAGGAAATCGATGGTCGAGTTGTTCATGGTCGTAATGAACCCAAAGAGGAAGAAGAGGGATGCCATCACGATGAGAGGGAACAAATACTTGTTACCGGAGTCAGTTTTTGTCATTGTTCAAAGTTTATTTGGTTTTTTGATTTAAAATAGCTTCTTGCCACCATCGCCAATTTCGGCAACGTAGAAGACGGGTTTCAATCCGGTCTTTGCGTTGTAATTTTCCCCAACCTCTGCGATAAAATTGTCGACGGCTTCGTCCTTGACGAGACTTACCGTGCATCCGCCGAAGCCGCCCCCAGTCATTCTGGTGCCGATGACGCCTTGAATTTTCCGACCCTCTTCGACCATGGTATCCAGTTCGAATCCGGTTACCTCATAATCATCCCGCAGTGAGTCGTGCGAACCGTTCATCAATTTGCCAAAAGTCAACAGATCACCGGTTTTCAGTGCCTTGACGGCATCTTCTGTCCGTTTGATTTCGCTCACCACGTGGCGCGCCCTGTTGCGAACCGTCACATTTTCAATCTTGTCTTCTACTTTCAGGAAATCTTCCCAGGAGATTTCGCCCAGTGCTTTGATATTTTGGTAAGGTTGAATGGCTTTGACTGCAGCCTGACATTCGGCTACCCGTTCGTTGTATTTGCCCGAATCGAGTTTGTGTGGGCTATTGGTATTGCTGATGACAATTTTCACCCCTTCGAGTTTGACCGGAACGAGGTCGTAGGAGAGGGTGTCGCAATTGAGGAAGACGGCAAAATCCTTTTTCCCCATGGCAGAGACGAACTGGTCCATGATTCCGCAGTTGACGAGGGCATATTCGTGCTCGGCTTTTTGTCCCATCAGGGCGAGTTCGACCTTGTCGATGCCAAAACCAAACTGGTCGTTGATCATGACACCTGTCACCACTTCGAGAGCTGCTGAGGAGGAGAGTCCGGCACCTGTAGGAACATCGCCGTAAAAAAGGAGGTCAGCACCCGAATCGAAGGTGAGTCCTTTTTTCATAAATTGTGCGAATACGCCGATGGGATAATTTACCCATTCCTTGCCAATGGCAATGTTCAGCTCTTCGACTTTTACCTCCGCCTCAAATGGCATGTCCATGGAAGCGAATCTTACCGTTTTTCTGGCGGTTTTTCTTACCAGGCAATAGATGCCGAAACTTAGTGCGCAAGGGAAAACGAATCCACCGTTGTAATCGGTATGTTCACCGATCAGATTGACACGGCCGGGAGAGAAATAGCCATTGATTTCACCTACCCCATACTTTTCTACAAACTTTGCTTTGAGTTGTTCGATTGTCATATTTTCTTTGATTAATTTGATTTTTGTCAATTTGGAAAAGCAAATATAGCCTATTTTATTTTTAGCGCGAGTGCTAAAAATAAAATAAGAAAGCCCCGGCTCAATTTCTTGAACCGGGGCTTGGGTTTAAATTGGCGGC
>CAZGSQ010000149.1:0-8360 GCA_964528535.1 uncultured Tangfeifania sp. | reverse complement strand
AGCTTCAGGTGACTGGAGTTCAGACGTGTGCTCTTCCGATCTCCTCACCAGCATCCCCTTTGCGGGAAAGGATCCCTACCACGACAGAAATTTCTTGCTCATATTCAACATCATGCTGCTGGGAGTGATGGCCCTGATCACCTTTTCGGTTTCTGAAACCTCCGTTAACAAGAAACAGAAGTTCAACGAAATGATCATTTTTCTCATCGTCGCATGCACCCTGATCATCGATCTTGTTGCACTTTCAGCCATTGTGTACAGGGTTGGCGAATTTGGACTCACCCCCAACCGGGCAGCCGTTCTTGGATCCAACCTGCTAATCTTCTTCAACCTGGTGCTCATCGGGATGGATCTCTACAAAATAAATTTCAGGAACAAGGAGATCAGGCAGGTAGAGCTGACCATTGCCCGCTATCTGCCAGTGTATGGATTCTGGACCCTTCTGGTCGTCTTCGGATTTCCACTTATCTGGTCACTTCAGTAAATTTTTGAGACTGATTCTTTCGATAAAACCATTTTCCCATGGCATACCACCATACCATCAAAGGCAACAGTTATACACTTCTCGAACAACGGCTCAACAGATTTCCGCAAGGTGCCCCGCCAGCAGAACTCCTGTTTCAAATTCTTAAAGTACTGTTTACAGAAAGAGAAGCAAAGCTGGTTTCACTTCTTCCTATCAAACCCTTTACCGGCAAGAAAGCAGCCGAAATTTGGAAAGTGACACCCGACGAAGCAGGCAGAGTCCTAAATGATTTGGCCGACAAAGGAATCATCCTGGATTACGATGATGATGGCGTATCAACCTATACCCTACCCCCTCCAATGGCCGGGTTTTTTGAATTTTCATTGATGCGTTACCGCAACGATTTTGATCAAAAAACACTATCCGAACTCTATTATCAATACCTCAACGTAGAGGAGGATTTTATCAAAGATCTGTTCCTGACCGGGGAGACCCAGCTGGGACGCGTTTTCGTCAACGAGGGAGTGCTGTCGAACGAAAATGCCCTTCACGTGTTGGACTACGAAAGAGCATCGGAGGTAATAAAAACAGCTTCAGACATTGGTGTCGGAATCTGCTACTGCAGGCACAAGATGGAACATCTTGGGAGGAACTGCGACGCACCAATGGAAATTTGTTTGACTTTTGGCAAGCCTGCCGAGTCGCTTATCAACCACAAAATCGCAAGAAGAATCGATTCATCCGAAGGACTTGACCTGCTCCGGCAGGCACAGAGCCAAAACCTGGTACAGTTCGGTGAAAATGTGCAGGAAAAGGTTGGGTTTATCTGCAATTGCTGCGGTTGTTGCTGCGAAGCGCTGATAGCTGCCAGAAAATTTGGCTTCCTGAATCCTGTCCATACAACAAATTTCATTCCTGAAATTGTGGAGGAGAAATGCACCGGCTGTGGAAAATGTGTGACCAGTTGCCCGGTGGAAGCCATGACACTGGTATCGGCCAGCGATCCCCATTATCCTGTTAAGAAGAAAGCAAAACTCGACAAGGGACAATGTCTGGGATGCGGCGTCTGTATCAAAAGCTGCAAAGTGGATGCCCTCAAACTTAAAGCAAGGGAAAACTGCGTCATTACCCCCGTAACCTCTGTTCACCGGGTTGTCCTCATGGCCATTGAACGGGGCAAATTACAGAATTTATTGTTTGATAACCAGACGCTCTGGAGTCACCGGGCCATGGCTGCAGTACTGGGAGTCATCCTGAAACTTCCGCCGGCCAAACAAATTTTAGCCAGTAACCAATTTCGGTCAAGGTATCTGATGGCGTTGATTCGCAGATCAGGTGGCTCATAGTCTGAGGGGAGATCCCATTTCCCCGCAATCCGATTCAATGGCTCACCTCCACAAATAAAAAAAGAGCGTGCCTCAACGACACCCTCCTTTCAATATTTTCAACAGTTACAATTCCGACACTGCTATTTGAGCGGTTCAACATCCAGAATCATAAAAGTATTGGGCTTGATGGGCGGACGACGTTCGCCTGCTGCTGCAACGCCATACTCGGCTGTTGCCAGATAGAGATGGTGTGTGAGGTAGTCAATGGCAATTGTTTTGGCACCAGGCATGGTCGGAATAGTTTCGAGTACCTTAAAAGTATTGGCATCGACCTCTTTCACAACAGTGATCGAACCCTCCCCATTTGAGCTGTAGGCGATTTTCCTGGCCGGATCAAAGGCAACGCCATCACATCTGTCACCGATAGGTAAGGTTGTAATCACTTTACCCGTCAGTGCATCCGTCACCACCATCAGCTTGTTGCTGCAGACGCTGAACAACCGATGCGTTTCGTTGTCTAAAGCGATTCCGCTGGGCTCCTCTCCCGGAGCAATGGGCCAATGCTGAATGACCATAAAATCTTTCGTACTGATGACATTGATGACGCTCTTGTCCTCTATGTTCACGAAGACATTCCCCTTGCCGTCGGCAGCTGCAAATTCGGGTTTTCCATCCAATGGAATGGTGGCAACCACCTTGTTCGTCTTGGTATCAATCACAGAGGCATTGTTGCTTCGGCCGTTGAATGTCAAAATTTTCTTTGAGAAAGGATCAAACATGATGCAATCGGGATTTGCGCCTGTTACCTTGACAACTTCGATAGTTTTTAGAGTGGTCAGGTCAAAAACCGTCACAGACGAGTCCCGGCCATTGCTGGTATAGCCCCTGTTGATCTCCTGGGCCAGGGCAATACCATGAATGCCCTTTGTATCAGGAATAGAACCCAGTATTTTTCCAGTCTTGCTATCGACGACAACGGCCGTAGTGCCGTGTGAGGTATAGATCCTGGAGGCTGCTCCATCCACGGTAATATAGTCCCAGCCACCTTCCCCGCCTACAGGTATCTTCCTGGCAATTTTATAGTTTGATTGTGCCGTCAAAGGCAACGCGCCAAGGGTCAACAATCCCAAAAGCAGAAAACAGATAAGATTTTTCATGGTCTCAATTTTTAAGTAAAGGTCATAAAGCTATCGAAAGACTTTGTAGAAATTTGGGATAAATTTGCATCTCTTCACGGGGTGACTCAGAGTCACCCCGTGAAGTACTCCGAGTTTAAGTCGTCCTGCACCAAAAAAGGTCATCCTGAATGAAATTAAAGTAGTTTCAACAGGCTCGTTTTACCTATCTTTGGATATGAAAAAATCTTTCAGCCTCCTCATTTTAGTTTTGATGACCCTCTCCCTTAACGCAGAGGATGGTCATCAACTTTGGCTACGCAACACAAACCCAAAGCCAGTAAAAATCATTTGTGCCAGGAGTTCCCCTTCGTTGGCCATCGCCAAACAGGAAATCCTGCAAGGTTGGCAGGGTGAAGCCGGTGCCACCTTGACACTTGTCGTGAAACCTCTCAAAGGACTAAAAAGCGATGGTTTTAAAATAACTGCCAACACAATTCAGGCGAATACTGAATCCGGAATCTTGTACGGTGTTTATGAACTGCTGCGCCGCCAGCAAACGGGCGAAGAAATCAATGCGGAGGTCGTCAATCCATCGTATGACAGACGCATCCTAAACCATTGGGACAACCTGAACGGGACCATCGAACGTGGATATGCCGGTCGTTCTATCTTTTGGCACGGAAAAGATTCATTGGCCGTAACTGAAAAGGATCAAAAATTATGGCTGGAATATGCACGCGCAGATGCCTCCATCGGAATCAACGGGGCCGTCATCAACAATGTCAATGCTTCTCCCCTTGTGTTGACAGCCGTTTACTTGTCAAGGGTAAAAGCCATCGCAGAAGTCCTTCGCCCTTATGGCATCAAGACTTACCTTGCCGTCAATTTCGCATCTCCTGCGGTCGTTGGCGGACTAAAGACTTCGGACCCGCTGGACCCTGAAGTAAAAAAATGGTGGAGAGAAAAGACGAAAGAAATCTTCAGCATGATCCCCGATTTTGGCGGCTTCCTGGTAAAGGCAAACAGCGAAGGTCAGCCCGGACCTCAAAATTTTGGCCGTACCCATGCCGAGGGCGCCAACATGTTGGCCGATGAATTGAAACCTTTCGGTGGAATTGTCATGTGGCGTGCTTTCGTTTACCAGACCTCCGACGAAGATCGCGCCAAACAGGCTTATACCGAATTCATGCCGCTCGACGGACAATTTCGCGACAACGTGGTCGTTCAGGTGAAAAACGGTCCTGTCGATTTTCAGCCACGCGAACCTTTCAGTCCGCTGTTTGGTGCCCTGAAAAAAACCACTGTGATGCCTGAACTACAGATCACACAGGAATATCTCGGACATTCAGTACACCTGGTTTTCCTTGCATCCATGTGGGAAGAATTTCTGAAAAGCGATACTTACCAGGAGGGTCCCGGAAGTACAGTTGCCCGCTGCACCGATGGAACCATTTTCCCACAAAAATATGCTGCGATTGCAGGTGTGGCAAACGTAGGATTGGATGCCAATTGGTGCGGTCATCAATTTGCACAGGCAAACTGGTATGCTTTTGGCCGCCTGGCCTGGAAGAATACTTTGACGAGTAACCAAATCGCAGATGAGTGGCTCAAGCTCACTTTTCACAACGCTGCTTCCCCTGCCAGTCCATCTGGTTTCACGGATGATTGGACTGAAAATTTCCTGAAGCCTGTCCGGAAGATGATGCTCGGGAGCAGGGAAGCTGCCGTCAATTACATGATGCCACTGGGATTCCACCACATCTTTGCTGCCAACCACCACTACGGCCCGGGTCCATGGTGGGCCCCAATCAGGGTAAGAAAAGATTGGACACCACCCTATTTCCACAAGGCCGACTCCCTGGGCGTTGGGTTTGACCGCACAGAAACAGGCAGCAACGCAACCAGCCAATACCACGAACCGTTGCGGTCGCAGTTGAACGATCTGAAGAGCTGTCCCGAAATTTACCTGCTTTGGTTCCATCATCTTCCATGGGATTATCCATTGAAAAGCGGTAGAACCTTGTGGAATGAAATATGCTACCATTACGACGCCGGATTGCAGCAAGTACGTGGATTCCAGAAAATTTGGGATCAGGTTCAGCCTTATGTGGATGCGGAACGTTTTGTTCAGGTCCAGGGCAAACTTCGCTTTCAGTGC
The DNA here is from genome assembly GCA_964528535.1 of uncultured Tangfeifania sp. Classification (GTDB taxonomy): domain Bacteria; phylum Bacteroidota; class Bacteroidia; order Bacteroidales; family Prolixibacteraceae; genus CAINVV01. The sequence goes on along the minus strand of CAZGSQ010000149.1, from coordinate 3,290 downwards.
ACCAACGCCCAGGTCTGGAAAGATGCCTGCCTGCTCTATTTCCAGCAATTCAGCAGGAAACCGATTCCCTATGAAATCGAACGTCCCATCAACGATCTGCAAGAGATCATTGACGCAGACCCGAAGACAAGAAAATAAAATTTAACCCGGATGAAGCATCATTTTGAAGTAAGCAACCCCGATACTGACTTGAGCCCTATCACGGGTATGTCAAAGAGGCACTACATCGAACTGGCCAAATATTTATTGGGCAGAGCCCTGAAACAGGTCGATTCACTCGAGACCATACTTACTTTCCCTGTCGTGCCGGGGAAAACCTATCCACAACCGGATTCGCCGGAATGGCGTTACCGTTCCGCCGAATTTGAAGCACTCGAAAGAACTTTTACGCTGGCTGGTCCTCTGATCCATCTCGATCCTGATACAACCATCCACAACATCAATTTAAGAGAATATTACAGCCTGCAGTTTTACAATGCATTTACTCCCGGTCATGCGAATTCATTGCCACTGCCCGAAGCGCTGCCCGATTCAAACTACCAGTTTACCTGCGAGTTTGGCGGACTGTTCAAGACGCTGTTGCTGATGCCGGAGACCATCTGGTTTGGGTATTCAGAAAAACAGAAAGACGAAATGGCTGTCACCATTTCCAAATGGGCGCACCACCGAACCACCCAGAACAACTGGAGAATCTTCAACATCATGGCGCTTTCGTTTCTGAAAAAATATGGTTACGAAATCGATGAGGAACTCCTGAAAAGCCATTTGTTGTGGGTAATTTCCTACCATTCGGGCGATGGGTGGTACCTCGAGCAGACCTACAATTACTATTCGATCAGTCTGTTTATCGTCTATACCACCATCTGGAACCGAACCTTTGGCGATGAATATTATCCCGATATTTCTGAAATCATAGAAAAATCGGCGCGTAAACTGATGGAATCCGTCACCGGATTCTTCGCCAGAGACGGTTCCATCAACATGTGGTCGCGAAGCATTTGTTACCGGACCTGGGTTTCAGGAGCCTTTCCTGTTGCTTTCATGTTGAAGGAGCCTACAGAATTGGATGCTGGTTGGGCAAGAAGGTTGTGCTCAGGTTCCCTGCTTCAATTCGTCACCAGGGATGATTTTTATTGCAACGACATTCCAAGCCTTGGATTTTATGGTCAGAAGGAGTACATGGTACAGAACTACAGCTGTGCGGGAAGTCCCTTCCTAATGTTTCTTCCATTTATTTGCCTTGCCCTGCCGGATGATTCACCCTTCTGGACGGCGAAAGAGAACGAAGGAATATGGGAAAAACTGGGAGACAACGCCAACAAGATCCTGCTTGAAAGTCCGGGACTCCTGCTTGTCAATCACGGCAAAACGGGTACATCGGAGATCATTCCTGGTAAGGTATATTACGACGATCCCAATTATTCCAAGTTGGTCTACAACACCCATTTCCCATGGGAAGATCACAATCCGAAGGGAGGCACCTCCATGGAATACAGCTTCCGCAGCCGGGATCCAAGGGATTTGAGAGGGGATGACGTTAATTTCTATCTCACCGGACAGAAAATTGAAAATGATTCCGACAAAAACAGCGCTTTTACGACCTCCCAAAGCATGTTGTACAATGGCGTCCGAAAGGAGGTGATGTACCGGCAGGCCATCCTGCGCAAACCACCCAACAACGGCGTGGGGTACATCATCGACCTCGCCGAAATTACCATTCCCGGAGGGGTCATCCGTGTCGACCGCACCCGCCTGGCTTTCGAACATGAACTGACGCTGGGCCACTTCGGAATGCCACACATCGATGGACAGAAAGCCGTGGTCAATCAATTTGAAGCTGGCACCAAAAGGGTTACAACAGCCACCATCCCCGGAAGAAGCGTGGCACTGATCACTTACCATGGCTGGGACAGCCTGGACATACTGGTACACCGCAACAGAAACGCTGAAGCCGACGAAAGCACCGTGATCTATGCCTATCGGAAACGTATGGACAAAAATCCGGCCATGGAGCTGCTGGTTAGTGTCATGTTGCACAAAACGGATGACTCCAAATGGACTGAAGAAGAATTATCACCCATCAAAGAGTTGAAATTGATGGAGATAACCCCATCCTCTTCGGCCCTTGGTGCCATGGTCACCTTGAACAACAACGAAACATTCGAAATAGATTTTAAGGATATAGACGGAAAAAAAACCTGTTAACCAATTACCATGAAGCAATTTACAGTGCTCCTTTTGATTTTGATGACTGCCCTGTCCGTTGTAGCACAGAATCTCCCGATCGACAGTACCAGGTACCCAAAACCTGTCACGCTCAGCACGCAGCAAGATCATGACAACATGATGCAACAATTGGGCATCAAAAGCTTGCGACCGGGTCCAAGTGGGAACGAAAATGTGCCCAACCATGCCAATTATGATGAATCAATGGCCAACCCTTGTCCGCAATTACCCGATCTGCTGACCCTGAAAAATGGCAAAAAAATTACAACGGCAGAGGCTTGGTGGAAGCTCCGCAAGCCTGAAATAGCAGAAGAAATAGAGAATCAACTCTATGGCAGGTTGCCGAAAGTAACACCCAAAGTTAGCTGGAGCGTGAAGATATCCGACCGGGAATTTGTTGGCCGCATTCCCGTCCTTGCCAGACATTTTACAGGGCATGCCGACAACAGCGACTATCCATTGATCAACGTCGACATCAACATGGTGCTGGTTCTGCCCCTCAATGTCAAAGGACCGGTTCCGGTACTTATCATGTTCGGTTCACCTGTATTGCCTGCCCCGGCACAACCTTCCCCCGGTGACCTCGAAAAAATCAATGCGGCCTTCAAGGAGATGATGGCAAAAAACAATCCGGAGATGAAGGCCATCTTCGAAAAGTATCCTGCCTATTCCCCCATCACAAGATTGCCGGGAACCAATTGGTTTGCACCACCTGCAAATGTTGAATCCTCGCCGACCGAGCAATTGCTTGCCGCAGGTTGGGGATATGCGACCCTTGAACCTTCCAGCATCCAGGCAGACAATGGAGCAGGTCTCACAAAAGGAATCATCGGCCTGGTGAACAAGGGTCAGGTACGCAACCCGAACGATTGGGGTTCGTTGCGTGCATGGGCATGGGGTGCCGCACGCGCTCTGGATTATCTTGAAACGGATCAGCTGGTGGATGCAAAGAGATCGGAAGAGCGTCGTGTAGGGAAAGAGTGTTCAGAGGCGTATAGATAAGTAAGGACGCCGGAGGGATGAACAGAAAAAGAACTCCCATGAAGGAGAGAGGATGTGATGTG
>CAZGSQ010000148.1:0-8676 GCA_964528535.1 uncultured Tangfeifania sp. | reverse complement strand
CACGGCTCTGAACACTCTTTCCCTACACGACGCTCTTCCGATCTGGTGCGAAAGCGAAGAATGGCATACTGCCACTCATTGGCCTGCACAGCCACCCAGAAAAGGAAGAGTTTCCCTTTCCGGGTGAGGTAAAGCACCGGATTGCAATCGGGAATCCCTTTGGTATCGGCCATTACGAAAGGAGTGGCCCAACTGTTCGTGCCGCTTTTCTGCCGCGACCCCATCACCCGAACATCATCTGCTGTACGTTCTCCGCTGCCCTGAAACCAGCAGGAAAGCAAATCCCCGTTGGGAAGTTCGACGATAGAGCTGCCATGGGTGTGCGCTTCCTGGTAAGGGAACATCAACTCCTGCCGGAGAATGGCTTTCGAGGTCTCTGTATTTTGTGACTTGCCAAAAAAAGCGCACAGCAGAAAGAGGCTTACGATGGGTAGTTTGCTGAACATGTTAAAAAATTAGTAGTAGTCGAATCGGTTGCAAAAGGTAGTGATGGATTCAACATCAGCCCTTCTGCTCCTCCAGCATCCTGATTATTTTGTCGAGCTTGTCGACTTCCAGCGTATTCAATTTTTTGGAGAGTGCCTCAATCTCTAGTTTTGCGTCAATATTCGTCTGGTAATCGGCCTGTGCCTGTACCCGGTCCCTGTCGTTTTGCCTGTTCTGCGACATCATGATGATGGGCGCCGCGTAGGCTGCCTGGGTAGAGAAAACCAGGTTGAGAAGGATAAATGGATAGATGTCCCAATGGTAGACAAAACCCACCAGGTTCAGACCCATCCACAAGATGACGAGGATGGTCTGGATGATGATGAAATTCCATGACCCCATCCCTTTGGCCACTGTATCGGCCAGACGGCTGCCAAAGCTCAGGGTCTCCTTGTGCTTGTCGTGCCAGTTTTTTGTGTGTTCCATGGCTTATTTGATGGGTGCTTCTACAGGCGCATCATGTTTCTCGAGCCCAAACAGGTCAAATGGCTTCTTGCTGAAACTCTCCTTGAAGAGTGCAATGGTGAGGAAGATATAGCCAGCGAAGAGCAGTACGATGAGGATCTGTACCCACGAAATTTTCTGAATGGGTTGTCTGTCTTTGATTTCGCACACTTCCCCCGGACAGTACTGCGCCTTTTCCTTGTAAATCAAAGAATAGGCTTTGCATCCAATACAAATGCCGAAGGCCGATTCGAAGAAGAGAAAGATGAGGCAGATCAGGCAGATGATGCCTGTGATGGGGCTGTAGGAGTTGACAACTATAAGGAAGATGAACATGGTCAATGCCAAAACGATGCCTATGATCCAGGCAAATTTCTTCTGTTTGGCGCCCACATATTCGGGCGTCTGGTTGTGGACGATCAACCTGCCGATGATCAGGGAGGGGGCGAATTTAGGATTGATCAGCACACGGATCAGGATATCGGTCAGAAAAATGACCACCGCAAACTTCAGTGGCACGAAATTTCCTTTTGTCAAGACAGTGACAATGGTGATAAACATCATCAAAAACAGGATGCCTGCGGCGGCCCTGATTTCACGTTCATTCAGGACCGGAATGTTGTATCCCGGTACATCTTCTCCAAATTGAAAAATTTTGCTCATGGTATGTATTTGTTTAAGGTGAATACGGCTGTCAGGAGAGATCGTTACAAAAATAGGTAACAAGTTGAAGCACTCTTTGCTCAACCCTCTTTTTTAGGGATATTTTTACGTCTGTTCCTGATTTCTTTGAGAAGGAGCCAGGCCAAAGCAATCAACAGGTAAAATGGCCAGATAGAAATTAGCCAGAGAAGAAGCGACACCATGCCCGACCAGCCGCTGTTCAGTGATTTTTTGACACGCTCGGCAAATTTGTCCTGTTGTACCGGCTTGTAGGCATACTCTTTAAATTTGGTGAGGGTGATGGCAAGGGTGCTGAAGGCCACCTGGTCAGAAAGGTACTTGAGCTGTTTCTCCCTGCTTTCCAGCTCCTCCTGCAAACTCCTGATGCGCTCCTGTATCTCGAGAATGTCTTTCACGGAGTTGGCTTTGGCAAGCAGTTCCTTGTAACGTTTGAGGTAATCGCGCTTGTTTTCGATGCGCGATTCAACGTCGATGAATTCGGCAGTAACATCTCTCGAATGGATGCTCTTGCCGGTGATTTCATCGCCTCCCTTCTCGATGGCGGCCAGCACCTTCTCAAAATTGGCAGCAGGGATGCGCAATTTCAGGTCGTAGGAGGTGGATCTGTCATCATTTTGAAGCTCTTCGTTGTCGTAACTAGCATTGAATTCTTTGGCCAGCCGGTCGATCGCGCTCTTTGCTACCGCGATGTCGTTGGTTTTGACAGTGATGCGGCCGTCCTTGATAATTTTTTTCGCTTCCGCGGAAGTTGAATGAACGGGTTGCTCCGGCACAGTGCCTGAAGCATCAACGTCCTGACCGGATCCATCAACCGCAGGAGCCTCAAACTTGGCGGCGCGTTGAAAAACGGGCGCTTCTGCGAAGGCGCTATCCGAAAATTTGGCAATGCCATCGGTTGAGGTGTGACATGCAGTTGTGGCCAACAAGAGAAAAAGGGCGGGTAGGCGTAATAAATTTCTCATGAAATATAGCTGTTGAACTTCCGTGAAGGTAATTCTTTTATAAAATTAAATGGTTAGATTCGTGGTAAAATTAATCCCTTCGGCGATGAGAAACAGAAATGGAATCATTTTGTTGTTGCTCCTACTGGCGATTTCCCAACTCCTCTTTTCACAGGATAAACTCAAAAGATCGAGAGATGGGATTGCAGCCGGAGCGAAGCGGGGAGAGCGACAAGAGCGCAGACATTCCGGCGGTGGTTCCGTTCACAACCTCCATGAAGGCTCGCTCGAATACATGCTCTTCAGCGGCGTTGCAAGGGCCTTCATGTTTGTGACCTACCAGGCCGCCATTGGCAATTATCAGGCAGAGGACCATTTGCACCGAAATCTCACAAGTTATCCCTATTATGAAGAGGGTCAGGCCGGAAATTACGAGGGTCCGGGTGCTACCTCCGAGGTGGTTAAAAAATTCAGGATTGACCTCTCCGATCAATATCTGTATGGCAATGAAAATACATACGGCAATCATTTTAAACTGAAGCTTAGGCCTTTTCAGTACTTCTATTTTCAGACAGATTATTTCCTGCTGAAGGAGAAGGGGCTGCCGGTTGCTACTTACTCGGATCTGTCGCTTTTCAATTTCAACCTCTGTTACGACAGGATCAGGTTGGAGCGGTTCAATCTAGGGTGGACTTTGGGCTTCACCTACATAGGGGGTGATGTTAAAGAGAGCGGAGTTTCCTATGGTTTCAATGCCGAGCTGTTTGTAGCCAAAAATTTCAGTCTGAATGGAGCTGCAAAGTGGAGTCTCGTCAACAATGCACCCGTCGATCAGTTTGAGATGCAGGCCAAATACCATCTGCAGCGTTGCTTCTTCTCAGTTGGTTACGAGCATCTGAAGATCGCAACTCCGACCTATGATTTTGTTTCGGTAGGGGGAGGGATTTATTTGTAGAAAATGGTCTCTAATCACAACCATGTACATTTGAACCATCGTAAAGTGCATTTCACCTGACGCAATGTCAGTTTTCACCAAAGAAACATCCTCTTTCACTGGAAAAAAATAGATTCGGGGCAAGGAAATATAACCCGCAACCAACCTCCCTCAACATCTCAACAATCACCATTTAGACAAAGGCTTGTAGCGGGTAGAATTTAGTTGGCGGCAAGTTTAGACGATGCTACCAGCAGCAACGGGGATGCTGAAAACCGATTAGAGTAAGCACAGTAAATTATTTTATTAGCATGAGAAAATTTTTATTGACATTCACAGGTCTATTGACCATGACATTGATTGCATCTTCATCAACCTCAAGTAAACAAAGTTCAAATGCAACTGTTACTGCAAATGAAGTTAGTGTGGTTAGCAACATTCTCAATTGTAGCTTTATGACACGTTACAATGAAGTAAAAAGTAGCGGACTCAGTGATTACTTTTGGGGTTCTTATGCTGCTTCAAATAAGAGCATCATAGAATTTGAAAGTAAGTATAACGAAATAAAATCGACCAAACTGCCGGACGTTTTTTGGGGTAAATATGCAGCTTCAAATTGTACTTTAAATTGACGTTTGTTGCTATAAAAGATACATTTGCAATAAAATTCAGCCCATAACAAAGTTTAGCAGCAATAAGTGTTTCGGTAGTAATTCAAGCATTCTGAACCGCTCAAACTTTGGTGTAGGTGGACAGTAAAGTCGCCCGCAATCCCTTACTGCCGCTACACTCAACCGTTACCAACCTTACCCAAAAGATTCCTGCATAAAAGTTCCCAAATTGCGAATTTGTTTTTATCTTTGCAACAACAAGACTATTTGAATGGAGAGAATCTTTGCAAAAAGTACATTGAGCGAGTATTGGGAGAAACACCCTGATACTGAGCAGTATTTGAAGACATGGTATGATACAGCCATGAATTCTGACTGGAGGACTCCCAATGAAGTCAAACAGGCTTATGTAAATGCAAGTATTCTGAGAGACAGTCGAATTGTTTTCAATATAAAGGGTAACTCATACAGATTGGTTGTACGGTTTAACTTTGAGAAACAATGGATTTTTATTCGGTTCATTGGAACGCACAGCGAGTATGATAAGATTGATGTAAATACAATTTAAAAAGTATGCTTATGAACATTAAACCAATAAGGACAGAATCGGATTATAGATTATCATTAGAACGTCTTGAGTTAATTTTTGATGCAGAGATAGGGTCTCCTGATAGCGACGAAGCAGATATACTTGGATTCATGATTGATGAATACGAAAATCGATATTGTCCAATAGACGCTCCAGACCCAATTGAAGCCATTAAGATTAGAATGGAAGAGATGCAACTAAAACAACTTGATTTAGTTGATTCAATTGGCGGTAAGAGTAGAGTATCGGAGATTCTTAATCGCAAGAGAAAGCTAACAGTCGACATGATACGAAATTTAACCCAAAAACTAAATTTGTCGCCTAAATTATTAATTGGTGATTATCAATTAGTAAGATAAATAGTACGGTTGGTAACAAAGTGCAGTGGGCAATAAGGTTTCCACGCTATTCGAACATTCTGCCCCGCATTAACATCGGTTTAGCTTGACAGGGACAAAGTTCGCAATCACTTACTGCCGCTACACTCGACCTTTAGCGGTCATTGTAACAAAATGACCTGAACAATTCGTCGCAAAAGGCGTGGGCCCTTGGCTATCTGGGTCCTTGCTATTTCTTCGTGCAAAATTTCGAAGATTCCAAAAAATCATTGGAGGCGTGTATCGGTTTAAATGCGACAAAAAATGCGACAAATCTTGCATTCGGCTTCTCTCTGCTTTTTGGCTTTAACGATTTTGAGAATAGAATCAACTCGTAATGATTAGTCTGTCTCAACGTAAAACTTCGCAACAAGTGCGGTTTTCCTTCATTTTCAGGCTCCAAAGTGTGATGAAAAGGTGATGAATGTAACGTTACCTGTTCTCCATCTTCTTGAGAATTTCGCGCAGCAGCTCATTGTGTTCCTGCTTTTGGGCAAAAAATTTGGTGACCCATTTGTAGCACACGTAACAGACAAATACCAGGAATCCCAAACGGAGAATCATGGCGAAGAAGGGAAAGAAGAAGAAATGGTGGTGCATGGGGTAGTTTTTAATTGTTGTTAACTATTTGAGCAGAAATGCTTTTCTGAGCTCTTCCACCTGCTCGTTGTTGATGGGGTTCAGACTTCCCAGTGAGTTGGACATGATCAGCGATTTTGCACTGAATTCGGCGACTTCGAGTCTGTCGAAGGTGCCCAGCAGTTTGTCGCCTGTGACGAGTACCGAGTCGTTCTCTATGATCACGGCAGGAGTGTTTTCGGAAAGGAGGTCAAGAATGACTTCTGAACCGGCAAAGTGGGAGCCGAAGGGTACATTGGGCACATCCTGCAGGAAGATCCAGCTCTCGGGGATGGTGCGTACGTCGAATTTCTTGGCTGTCACGCTGTAGGTCATCAAATAGGGGGTCTGGGTGAGGATGATGGAGTTGATATGCGGATAGCGCTTGTAGATCTCCTGGTGCAGCCAGGTGGCCCTGCTCGGAATCTTGCCTTTCTCCCGTTTCCCATCTCTTATCTGGACGATGTCCTCAATCTGGATGTCCCAACGCGACTCCCCGGTAGGGGTAATCAGAAAATCATCACCTTTCCACCGTACCGAAACAGTGCCGTAGGAGCTGATCATCAGTCCCTGGCTACAGGCCCTGTGGACGATCCGAACGATCTCCTCGCGGATGGCGCGCTCCTCAGAAGGATGTTCAACCACAGGCATCTCCGGCAAAAGGTGGGGAATCTGCGCCTCGAAATCTTCGATCTGCGCATCGGAGAGGTAGTTGGGTGAGCCAATCATGTTGCCATAAAGAATGGTGCGTCCACAAAACTCGAGCGTCTCGAACCGTTGGAAGGCATCTTTCAGATCGGTACCACCCACCACCGTGCCATGGTTTTCCATGATGACTGCTTCGAACCCCTTTTCGAACTCTTCCGCAATCACTCTTCCCAATCCTTCACTACCGGGAAGCTGGTAAGAAGCATAGCCGATGCCGCCGCAGATGTTTTTGGCCTGCGGAATAACGTTGGTATTGGGGATCTGGCGAACGATGCTGAAGGAGACCAGTGCCGGCGGATGGGCATGGATGATGGCCTTGATATCCGGACGGCATTCGTAGATGGCCCTGTGAAAAGGGTATTCGGAGGATGGTTTGTGACGTCCTTCGATGGCGCCATTCTTCCTGATGACCATGATGTCTGAAGGACGAAGCGAGCCCTTGTCGATGGCCGATGGGGTGACCCATATGTCGCCGTTGTCGTCGATGATGGAGACATTGCCGCCGGAGGTAGTGGTGAGTCCGCTTTTGTATATCTTGTCGATGACCATGGTGATCTGGTCGCGGGGGTGCATGAGGGCTGTATCTAATTTCTTCATGTTTATTGTTCTTCCATGTATTTGACCAAAGACACCAGGCTATCTTCATCTTCATAGGTCACCTTGTTCTCCTTGACATATTTCCTGAACTGGTCTGATTTGTCACTGAACTGTTTGGCGAGTTGCCTTAAATTGACAAATCCGACTACTTTCCCCTCCCGTTGCAGCCAATATTCGGTGTATGGTTTGGTCTGAATTCCTTCGGGAAGGGCCAACTCGTATACCTGTCCACCTGACATGTAGGAAGAATAGCTGGTTACTGATGAGGTCTGAGAGGTGCCACCGTATGCTGCGGGTTTTCCCGGATCGACGATGCTGCATTTGTACTGTGCATAGAGATCGAACTTGTGGTGGAAGAGGATTTCTACAAATTTTTCCTTGAAGGGGATAAATTTTCTTCCTTCGATGTAGATGGTGTCGATTTGACCGACAGGACCAATGGTCAGTTTTTTGCCTTGGTTGTCGAAGATCATCTCCTCGGTGAGCGCATTGTAATTCAGCAACGTCTGTTGCTTCATGCCGGACTTAAGCAAGACATTGCCCTTTGTAAATTCAGGGAAGAGGTAGTGGGTGACCTCCTTCAAACGGTTCTGGGAACTACCCGGCTGGCTCAATGTGCATGCTACCAGGAATAAAAATAGTGTTCTCATGCGCTTCTCTATTTTAAGATTTAAAGATAACAAAAGTTTCTGTGCCGGCTTCACGGCATATATGTTTGCAATTTCTATCCTTCCAAGCATTCCAAACCCTTTCACGCAATGAACAATCGACCGGAACAGCCTACTTCTCCCACAAATCAGGTATTGCACCATGCCCTCTTGCCTTGACTGGTTGCTGCCCGGTTGGCTGCGTAGCGCCATTGTGAATGTTGTACAGCAATTTTGTTGTTTTGCGAACAGCATCCACCATGTACGGGTAAGGTCGGTCGGTTACATCCACCAATCCGCAGTTGTAGTTTTCGCCATCGTTGCGGCCTGTCAGATCCTGGTCGCACCACTGGAACCAGGCTGTACCGATTAATCCGGGATGGGAATAAGCCCTTTCGGTGTAGTAGCTGAAAGCGACTCCGCGCTCTTTCTGTGAATTGACTTGCCAGAGCGACTGTGCCATGCCCCTGTCGACTGTGCCAAAATGATATTCACCGATGATCATCGGCAGACCGGTACCTTCCGAAATCTGGTCCATGAAATCTTTCTTCGGATAGAGGTCGTAGCAGTTGAAACTGAAGACATCGAAGACATCCTTGCAGATGGCTATGATCTCCTTACCAGGAACATGCCCAAACCGCATTCCCAGGTTCAGATGGTTGGGATCGTAGCTCTTTACGGTCTTGTTGATGGTCTGCAGGAAGATTCGGAAGGTGTCGAAGACAAACTGTTTTCTTTTTTCGGGTGTGTCGCCATTGGCTAAAAATTTGTTCAAAGCCGTCCGTATGGGTTTCTCTTTTCCTTCGAGGATCAGGCTGCAGAGCCGCTCTTCCTGTCCGGTCCAGGAGGGTTCGTTTCCTGTGAAGTAGCCAATGAGCCATGGGTTTTCACGGTAGGGGGTGACGAAATCCCTGATGGCAGCATCGACTTTTGACCCAAAGTCGGGGGTGTAGACATCGGGTAGGCCCATGATGCCGTTCTCTATCCCCACAGATCGGAAGAGCGTCGTGTAGGGAAAGAGTGTTCAGAGCCGTGAAGAT
>CAZGSQ010000147.1:0-8735 GCA_964528535.1 uncultured Tangfeifania sp. | reverse complement strand
AGATAGCTTCAGGTGACTGGAGTTCAGACGTGTGCTCTTCCGATCTATCTCCAGGCTGGACGTAGAATGAAACTGAAATTGCCTCGGCAGGTATCCCCAACGCTTCATTGGCTTGCTTGCTTTCAAGATCAAATAACACTGGCAGAGTGCTCTCTATAAAATAGTTGTATCCTCCTGTCCCAGAGGATGGAAGGGCTGCATGAGAGGAGGTGTCCTTCCTGTACAACCCGGTTGATACAACCAGGAATAGGCCGATTGCCAGGAAACTTACTGCAAGCAACGTCCGTTTCCGTTCTCCTGAAAGTCGCTTCCACAGCAGGGTAGGAAGGGTAAATTTGCGGACCGATCCGGCAATCGCCATCCTTCTCAATAGAAAATCGAGCAGCAGAAGGAGCCCGGGCAGCAGGAAGAATCCTCCAAGGTAAAATAACTCCGGATTTACTTCACCCCGGCCAAAACCGTGCAGGACCAATATTACAACCGGGATGGCAACCATTGTTGCTCCCAGGATCAGGTTCATAGCTCCCTTTTTCGCTGTGTTTGAACGCTTGCTTTTCCTGGCCTCTAAAAACTCTTTTCTGAAAAAGCCATTCAGAATCCCCAAAATAGTTGGTATCGAAACGAGGGCCGTTGCCACGCTTCCTCCAATTACCGAGGAGGATCGAACATCGATTTGTGCAATTTTAGTCCCGACGACATCGAACCAAATGGTATTTATTGCTTTAAGAATCAGGAAATCATATCCTAAACCCAAAGGGATTCCTACTAAAATGCCTGCCAATACCAGAATGGAGGCCTCTGCCAGAAAAAATTTTCTGATCGTTTGGGTAGGATAGCCAAGTGCATGTAACGTGTGAATCTCATCCCTCCTGAAATTGAAAAAAAGTTTGAACAACAAGAAGAAGAGCAGAAAGGCGGCAACCAGCACAAAGAAGCTTAGTCCCAGAAACAATTGACCAAAATCGACACCATTTGCAGCGGCAACCCATCCTTCCAGTTTTGCGTTTTTCAATTCAAAACCCAGACTCAATGGGGATATTCCGGATAGAATGGACCGCTCCAATTGCGAACGCTTCCCTCCCGTAATCCGAATGGCGGTCGATTGGCCAAACCGGTTTCCCCATAATTTTTTCGCTGTTTGAAGAGAGACGAAGGCCTTGGGTGTCCCCTTAAATTCTTTCCAATAGGCTTCATCGATCCCTCTGATTTTTGACAAATCAACTGGTACGCCACTTTTCCAGTCGCGGCAACTTCCGGCGTCAGAGAGCCCGGGGATTTTGGGCATGAGGGTTGGGTCAGAGAATTTTCCTTCCATCTTGAAAATTTCTTTCACCAGAAAAGTTGAATCTTTTTGATTCAACCTGCGAAGTGGTCCAACTTCGAAATAGCTCAGTCTGATGGTGTCTTTCTTCTTTAATTTCAGGTCATTGGCCATCCATTCACTTACCAGGATCTGATCTCCGGAGAGGGTCTCGCTGGTCGAAACAAATGAATAGGGGGTATGGTTCCCATGGCTGGCAAAATCGTTGACAAAATAGCTGAAGATCGGGTAGCTGCCCGGAATATTGTCGGTGCAATACTGCTCGATGACAGGCTCAATGAAGACCCTGTCCGATAGAATTTCAGTGTAATTGCGCGTATGATTTTCGCGGATGCTGACATTTATATCCTCGGGTTTCCAGCACTGTTTGAGACCTTCGATCAGCTCAGTTTCCGATGTGCCACCTGCCACCAACATGACATTGGCCTTGTTTGTCAATTTCATCTGCTTGTTCATCCAATTCAGATTCAGAAACAGGTTTTTGGGTGAGGTCTGGATATTTTTCAAGCTAAAATTTCCAAGTTCTACCGCTTTTAAGATCCTGACGATCTTTATTCTGAAGGAGATCGATGACTCCTCGGCCGATACAAATGGGGTATTGGCAGGGAAAGTATTGAGCTTGTTCAACCGCAAAAGCACCTCGTCTCCTGCTTTTAGACCGGATATGGAAGCAAAATTTTCATTGATTGCTGCCTCATTTTCGTTCAATCCAGCGGAGAAAGCAGCGCCTGAAAAATAGTCAAAAGTTGAATCAATGCCCCAAACGGCTAGTTGATTGATCTGGTATTGACCGCCATCCACAACTGCCATGCCATTGGATCGAAGAAGTGCAGAGGTCTTGATTCCCTTCAGATTTCCGATTTCCTCTGCAAGTTTCTTCCGAAAAAGTCTCTCTCCGGTAGTAATTACCAGCGAAGTATTGCCCAACCGTTGACAGGTAATTTGTTGAAGGCTAAATTGAACCGAATCTCCTACGATCAAGGCACCCAAAAGTATTGCTGTACTCAGTGCAACCCCCAGGATGAGGGTCAGGTTGAGTTTCCGGTAGTACCAGAGGGTTCGAAGCAGGAGTTTGGTGAAAGACATGTGAAGAGTTATGAGTTATGGGTTATGAGGTATGAGGTGGGAGAGATGAGAGAGGTGGCGGGTTTTAATTTTATGGATGGTGGGGTGGTTGAATGAATTTTAATTTTTGCATGCAATTTACCGTTGGATGATTTTTCCATTTTCGAGCGAATAGTTGGTATTCATTTTTTTTGCGATATCCTGAGAATGGGTCACGACGATCAAAGTCAATCGCTCTTCCATGTTCAGCTCGACGAGCAAATCCACAAGATTGAAGGCAGACTTGGCGTCGAGAGCCCCTGTTGGTTCATCGGCGAGCAACAGCCTTGGTTGGTTAATCAGGGCTCTGGCAACAGCGGTTCGCTGACATTCACCTCCCGAGAGTTCCGAAGGTTTTTGGTGCGCTACCGCGGAAAGTCCCAATCTGGAGATGAGCCGGATGGCACGTGCCCTGGTTTCGGCTCCCTGAAGTTTTTGATCGGTGAGGGTTGGCAGTAAAATATTTTCGATCAGCGAAAGTTGAGGGAGCAAATGGTGCAACTGAAATACGAATCCAATCTTTGTGTTGCGAAATCCTGCGAGCTCTTTTTCTTTAAAGGAAGAAATTTCCTTCCCTTCGAAAATTATCTTGCCTGAGTCAACCCTGTCGAGCGCTCCAATTAGGTTGAGCAAAGTAGTTTTGCCCGAACCGGATGGTCCTGAAATGGCTGTTCGATCTCCTTCATTTATCTGAAAATCAATCTTATCCAAAATCAACCGGTTTTTGGTGCCACCCGCATTGGAATAGGATTTTGAGATCTGCTCCAGTTTTAAAATCATATTGTTTTTGACTTGGTAATTACTTCATTGTAAACTGCCACCATTTTTTCAGCCTGTCGGTGGATGTCGAAATGTTCTTTAACACCAGTTAGGGCTGCTGAACTCAAAACCGTCAGCTTTTCAGTCGACAGGATGATGGAGCCGAGTGCCTGTGCGAGGGAGGATGCATCGTTGGGCGAATAAATGATCCCTCCTCCGCTGAGTCCAATTACTTCGGGGAATGCCCCCAATGCAGGCTGCACCATTGGGATGCCGGAGGCCATGGCTTCCAGTTGGTAGAGTCCGAAGGCCTCGCCATGAAGCACTGGGACCGAAATCAAAGTGACGGAATCGAAAAATTTCTGCCGCTCTTCACCTTCAAATTCTTCTACCCAGTGTACCATTTTTTCGAGGCCTGCCTTGGCCAATTTCATTTTCTGTTCTTTGATGAAATGCAGGTCGTCGGCAGTTTTTCCGCCGGTGAGTTTCATTCCAACTGCTTCAAAGACAGGTTCCTTTTTCAATAATATATAAGCGTCGACCAGTACGGCGAGTCCGTTTTCCTCGCACAACCGGGAGAGATAGCCGATCATGGGTACTTTTTCTGTAATATCTCGAGGATGGTAGTCTGCTGCATCCACACCAATGTGAACATTAAACAGCTGATCATCCCGGATGGTCATCTTCTTTCTGATCTCTTTTCCATAAAATTCACTGACGGGAATGAAAGCGTCTACCTCGGTACCCCTTTCTCCCATGAGGCTCCAAACCTCTGTGCGGAATTTTTCACTCATTACATCCACCCATACATCTTCGTCCTGAAGGGAACAGACAACCGGAATGTTCATCCTCTGTTTGATGCGTCGCGCAAGTCCAAGGAGCAAAGCGTTGGAGATATGAACCACATCAGGTTTCGCTTCCAGTGCCAACCAGTCGACCATCCGCTCCAACTCTGCCTTCTGCAAACCTTCCTCCCCAAGCAACATGGATAGTGTCATCTCTTCCAGTCCCTTGGCCCTTGTCGACCCGGCCTTCGATGCGGCCAATTGCAGGACACTCTTTGAATCGAGAACATGCTCTATAAACATGGGCATATGCCGGAACATAGGATAATTTTGTTTCAGATAGAGGTTTACAGCTCCATAAAAAACGGGAACTTCATTCAGATCATGGGCATCATCAAACAGCGGCAGGTACATCGGCACCTTGATGACCTGGTGTCCCAAATCTTTAAGTGCCTGAACGTATTTGCTGTCGCGCAGACAGTTCCCGCAGTAAAAACTTCCTCCCGATCCCGGTATGATGTGTGCAATTTTCATAATTTACCAATATTGTTGATTCGACCTATCCTAACTCATATCTCATATCTCATATCTCATATCTCCCCAAAAACATAGATCCTCCCATCACCAGTTCCCACCACAATTTTGCCTGAAACGACAGCAGGATTTCCGGTAATCGGACTCCCCAGCTCATATTTCCACAGCTCTTTTCCGGTTAGGAGGTCGTGGATGTACAGGATTCCGTCCATCGTACCGGTGACTACTTTTTTCATGGCGATGATGGAGGATGATTCAATCCTGCTGCTGGCCTTCACTTTCCAAACGACTTTCCCGGTAGGTTTGTCGAAGCAGTAGAGGTACCGATCCTGGTTTCCAACCACGAGATAGTTGCCGCTCAAGGCAGGAGAAGCCAGGAAAGGCAGCCTTTTTTCCGGATCGTGGTAGCTCCATTTAACCTTGTCCGACTCCAGATCCAGGCAGAAGAAACGGCCCTCGTAATCGCCCACAAAGGCAAAATGACCCTCCACCAAAGGCGACGAAGCGATGTACGTATCGAGTTTGATTTTTTTGAACAGTTGACCAGTTTCGATGTTGACCAGGTGTACAAAACCGTCACAACCTCCGAAGATTGCATATTTGCCATAAATTGCCGGCGCTCCGTTGATGTAGTTGTTGGATTCGTATCGCCAGAGGCTGTCGCCCTTTGAAAAACCTACCGCATGGAGGTTGTAGTCGTAACTGCCGACCAACAACCTGATTTTGGAGCCCATCTTGTACCAGTTTGCCGAACCCATGATCTGGCCATCGGTTTTGTATTTCCAGATCTGTTTTCCGGTTTTCTGGTCTAGTCTGAAAAACCAACCATCCAGGGTTCCAAACACAAGGGAATTTTCGATCAGTAAAGCAGGCGCCTCAATGGCATTGCCTGCATTAAATTTCCATATTTGCTTCCCGTTGAAACCGATGGCATACATGTTCCCATCTGTGGAACCACAGAAGATGCTCTGTCCTGACACCACTGGTGCAGCCTTGATGGCATCCCCGGTAGGAAAGGAGAACAGCAGTTTTGGCTGTTCCGGCAACGGTTGTGATGCAAGACCAGATAACTGCTGGTCACCCCTGAAGATGGTCCAGTTTTGCTGTGCTGCGAGCGGAAAAGAGATGGTCAATCCTGACAAGAGGAGGCAGATAAACCTGTTACGAGTGGCTATCGGGAAGCAAAATTGACAGTTGGTCGGTAGCACTTTGATGCTGGTTTTATGGTTGAAGAGCCACTCAATTTGACAATTGTATCTGATCATTGATTGAACTCTGATTTTTTTTGAAGCTTTAAAAATACCAAACTCTTTGAATAAAAATTACTTTCAGAGACAGGAGTCTGGTAGAAATGCAAAATTGCCGGTGCTTTGTACAAGGTTGCCAATCAAATTGTCAAATATGGGTTAATTTTCGTGGGTCTGCCAAATTATCCGATAAATTGTGCTATCTTGCAGAAGTTTTTTAGTATAGGGCATGGTGTACCTTCATCTTAAATCGATCTGTGCCCTCCTCCATTGGATCTCAAACAACCGGAGTCAATCAGTTTTTTAACAATTAATGACACGATATTATGGGTGCAAATCACACATTTGACAAGAAACCAAATATTTTTGTTTCTCCAGATCTTTCTAAATTGCAAGCCGTTGTGATTGATGTTAAGACAATTCTGTACATTGCCCTGGATGCCGATCCTCAATTGGCAAAAAGCAGCTATTTGTCGAGGGTTGGGATGAAAAAATTATAGTATTTCCTGCTCTTCATCTCCAAAAATTGCCAGAGCCCCTGTCGGACAGGATTTTGCAACCAAAAGTGCAGTTTTTCTCAGCCCTTGCTCCATACTTTCGTTGAATGGGATTCCCACTTTGACGTTAAATCCACGCCCGATGAAGGTCAATCCGTACGCTTCGCTGTGCAAACTGGTGAGTCGGACGCAGATGCCGCATTTGATGCATTTGGCGGATTCGTAGACGATACCTTCGCGGTGGATCAATTTTTCGACCTGGTTGCGTTCCTCACGCTTGAATCTTTTTTGGTCGGCCTGAAACTGCCCGGAAAACTTCCGCAGTTTGCAACTTTCCGGTTTTCTGCAATCACAATGCATGCAGCGTTTGGCCTCGAGCATGGCCGAATCGGGGTTGAAACCTTCTTTACCTGCCTTCACCCGGGCACGGGGTTCGGCCTCCTTCAGGTAATGAACGAGCTCTTCTTGCACCAGTCGGCCGAATTTTGAATTGAACCTTTCAGCAGCGCCTTTGATTTCGGAGGTTCTCAACAGTTGGTCGACCACCATGGCCACTTCATGTCCCTGACCAACCGATCTTACTGCCATTTTAGAAGTTCGCAGCGCGTTTCCAATCACAAAAACCTTCCCAACTGATGCTTGGTAGGAGTGTTTTTCGGCAAAGAATCCGGTAGCAGAACGTTCCAGACCAAAATCGGCACCTTTTTCTGCCAATGTTCCGGTGGCAATTATCAAGGCATCGTATTCCGTATGGAGTTGGGCAAAATACTCAGTGTCTATTGTTTCGTTACACCTTACCAGGACTCCTGTGGCCATAATTTCTTCAATTTCTTTACGGAGGATGTTGGCAGGGAGAATTTCTTCATCCAGTTGCACCAGGGCACCACCGGCTACCGCCGATTTTTCGAAAATGACTGCCTGGTGGCCTGCCAGTTGCAGGTAATAGGCCGCAGACAAGCCGGCAGGACCGGCACCTATGATGGCCACTCTTTTACCCGATGAGTCTCTTTGTTCGGGCCTCAATGGATTTTCGCTTGGCAGACAACTGTCTCCGGCGCTGCGTTTGAGCAGGCAGATAGAGACAGCTTCATCCACCTGTTTCCGCCTGCAGGCTGCCTCACAGGGAGCCGGACAAATTCTGCCAAGTACAGAAGGGAGTGGTATGTCTCTTTTGACTACCTCGAGCGCCTTTCTTAGGTCGCCGTGGGCGATCAGTCGGTTCATGAGCGGAATGTTCATGTGCGCCGGACAAACGAGTTGGCACGGGGCCTCACAATCGCCAACGTGTTCGCTGAGAAGCAATTCCAACGCCATCCTGCGCGATTCAACCGTCTCAGGATCATTTGTTAGGATGACTTGCCCCTCCATGACCGGGGTGGAGCAAGAGGCAAAAAACTGACCATTTTTTGCATTCTTAACCAGACAAACCATGCATGAGGTGATGTGGCCGGTCTCTGCCAGGTAACACATCGTCGGAATCTCAATTCCGGCAGAGCTGGCTGCCTGGTAGACAGAGCTTCCGGCTTCCGCTTCAATGGTTTGGTGGTCGATGGTGAGTCTTATCATGGTCAACTTGTTGCTTTTTTCTTTCAGTTAAGATAATGGCGTGCCGCACAGCGTTAATGAACTTCAACTGCCTCCACGGGACAAACGGTTCTGCAGGCATCACATTTGATACAGAGATCGTTGATTACCTCGTGCTTGACATGAGGTTTGAAGAGAATGGCCTCTGTCGGACATTTTTGGGCGCAGAGTGTGCAGCCGATGCAGGAGTCGTTGATGGAATATTTGATGAGTTTCGTGCATTTCCCGGCGGGACATTCCCCTTTGAGATGCGCAAGGTACTCTTCCCTGAAGTATTGTAGTGTCGAGAGGACGGGGTTTGGTGCAGATTTTCCCAATCCGCACAGACTCCCTTTTTTTGTCCACCTGGCCAGGTACTCCAACTCTTCAAGGTCTTTCAGGTTGCCTTTTCCGGTTGTGATTCGTTCCAGAATGTCGAGCATCTGTCTGGTACCGATCCGGCAAAAAGTGCATTTCCCGCACGATTCATGTTGGGTGAACGACAAAAAATAGTGGGCAATATCGACCATGCAATCATTTTCATCCAGGACAACGAGTCCACCCGAACCCATCATGGCCCCTACTTCCACCAACGATTCATAATCGATGGGTGTGTCGTACAATTGCACGGGAACACAACCTCCGGAAGGGCCCCCAATCTGCACGGCTTTGAATTTTTTTCCATTTTGGACGCCACCGCCTATCTCTTCCACGATTTGGCGAACTGTGATTCCCATTGGAACTTCTATCAAACCACCCCTGTTGATCTTTCCTGCGAGAGCAAAAACTTTGGCTCCCTTGCTGGTTAGGCTTCCGATGGATGAAAATTTTTCTGATCCTTCGGTAATGACGTACGAGACCTGGGCAAAAGTTTCGGTATTGTTGATGAGTGTGGGCTCTCCCCACAAACCTTTTGTGGCGGGAT
>CAZGSQ010000146.1:0-8744 GCA_964528535.1 uncultured Tangfeifania sp. | reverse complement strand
ATAGCTTCAGGTGACTGGAGTTCAGACGTGTGCTCTTCCGATCTGGTGTCGAATCTGCCAGAGAGCAACCTGCTTTCATATCAGGAACCAACACCTTCTTACCAGGATTAAGAATTTTCGCTGTTTCGGCCATAAAATGGACACCAGCAAACAAGATGATATCGGCGGTTGTTGATTCGGCCTGTTGGGCCAGTGCGAGTGAGTCTCCCAGAAAATCAGAGAGATCCTGCAATTCAGGAGTAAGGTAGTAGTGCCCCAGAATGATGGCATTCTTTTCAGCCTTCAGCCTAAAAATTTCAGCCTTCAAATCCAGTTCAGCCCCGAATGGCAGATCTACAAAGCCTGTTGAATCTATCATCTTTTCGTAAGTATCCTTCATTCCTCAATTTTTTGACAGTGCAAATTTAGGAAATCATTGTAGATATACATCGTCACGGTACATGCTGTGGGATCCTGGTGATTGTTCTTTTTCGAAGATAAACCTTAATGGTGAAAAAATGTTAATAAGTAGGACTAAAAAGTTAATAAATAATTAACTGCTGCTAACTTTGATCATAGAATTTAATCAACTGTTATTGTTATATTTGGCTGCCTTCGCAAATTGTATTCATGCTTTTTTAACACATTGATTGCATGAATTAAAGACACTGCAATTTGCTAATAAATGTTAAAATATTACCAAAAATAAGGTTATCAATTGTTTAATTTAGGTGTAATTTAAATTGTTTCATTAATGAAAAACAACTTTCTAAAGCTCTACCTGACTATTTTCTTGTTTGCAAGCATGTTTGCAACTGGTATGGCTCAGGTTACTACCTCCGGAATCAGTGGTAGAATTACAGGTAACAATGAATCATTGCCTGGTGCAGCCGTTGTTGCAGTGCATGTTCCTTCGGGAACACAGTACGGAACTGTTACCAATGCAGACGGTCGATTCAGTCTGCAGGGTATGCGTACCGGCGGACCTTACAAAGTGGATGTCTCTTTTGTGGGTTATGCAAAGGCCTCATTTACTGATATCACCCTCTCTTTGGGCGAATCTTTTGTACTCAACACTTCATTAAAGGAGAGCAATGCAACGGTTGGAGAAGTCACGGTAGTCGGGACAAAACCATCACCTTACAATTCTGAAAAAAATGGCGCCTCTGTGAATGTATCTACCAGACAAATTGCGATGATGCCTTCAGTGAGCAGGTCCATCAACGATGTGACCCGTCTGACACCCCAATCCAGCGGAATGACCATCGGTGGTGGTAACTACCGTCAAAATTACATAACAGTCGACGGAGCACAATTCAACAATGCATTTGGTATTGGAACAAACCTTCCGGGTGGAGGTTCACCAATCTCGCTGGATGCGATTGATCAGATTTCCGTCAACATTACCCCATTTGATGTCAGGCAGAGCGGATTTATTGGTGCTTCTGTCAATGCAGTTACCCGTTCGGGAAGCAATGAATTCACCGGATCTGTTTATGATTTCATGTCAAGTGAGAAATACAAAGGCAACAAGGTTGGAGACGCTGTCCCGTTCGTTAAAAATCCATCCGATTACAAGATGTATGGATTCCGTTTGGGAGGCCCGATTATCAAGAACAAACTTTTCTTCTTCGTCAACTATGAATCCGAAAAGAATACGGTTCCCGGTCCTTCGCGAGTTGCTGCAACTACTGCTGCCCCGGCCGACGGCGTTAACATTGCCCGTCCAACAGTGTCTGATATGGATATGATTAGCATGTACCTGCAAGATACTTATGGCTATGCAACAGGTCCTTACCAGGGATATTCCAACCAGAGTCCTGCCTCCAAACTTTTGGCCCGTGTTGACTGGAACATCAGCAGGAATCACAAGTTCAACATTCGCTACAGTTCAACAAAAGCGAAATCTCCAAGTTATCCCAGCACCTCAACATCGCCTTTTTCATCCATTTATACCGGAACGCGGCAGGCAATGGATGCCATGTGGTACCAGAATTCAGGATACTACACAGAGACAAACTTCAGCTCCTTGTCTGCAGAACTTAACTCAACATTCGGTGGTGGCAAGTACTTGAATACCTTGCGTTACACCAATTCTTTCCAGGATGAGCCGCGCTCAACCGATGGCAAACTCTTCCCGTTTGTTGACATTCTCAATGGTGGCAAGCCTTATGTCTCTTTTGGAACAGAACTTTTCTCTTATGGAAACCTTCGTCAGGTGAAGACAACCACCATCACAGATGATATCTCCTTCTCGATGGGAAAAAATAGTTTCACAGCCGGTCTGCAATACGAAGCCAACGAGACGAAGAATGGTTTCATGCGTTTTGGATCCAGCTTTTACGTTTTCAACTCCTGGGCCGATTTTACCAGCGGTGCCAAACCGGCTGACTTTGGGATCACTTTCTCAAATACACCAGGTTATGCACAAGCCTTCCCAAGTTTTAAATTCGGACAATATTCAGGTTATTTTCAGGATGAGATTACTGTCAACTCTAAGTTAAAACTTGTTGCCGGATTGCGGGCCGACCTTCCTACTTTCTCGCAACCAGCTGCCGCACATCCTTTGGTTGAAAATTTGACCTTCGGAAGCAACCAATACAGCACAGCAACGCTGCCACAATCCAAAGTGATGTTCTCTCCCCGCATCGGTTTCAATTACAACATCAAAGAGGACAGGTCACTGGTTGTAAGAGGTGGAACAGGAATCTTTACTGGTCGTGTGCCATTTGTTTGGGTTGTTAGCCAGGTTGGCGATGCAGGCATGGTACAAACAACCATGACCTACGCCGGACAAGCCAATACCCCCGGGCCATTCAAACCTGAGGTAAATGCTTACTATCCTGCCACCCAACCCGCAGCGGGGGTGATCATTCCAAGTACCTTTACCATCATCTCCAAGGATTTCAAAATGCCACAATCCTGGAAGAGCAGTTTGGCCATGGATGCCAAACTTCCCTGGGGTTTGAAAGGAACACTGGAAGGCATCTACAACAAGGACCTTCACACTGCATTCTTCGTGAACGAAGGATTAAAAGGTGGAGCACCAATGAATATCGCCGGATATCCTGACAACCGTATTGTCTATCCGGTTACTGCTGCTGCTACGAGAAGTCTGGCTTACTATCAGACAATTTCTACGGATGGCAAGACAGTTACAACTACAGCTGGTACCGGTGGAAACGGCGTATCTCCCATTGTTCTTGAAAACAGGAACCAGGGTTATTACTACTCAATGACGGCTAAGCTCGAAAAAGCTTTTACCCACGGTTTCACCGGAATGATTGCCTACACCCGCAGTGAGGCAAAGAATTTGGTGGATGGTAGTGGCGACCAGGCTTCTTCTGCCTGGAATGGCAACGCCAATGTAAACGGTGCCAACAGCGAAGAGTTAAGCTATGCCAGTTATGTTGTTCCCGACAGGTTGATTGCTTCTGCATCCTATAAGGTTGAATATTTGAAATCAATGGCTACAACCCTATCTGTTTTCTACGAAGGTAGTTCACAGGGTCGTTTCTCCTATGTATATTCCAGCAACATCGTTCGTGACGGAGCCGGTTCAAACAACCTGATTTATGTCCCTAAAAATGCATCTGAAATTACTTTTGTAGACCAAACTGTGAAAGATGCATCCGGAGCAAGTGTACTTTGGACAGCTGCTGCTCAAAGCACAGCCTTCTTCAATTACATCGACCAGGACAAATACCTTCGTACACGTGTAGGCAAATATGCCGAACGCAATGGTGCACTGATGCCTTGGAGAAACAACTTTGACGCCAAACTGATGCAGGAAATTTTCGTGAAGGTTGGTGGCAAACGCAACACAATCCAGGTAAGTCTTGATATTCTGAATGTTGCTAACCTTATCAACAAGAATTGGGGAATCGCTGATTTTTACAATCAAAACAACATCCTCACTCCCACCAACAATACAAGCGTAGTTGCCGGTGGTACGGTGAAACCAACCTTCAAGTTAAATCCATACAACAGCAACCAGATGCTGCAAGCAACCTTCCGTGACAACGTAGGATACAGTTCTACCTATTCCATGCAATTGGGAATTCGTTACATCTTCAACTAATCCAAACGGTTAGTTCAACAGAAGAGGGTGCCCGCAAAGCACCCTCTTTTTTTGGATATTATCATTAAATTTGTCCATTCAAAATAATGACAAAACATGGCTCAGAAACCTTCCATCCCAAAAGGCACACGTGATTTTTCTCCCCTGGAGATGGCCAGACGAAACTATATCTTCGATGTCGTCAAGCGTGTTTTCAAACTTTATGGTTTCCAACAGATAGAGACCCCGGCCATGGAAAATCTCTCCACGTTAACGGGAAAGTACGGAGAAGAGGGAGACAAATTGCTATTTAAAATCCTTAATTCAGGCGATTTTCTTGCCAGTGCCAATGAAGCCGACCTCCAGTCGAAAAATAGCCTCAAGACCACCTTCCAAATTGCCGAAAAAGGACTTCGCTACGATTTGACAGTTCCTTTCGCAAGGTTCGTTGTCCAATACCAGAGTGAAATCAATTTCCCGTTCAGGCGCTTTCAGATTCAGCCTGTATGGCGTGCCGACAGGCCACAAAAAGGAAGATACAGAGAGTTTTACCAGTGTGATGTTGACATCATAGGTTCTGATTCACTGCTCAACGAATACGAATTGATTCAGATTGTTGACAAGATCTTTTCGCTGCTCGGTATCCGTGTGACGATTAAACTTAACAACAGGAAAGTTCTTGCCGGGATCGCAGAAACAATTGGAGAAGCCGGCCGGATCATCGACATCACCATCGCCATTGACAAACTCGACAAGATCGGATTGGAGAAGGTCAACGAAGAGTTGGCCCTGAAAGGCATTTCGGAGGAAGCCATCCGTAAACTTCAGCCAATCTTGAAGCTATCGGGCACTAATGAAACAAAACTTGATCTGATTGAAGATGTAATTGGAGGAACTCAGGTTGGAAAAAAGGGTATCGAAGAACTAAGAACCATTTTTGACTACCTGAAATGCAGCAATATAGGAACCTTGGTAGAATTGGACCTCACGCTGGCCAGGGGTTTGAATTATTATACGGGTGCCATCTTCGAGGTGAAAGCCAATGATGTTCAAATTGGATCAATCACTGGTGGAGGCAGGTACGACGACCTGACAGGCATCTTTGGATTGCCAGACATCTCGGGAGTTGGCATCTCATTCGGAGCCGACAGAATCTACGACGTGATGGAGCAACTTGAACTCTTTCCCAAAGACCAGACGGGAGCAACAACTGCGCTCTTTGTTAATTTTGGACCAACCGAAGAACGCTATTGCCTTCCTTTGCTCGGGGAACTGCGTCAGGCGGGTATCGCTTCGGAAATTTATCCCTCCGCCGAGAAGATGAAAAAGCAGATGAACTATGCCAATAAAAAAGGGGTAAAGTATGTACTACTCGCCGGGGAGTCAGAAATTGCCGAGTCTATGGTAACAGTAAAAAACATGGAAAGTGGCGAACAAACCAGGGTGGCCATCAGCCACTTGATTGGATATTTTGCCAAATGATCGCCCTTATTTCTTAGCCTTATCGTCTTCGTTTTTCCTCATTTCGTGCATCAGGTAGGATCTGAATTTTCGCTCGGAATGGTACAACTTGACTACTTTCTCTGCCGACAAAATGGATAAAAATTTAGAGTTGTACTCTTCCATCAACTTGCCTTCCTTCACATGTCCAGCCACAATGTCATTGCTAAGTTTCCTGTAGAAATCTTCGGATTTTACACTCTTGTCTTCTGTAGACTCTTCCATATCCCGGCGATGGTTGTACAATTCAGTACGCTCATTCTCAAGTTTATTGTACACTGGCCAAAATTTCTGACTCTCTTGTGGCGTCAGACCAATCTGTTCTGTAATAAAAGCAACTTTTTTACTCTTAATCAACTCAATCGTCTTCTGGTCCATCTCCTTTTGTGCAAAAAGCTGAACTGAAGCTATCAATATCAGTAATGTCAACAGGGTAGTTCTCATCTTATTTATTGGCATTAAGTATTTCATTATCGGAGCAATTGGAAGCCAGGTAATCTGCCAACACCTCTTTGGGCATTTTGGAGGCATCGTATTCATCCATCTCTGTAAGGGCTGCATAGAATTGGCCATCACTGACCAGAGCGCCATATGCACCGGAGACCAACTCGGGTTGATCCTCTATGGAAGTAACAGAAACTTGCTGGATGGTAGCCAGAGAAGCTGGCTGTTGCTTAACTGCAGGATGCAAATAAACAGTCAGGATGATGGCCAAACTGGCCGCAATCCCAAGAACAGGTTTGAGATAATGAAGTATTCGCCTGGGACGTGAGACCTTTTGTTCCATTTCCATCCTAACTTGCAAACGCTCCCCAAAGGAATCGAAATATCCCGCCGGAACGCTAAAACCAGGCTCCATCTTTGGAAACCCGGGTTCATTTTCGATATTTAATATTTTCTGTTTCATACTCATTATCATAACTAAGACATTTCAAAACTAAAAAGGTTTAATAGTATCTTCCATTATTCTCCTTCAAAATGTGCTTCAATTTTTTTAACCGCATGGTGGTACGACGCTTTCAAGGCCCCCACCGACGTTTTCAGAATCTCGGCCATCTCTTCGTATTTCATTTCGTCGTAATACTTCATGTTAAAAACCAATCTCTGTTTTTCAGGAAGCTGTAGAACAGCTAATTGTAATCTTTTTTGGAGTTCCTCCCCTTCAAAATGTGCATCTGATTCAAAAGTTTCAACAAGATACTCAGAACCGCCATCAATTGGCAAAATATTCCTTCTTTTTTTTTGCTGAAGAAAGCTTAAAGATTCGTTGGTAGCTATGCGAAACAACCAGGTAAACAAACTGGAATCCTCCCTAAAGGTCTCAATGTTTTTCCACACCTTGATGAAAACGTTTTGCATGAGGTCGTCGGCATCGTCATGGCTGATTACAATTTTTCGGATGTGCCAATACAACCGCTGCTGGTATGTTTTTACCAGCAGCTGAAAAGCCATTTCCTTCTTTTCATCGCTTTTGAGGGCAGAAATTAAATCCTTGTCCTTATCGATCATCCGAATAAAACATAGATTACATCCAAATATAGTTCAAACACAAGAACTTTAGGATCTTCGACAAAGTTAACCACTCAAGGTTTAAAATAGTACCTTTGCAAAAAATATTAAGAAATTCTCTGATGGCCCTACGATGCGGAATCGTCGGACTGCCAAATGTAGGCAAGTCGACCCTTTTTAATTGTCTTTCCAACGCGAAAGCACAATCTGCAAATTTTCCTTTTTGCACCATTGAACCAAATCTTGGCGTCATCACGGTGCCCGACAAACGGCTGATTCGTCTTGCTGAGATCGATCAACCCAAGAAAGTTGTCCCTACAACCATTGAGATTGTTGACATCGCCGGATTGGTAAAGGGTGCCAGCAAGGGCGAAGGTCTCGGCAATCAGTTTCTGGCCAACATCCGCGAGGTAGATGCGATCATTCATGTGATCAGGTGTTTCGAAAATGACAACATCATCCATGTGGATGGATCAATCAACCCCATTCGGGACAAGGAGGTGATTGACATTGAATTGCAACTAAAAGACCTTGAAACGGTAGAGAACAGGATTGCCAAACTTCAGAAGCAGGCCAAGGTTGGTCAGGATCGGATGGCCCAAAAGACAGTAGCCATCTCGGAGCGGCTGAAGGAGGTACTTGTGACAGGAAAGTCTGCCCGCACGCTGGTTTTGACAGAGGAGGAGGAAGAATTGATCCACGACTTTTTTCTACTTACCAGGAAGCCTGTGGTATATGTTTGCAATGTGGATGAGGCGGCTGCCGCAACCGGGAATTCACTGACAGAGGCATTTAAGAAAAGTGTTGCCGATGAAAATGCTGAAATTCTAATTATCGCCGCTGCCACTGAGGCCGACATTGCCGAACTTGACAGTTACGAGGAGAAACAACTATTTCTGGAAGATTTGGGTCTCGATGAACCCGGCGTGAATAAATTGATTCATGCTGCTTACAGGTTACTTAACCTTCAGACCTATTTTACAACCGGTGCCGACGAAAGCCGTGCCTGGACCTTTGTCAAAGGAATCAAGGCACCCAGGGCAGCCGGCATTATTCACAGCGATTTCGAAAAGGGATTCATCCGTGCTGAAGTTATCAAGTATGACGAGTACGTCGTGCTTGGCTCGGAAGCTGCTTGCCGCGAGGTTGGCAAAATTGCCGTTGAAGGAAAAGAGTATGTAGTTCAGGATGGCGACATCATGCATTTTCGTTTCAACGTATGATCGCCTATTTTCCTTCTTTAAGGATCGCCTGAAGGCACGACCCGATATCAGGGTACTGAAAACTAAATCCGCAATCCAACAGATGTTGGGGAACCACCGATTGCCCCTTGATCATGGCAACAGCTGCTTCTCCGTAAAGTAACCGCAATGCAAATTCCGGAACCGGAAAGATGGCAGGCCGCCCACATGCTGTTGCCAATGCTTTTGTAAAGAGTGCATTTGTGGTAAATTCAGGCGCTGTCAGATTGAAAACTCCCGAACACTGAACTTTTTCCATGAGAAATTCGGTAGCCCGGCATAAATCATGGGAATGGATAAAAGAAAAACCTTGTTTACCTGATCCAATTTTACCACCAAGGGCCAATTTAAACAGAGGAATCAATTTTTTTAGCATACCCCCTTCCTTCCCAAGAAAAATCCCGATCCTTGCGACACAAACCCGTATGTCCAGGTTGTTGAGGGGTTTCAGACAT
>CAZGSQ010000145.1:0-9050 GCA_964528535.1 uncultured Tangfeifania sp. | reverse complement strand
ACACGGCTCTGAACACTCTTTCCCTACACGACGCTCTTCCGATCTCAAAGGATTGGGACACGGCATCAAGAATATTCTTCCCGAAGATGCCGATTTTCTTAGTGTCGACTGGCAAATGCCCATTCAGGATGCCCGATCGCTGGTTCATCCGGAGATAGGACTGCAGGGAAACCTGGATCCAAGACTGCTTTTCGCCGACAAGGATACCATCCTGGAGGCACTCGATAAATATGTTGAATTTGGTTCAACGGAGCGTAGTTGGATCTTTAATCTGGGACATGGTTTTATGCCCGGAATTCCATATGAAAATGCCCGGCTGGTAGTCGACTGGGTCAAAAATACAAATTGGAAAAGGGGCTAACACGATGGATGTAAACAGCGATTTCCTATTGAAATACAATGTCTCAGGACCGAGATACACAAGTTACCCTCCTGCCAATTTTTTTCACCAGGGGTTTTCTACTTCCAATTATGTCAGAGAATTGGAGGCATCCAATGGGCAGAAACCGGAGAATATCTCCCTTTACATCCACATTCCATTTTGTCCGCAACGATGCCATTTCTGTGGCTGTTCTACCGTGATAGCCCAACGCAAACTGGTGGTTGAAAGGTACATCGCAGCACTTAAAATAGAAATTGAGCAGGTTGCTTCGTTGCTTTCCAAATCAAGGAGAGTGACCCAGGTTCATTGGGGTGGTGGGACTCCAAATTCCATCTCCATGACCTATATCCGCGAGATCATGGATTTTATCAAGTTGCATTTTACTTGGAGTGAAAATGCAGAAATAGCCATGGAATGTAGTCCGGCTTATTTGGATTACAGGCACATAGACCAATTGGCCGACATGGGTTTTAATAGGGTAAGCCTTGGTATTCAGGATTTTAGGGAGGATGTCTTGAAGGTAGTGAACCGTGAAGTACCACGACATCCTGTAAAGGAGGTGGTAGCTTACCTCAGGAGCAAGGGATTCAGGGGAATTAATCTCGACTTTATCTACGGACTGCCGCTACAGACAGCCGAAAGTTTCAGGAAGACCATCGAACAGGCC
This sequence comes from uncultured Tangfeifania sp., assembly GCA_964528535.1. GTDB lineage: Bacteria > Bacteroidota > Bacteroidia > Bacteroidales > Prolixibacteraceae > CAINVV01. The sequence goes on along the minus strand of CAZGSQ010000145.1, from coordinate 8,001 downwards.
ATTGAAATCAGGCCCGACAGAATTGTTACCTTCTCTTATGCCCATGTACCATGGGTCAAAGAGGCACAAAAGCAGCTCGAAACGATTGGCTTGCCGGATGCCAACGAAAAAATGAATCTTTTTCTTCAGGCTACAGCTCAGTTGACGGAGGCGGGTTATTGTCCCATCGGAATAGACCATTTTACCCTTCCGGCGGATGATCTTACCAAAGCATTTACCAACAAACAGTTGCATAGAAATTTTCAGGGTTACTGCACCCTTGAAACAACCGGACAGGTCTATGCTTTTGGTGCCTCCTCCATCAGTCAGTTGCAGGGAGCCTATGCCCAGAACCACAAGGATATTTCAAAATACATGCAGGCTGTTGAGGCATCAGGTTTCGCCATTGAAAGGGGATACTTGCTGAACAGAGCGGAACAAACTGTACGGTCGGTGGTCAACAGCATCATGTGCAACGGTCTCCTCAATTTCGAAACGACTGCATCAGAATGCGGAACAACTGTTGAGGATCTTAAAAATCTTCTTCATTTTGAACCCCCTAAATTTGAACCCTATGTTGCAGATGGATTGATGGAAATTGATGAAAATGAAATCAGACTCTCCGAAAAAGGATTCTTGTGCGCCAGGAACATTGCCATGGCACTGGATCCAGCCTTGAAGGCGGGGGAGGGGGTCTATTCGAGGACGGTTTAGGAATTTGCTGATGTGCTGATTTGCTGATGATTGGATGAAGGGCAACTCCGGGGTTATACCCTGGCGTTAAACCCGATCAGCCCGGGGTGAAGCGGAGCAGAACCCAGGGGAAAGTGGAATTTCATGCGATTCAGCCCCCGCACACAATGACAAAAATTCCTAATATCCACCCAATGTTGTTGCATGTTGAAAATGCAGTATGTTTGTTTCGGTCAGATATTAACAAATTCAGGTCGAAAATTGCAATTCCAAAATCGAAAAAAATGAAAGGTGTGATGCTTGTCAACATGGGAGGTCCGGAATCGCGAGAAGAATTGAAAATTTTTCTCGCAAGGATGTTCAGAGACCCATTTATTCTTCCATTTGGAAAATTGGGGCGTAACATTCTTGCATGGGTCATCAGCACCACCAGGTACAAGAAATCCTGGAAAAAATATGAACTGATAGGCGGAACACCACTGGTTCGGGCAACCCGCGAAACGGCAGCTTCCCTTCAGAAGGTTTTGGGGGAAACATACGAAGTAAAACATGCATTTTCCTACTCGATGCCGGATGTTGAAGAGTGTTTGAAGGAGTTTAAAAATCAATTAATCCGTGAAATAGCAGTTGTTCCACTCTACCCACAGGCAAGTTTTACCACCACTTCAAGCGTAATGGCAGAGGTGGACAAAATGACACGCGCCGATTCTTTTTACGAGGTGCGCGTTTTGGGTGAATTTTATGCTCGTCCCGAATTCGTTTCTTTTTGGGTTCATCTCATTAAAGAACATTTGATAAAGAATGAGGTAGTGAATCCAACCTTGTTCTTCAGCGCACACTCGATTCCCGAGTACCATGTCCTTAACGGAGATACCTATGCCGCCTCCATCGTTAACAGTGCTGCGCTTATTGCCACCGAACTTGGCCTTCACTTCGAATCGGCCTTTCAATCGGGCATGCGCAGGGGGAAATGGATTGGTCCTGACGCGAAACAACAACTGAAATTGTTGCGTGAAGAGGGAATCGATAATTTGGTCATCATTCCCATCAGCTTTGTTCATGAAAATCTGGAGACCCGGTTCGACATCGACCTGGAGATAGTTCCTTATGCTTTGAACACACTGGGTTTTACGCAGGTGTCGCGGGTCTGCTTGCCGGATAGTGACCCCCGGCTTGTGGCCATGCTGGCGGGGATGGTTAAAGGAGAAAATGAAAAGTGAAAAAGGGAATTGCTAAGAGAATAAAGGATTTGTGCGATGGGGAATGAAAAAATTTTAGACGTAGTCATATTGGGGGCCGGACTAACAGGCTTGACTACTGCTTATCACCTGAAAAAGAGAAATTTGGATTTCGTTTGTATAGAGAAATCAGATCGCATTGGTGGGGTGATAAAATCTACGAGCGAAGAGGGATTTTTATACGAGGAGGGACCAAACTCGGGTGTTGTTGGCAACCTGGAAGTGATCCAACTGTTTGATGAACTGACGGCAGATTGTACACTTGAAATGGCCAAAGGAAACGTTAAGAAACGATACGTTCTAAAAAATGGGAGTTGGGAGGCACTGCCCGGAGGAGTGATGGCGGCCATAAAGACACCACTTTTCACCTTGGGCGACAAATTCAGAATACTTTTGGAACCGTTCAGGCCTGCCGGGAGGGATCCGCATGAAACATTGGCCGGACTTGTGAGACGGCGCATGGGGAGAAGTTTCCTTGATTATGCTGTCGATCCCTTTGTCATTGGCGTTTACGCCGGTGATCCCAATCGGCTGGTTCCAAAATATGCACTGCCCAAGTTGTATAATTTGGAGCAGCAATATGGCAGTTTTATAGGCGGAACTTTCAAGAAACAGATGAAGCCCAAGCGTGAAGAGGAGAAGCGGGTCACCAGGGGAGTCTTTTCTGTGAAAGGAGGAATCTCTTCTCTGATAGAGGCACTTGAAAAGAGCATCACAAAAGAGCGGATTCTGCTGAACTGCGAAGATGTTGCAGTTCAACTCTCGAAGGATGGATTTGAAGTGGCTTATACAGGGCCGAACAAGGAACGGATTGTTCTGAAAACCAGAAAAGTGATAGCGACCGTTGGTGCACACCAGCTACGAAATATCCTTCCATTTGTTCAGGAGGAATTCCTGGCAAAAATAACTGCCTTGCATTACACAAGGGTACTGGAGGTTGTGGTTGGCTTTAAGGAATGGAAAGGGATGAAACTGGATGCCTTTGGTGGCCTTGTTCCATTCGCCGAAAAGCGCGATTTGCTGGGTGTCCTCTTTATGTCAGCTCTTTTCGAAGGAAGGGCACCCGAAGGAGGTGCCTTGTTTTCCATCTTCATGGGCGGAGTCAGAAGGCCTGAAATTTATAGTTTATCTGATCCTGAAGTGCTGGAAGTTCTAAAAAGGGAATTTTGCCAGATGATGCTTTTGGATGATTTTCAGCCTGATTTGTTAAAAATCATTCCACATCCATGGGCCATACCCCAATATGAGGCCGATAGCGGAGAACGTTTTGAAGCAGTCAGGAAGGTTGAGCGTGCCTTTCCCGGATTGGTAGTAGGTGGCAACCTGCGCGATGGGATCGGTATGGCCGACCGCATCAGGCAAGCCAAAATGTTGGCAGATCAGATCTGACCTACCGTGCAACCAATTTTTTGGTAGTTTTGACAATTGACAAATTTATTCTCTTAAATTTGCCTGATAATCAAACAACATGACCCTTTCTGCACTGCTTCTTGTCAACGAACATCAACTGATTAAAATAGTACATACATTGGTCAGCGTGATTTTTTTAATTGTGGTTACTGGTCTGTTTTACAGATCATTAATTGGATATTTCAGACACAGAAAATACACCAGGATCGACAAATACCTCTCCTATTCCTTCCTCATCAACCTCTATCTGTTGCTGATCATGGGATTTCTACTGATGGCTTTCCCGGCACCGGTTTCCCTGCCCGAAGATGTTAACCAGGCCATTACCATGAAGTTGGCCTCCAATCGTTTCTGGCCTATCGAACACACTGTTTTAATGCTGTTTGCCCTTTTTATTGCCAATCTGGGATTGATTTTTTCAAACAGTTCACAGGAGGACACCGAAAAACACAGGAAGGTACTCATTTATTATGCTATTTCAATGGTACTGATCGCATTGTCTTTGGGTTCCGGCACAATATTTAACACATAAACCACAATTCGTCACTTTTCACTTTTCATTTTTTATTTTTCACTTCACTTCCTCCATGCCAACCATTTACCTCATTCCTACTCCGCTTGGCGATTCCACCATCGAAAAGGTGTTGCCTGCTGAACTCATCCAGGTTGTGGCAACTTTGCGACACTTTGTGGTCGAAAACATACGCACCTCACGACGTCATCTGAAGAGAATGGTTCCTGAGATTGTTATCGACGAGCTGGATTTTAAAGAGTTAAATGAGCACACAAAGGCCGCAGAACTCGATTTGATGCTGGAGCCTATCCGTAAGGGTTTTGACATGGGTATCCTCTCCGAGGCAGGATGTCCCGGAGTCGCTGATCCTGGCGCCGATTTGCTCAGGTTAGCGCATGAAAAGGGTTTCAGGGTGGTACCGCTGGTAGGCCCATCTTCCATTCTGCTTGCTTTGATGGCTTCGGGTATGAATGGTCAGCATTTCGCCTTTGTAGGTTATATTCCCGTCAAACCCGCCGAGCGATCAGCGGCCATCCGGGAGATGGAAAAGAACTCCTCGCGTGAAAAACAGACGCAGATCTTCATCGAAGCACCTTACAGAAATACCAAACTGCTCGAGGATTTGCTGGCTGTTTGCCATCCCCTGACGAGGCTTTGCATCGCGGCTGATCTTACTTTGGAAAGCGAATTCGTGGTAACCAAAACAATTTCAGGCTGGAGAAATGCACCTCCGGATATCAACAAGAGACCTGCAATTTTTTTGCTGCAAGGTTAATGAGTATCAAAAAAATAGTTCATAAAATTATTTCTTCTTCAAAAAATAGATCAAATTCATCCAATCTGGATTTCACTAACACATCAGCAAATCAGCAAATCAACCAATCAATAAATCAATGAAGGTGACTGTCTTGGGAACCGGCACTTCACAAGGTGTTCCGGTGATAGCATGTGGTTGCAGGGTGTGCAGTTCGACTGATCCGAGAGACAGCCGGCTGCGCTGTGCCATCCTGCTGGAAGTGGGAGAGACCCGATTGCTCGTCGATGCAGGTCCGGATTTCAGACAACAGATGCTGAAACACAAGGTCAAAAATTTGGATGCCGTGTTGCTCACCCACGAACATGCCGATCATATTTTTGGTCTCGATGACATCAGAAGCTTCAACTGGGTTAGAAAGGCACCCATGGATATTTACTGTGAGGATCGGGTGGGAGAGAATCTGAAATCCATCTTTAACTACGCCTTCGCCGAAAATAGATATCCGGGTACGCCGCAAATGAACTTGAGACCCATTGTGGGAACGCCTTTCCACATTTCAGGAATCGAGGTAATCCCCATCCGACTCTACCATCACAAGCTTCCGGTCTATGGTTTCCGGTTCGGTAGTTTTGCCTATTTGACCGATTTTAACAGAATTGATAAGGAAGAACTTGGCAAATTGAAAGGCGTAGAGACATTGATTGTTTGTGCTTTAAGGAAACATGCCCACATCTCTCACCTGAATCTGGAGGAAGCATTGGGTCTTGTTGAACAAATTGCACCCCGCACTACCTATCTGACGCACATGAGCCACGAGATGGGTCTTCATGGCGAATTGTCATTGGAATTGCCGGCTGGCGTATCGCCGGCGTTCGACGGATTGGTGTTAGAAGTGGATAGTGAAAAGTGAAAAGTGAAAAATGAAAAGTTGAGATTGGAAAGATGAGAAAGGGGATATTGTTTCTAATGGGGTTGTTATTGAGCGTTTGGTCGGTTCAGGCACAAGAGGGCATAGGGCTTGACAGGCTGCAGGCAGGAAGGTTGGCCAGATTGGCCTACAAGTGCATTCACACCGAATATGCCAACAATCTTTCCCATTCGATGCAATCCGACAAGGATGTTGGCACCCCTTCGCAGTTGCATCCGGTATTTTACGGTTGTTACGACTGGCATTCCTCCGTACATGGACATTGGTTGCTTGTCAAATTGTTGAAAGAGTTTGCAGACCTGCCCAACAGAGATTCCATTGTTCAGGCTATCAATCTGACACTTACTCCGGAAAATATAGCCGCTGAGGTTGCCTACCTGAAGGCTCCCGGTCGCATTAGCTACGAGAGGCCCTATGGGTGGGGCTGGTTGCTGAAATTGTCGGCCGAACTTGTCACATGGAACGATCCAATCGGAAAAAAATGGTTCAGTACCCTGAAACCTCTTGCCGATCAAGTTGTTGTGAATTATAAATTGTACTTGCCAGGGCTTACTTATCCTTTGAGAAGGGGAGTTCATGCCAATACGGCTTTTGGCCTTTCCTTCGCACTCGATTATGCCAGAGTCCTGAAGGACAGTAGTTTTGAGCATTTTCTGTTGGAGCGGAGCCGGTTTTATTTCTTAAAGGACAGGCATGTTCCGGCCTCCTGGGAACCTGAGGGAGACGATTTTTTTTCACCTTCGCTGATGGAAGCAGACCTCATGCGACGGGTATTGCCAGAGGTTGAATTTAGGAGGTGGTTTGGGGCATTTCTCCCCGAAATACCTGCCTCACTGAAGCATCCTGCCATCGTTGCCGACAGGGCCGACCCTACCGGAGTACACCTGGACGGCTTGAATCTTAGCCGTGCCTGGTGCATGTTTGAGATAGCAAAATCATTCCCGGGCGGCAGTTTGAAAGCAATTGAGCTGCGTCGCATGGCGTCGGAGCATGCGAAGGATGCCTTGCCGCATGTCATTTCGGAAAATTACTTTGGCACCCATTGGTTGGCGACTTTTGCCGTTTACATGTATTTCAGCAGGTAATTCGGACCACAAAGAATGGAGCATTTGGCATGAATTTCCATCAACTGTTTTTTTAATCTCATGAAGTTTGTATTATTGCAGAAACTTCCAATCAAACTTAGGTTATGAAACTCTATTTTCCCGAAAATTATAAAGCAAAGCTTGATCTGAAACAAACAGAGAAGGCAATCAAACTGATCAAAGACTTTTGTCAGGAGAATCTCTCCTCCGAATTGAGGCTGCGCAGGGTAACTGCTCCGCTCTTTGTGCTGCATGGCACCGGCATCAATGACGACCTGAATGGTGTGGAACGACCAGTCACATTTGCGGTCAAGGAGATGGATGATGCCAGGGCAGAAGTAGTTCAGTCGCTCGCAAAATGGAAGCGGTTGATGCTGGCACACTATGGAATCCCGGTAGGGTATGGAATTTATACCGATATGAATGCCATCAGGCCGGATGAGGAGCTTTCGAACATTCATTCGTTGTATGTCGATCAGTGGGACTGGGAAAAAGTAATTACTGCCAAACAGCGTGACATTGATTTTCTCAAGAAGATTGTCAACCAAATATATGCAGTGCTCTTGCGTACAGAGTTTGTAGTCTATGAAAATTATCCTACCATCAAACCCATGCTACCTGAGGAGATCACCTTCGTTTATGCAGAAGAGCTGGCCGAGAGGTATCCAGGGCTTGCACCAAAGGAGCGGGAATTTGAGATTACAAAGGAGCATGGAGCAGTTTTTGTGATCGGGATTGGCGGTAAAATGAGCAATGGAGAGGTACACGACGGCAGGGCTCCCGACTATGACGACTGGACAACACCCAATTCGGGTGGTTACAAAGGTTTGAACGGAGACATCCTTATCTGGAACCCTGTTCTGCGGCAATCTTTTGAGATATCGTCGATGGGCATCAGGGTTGACAAGGAGGCTTTGCTGCGGCAATTGGATCTTGCGGGTGCCAACAACCGCAAGGAGCTGATGTTTCACAAGAAATTGCTGAAAGATGAACTTCCGCTCTCTATTGGTGGAGGAATAGGACAATCGAGGCTTTGCATGTATTTGCTGCGCAAGGCCCATATTGGTGAGGTTCAGGCCAGTTTGTGGCCCGATGAGATGGTACAACAATGTGCAGAGCACAACATATATATGGTTTAGCCTGTTTGCAGCCAACAAAAAATCCCTGAATCGTTTCTGATTCAGGGATTTTTTGCTACTTTCGCACCCGAATTGACTGGCCCGGTAGCTCAATGGATAGAGCAACAGCCTTCTAAGCTGTAGGTTCTTGGTTCGATCCCAAGCCGGGTCACAAAAAACGCTGTAAATATTTGATTTACAGCGTTTTTTACGTTATGAATACGGATCTTTCTCATACCGCCACCCGGTGGATGGTATACCCATCTTTGGTGACTATCG
>CAZGSQ010000144.1:0-9067 GCA_964528535.1 uncultured Tangfeifania sp. | reverse complement strand
GCACCCCAGGCGTGGTTCCAGTCGGAGTTGGGTTTGTATTTCATGTCCCAGGCTTCCATGGTAATGGTTGAACCAACTCTGATCATGTTGTACCAACTCCTGTCGTTTGTGCTTCGCAGCAGATCGAGTGCATATTGTCCTTCCCCCGAACGGTAAAGCCCATCGAGCAGGTATTGGGCACCGTAGACGCTACAGGCCATGCCACGGCTTTTGATGAAACTGACCACCGATGGCACATGGGCCGGTGGTACGATGCCAAAAGCCAGCGCCATCATGTTGGCGTGGAGGGAAGAATGGAGTGAGCCTTCACCGTCTGCATAAATTCCTTTTTCGGCATTGAACAGTTTCTGGTTGATACTGTTCCTGACTTTTTCAGCCATCTTCTCAAACAGCAACTTGTCTTCTTGTTTGTTTAGCAGTTGGGCTACTTCGGCCATGATGTTCATGTTTTCGAAGAAGAAACAGTTGACAACCGTGTTGATTGCAACAAGTTCATATCCATCGCGTTCGCCTTGCAGGGTCGCCAGTTTCCAACCTGTGTCCTTTTGACCCGGCGGCCAGTCAATTACCTCCCTGATTCGTTTGGTGGAATCGGCAAACCCAATTGTTTGCATGAATTGGCCATTTACTTTTCCGGTTGTGGTACTGATCAATCCATCTTCGCGGGCAAGACCGAGCAATGTTTTGGATTTCAGCTGGTTGTAATATTTCCTCAACAGGTCAGTATCACCCGTGTAACAATAATCCTGGTACATCATCAGCGCTGTGTGAAGCAGCCATTCTGTGGGCCAGGTGGGGTGGCTCATGAAATGGACGATGGTGTTTTTGGCCATATCATATTCACTGTCAGTGCAGTAATGACCGAGTTGGTTGATGTAAGCATCCGCTTCATAGGCTATCCGCTCGCGGTCACCGTCTATGTACAATCCCGTGAAGGAGGTAGCCTTGATGCTGTATTTGCAGAGATTCCAGACCTGGTTCAGGGTGGTGTCGGAGCTGGTAAAATAGCTCTTGCTCTCGTCAAAAGAGTAAAAATAAGCCTTCTGACGAAGGTCGTTTGTCGAAAATGGATGAGTGGCATTGCCTACTTCAACGTACCTGAATGGCATGATGATGCCAAACGAATCGGGAAGCAGTACTGTATCGAAATTTGTTTTCCTTTTGTCGGGAAGTTGAATGGTGTATAAGATTTGATCAGACGAAACAGGGAGTTTGATCCTCGCAAATCGGATGGTGCCACCGGGGTTGCTGTCAATTCTGCCATTCAGTAATTTTTCGCCAAGGCAAATGGTCAGCGTATCGGCTTTGTCGCTCCTGTACTTTAATTCAAGCGTACCGAAGGCATCTTTGCCAAAATCGGCAAACCAGGTGCCGTCGGCAGCCTTTGTCAGCAAAACAGGGGCAATGTGTTCGATCTGAAAAACCTTCTTAGTTTGATCCTTTTTCGAATCTGAACCGAAGCTGACCAAGCCAAAGAGAAGTGGAAATAGAATTAAAAGCTTGTGCATCAATTATTTATTCTGTCATGAAAGTAAATGAAATTTTTCCGAGATTGTCTGGTTTTCCCTTCTCCGGTTTGGAGATTGAACCCGCTAATTTACCATTTTTGTCTGAGGTTATGGCAATTTTTCGCCATGAAAATGCTCCTTTTTCGTAGTCAAAAGTTTCGCCATCATCGTCGTACAAGTCGTAGTTACCCGTTTTTTTACCGTAGTAACGGATGTTGAGGTCGAATTTTTGTCCGGCACCCGGTGCATGCAGCAAAGGAGGCATCATCGGGATGATCCCGCCGTCTTTGACGAATACCGGAATGTGCGCCAGGCCTGGTTCTACTTTGATCATCTGGCCATCGCCCGCAAATTTTCCTGTGTAGAAATCGTACCATTTGCCTTTTGGAAGGATGACGGTTCGTTCTGTTTGTCCCTTGAAAAGTGGTGCCACCAGGAGGTATTCTCCCGCCATGTATTGGTCTTTGATCTCTCTGGAGACGGCTTCGAGGTATGGATTGTCGCTCAGATTGCCATTCTTTAGCTCAGTCTTTGATTTTCCATCGAATCCGGGTTCCAGATTCATTGCCCGGAATGGAGGAGTACCTTCAAAGTGGTATCTCGCAAACTCCGTGTAAAAGTAGGGCATCAACTGCATCCGCAACAGGGCAATCTCCTTTACTTCCTTTTCTACTTCGGGGAAGGACCAGGGTTTGGTGCCGTCCGACCAGGCATTGATCATCGCCATGGGTGAAAAGCAGACCGTCTGCATGCGCCGAACCCACTCCTCGCCCGTTTTGGAACCACGCACCTCGGGCGTCCAGAGTACACCGGCGAAGGAGCTGTTGATCAGTGCAGTAATAAAATCTTCGTGGCTGTAATAATCGTTGTAGATGACATAAGGAAAGGAGACACCTCCTCCATTTGAGGCGCGAACCAATCCGTAGGTTCGACTGTTTTGTTGCCTGAACAGGTCGGTGGTCATCTTTTGAAGGAGAACTCCGTATGTTTGACGAAGCTGTTCGGCGCTGTTTTTTGAGGGAAATTTGGCCCCATCCGGCCACAGCCATCGGTCGTAACCATCGCATTCGTCAATTTTGTAACCACTTACCCCGATGCTGATCTGCTCTTTGACCATCTGGTCTGCAATAACTTTTTGTGCTTCGGGCAGGGTTAGATCGGCAACTACTCCTCCCCACACGGTGTGAGATCCAGTCAGGGGTATCAGCTTTTGGTAAATGGGCGAATCGGGCGATACGTAGGGGTTGGTCCAGAGATTCAGGCGGATGCCCATCTCCTTCATCGTCTTGGTGAAACCGGCAGGATCGGGGAACCTCGATTTGTCCCATTCCAGGGTGCAGGGATAGGATTTGCTTTGCCAGCCCGGCTCGAGACCGATGAAATCGAGGGGATAGCCTTTTTCGGCAAAGAGCCTGGCTTCCTCGACTACCTGATCTGCTGTGTACAAGGATTTTACCCTTTGGGTGAATCCGAGCCCCCAGCGGGGTGGAAGACAGCCGCCTCCATTGAAGAGGTTGAACCGCCTGACGACATCCAGGGTACTGGGTCCGGCGAAGAGGTAGACCTCCGTACCTGTGGTCGGAACGACCATCTCTACTGCGTCGGAGTAAGGTTGTGAACTCCATTTATGATCTGTATTGCGGTCGAGGGGTTTGGGAGCATCCGGACTGTCGCGACGAACGGAGGTGCCTGCATATACCGTTATGTACCTGGCACTGTTGACGAAAACGCCATATCCGAGGTCAGAAACATAAAATGGTACGGGGGCATGATCGCGGCCATTGTCTGATCCTCCATAGTGGTCGACATGGAGTTGCAGTATTTTTCCACGTTGCTGTACCGTCTTGAAATTCAGCCCGAAGCCGAAAAGTTGCTCGTTCTTAACCAGCGGGAAGCGCAGGAAGGTCTTGCCATCGGCACTTTCGGCAACAATGCCGGCAGTTGGAATTGGGAAAGCAGCGTTTCCAAGCTTTGACAATGCTTCGGCATTGGGTTTTACACCTGATGCTTTGAGCAGGTCGAATTTGTCGGGGACACCGACGACCGTCTTCCAGATGCCAGGTGCTATTTCTGTCCAAACAGGATTCTGGGAATAGACCTCTGTAGACAAAAGGAGCAGAATTATTGTCAACAAATGAATTGACTTATTTAAAGTGCTTGAAAACAACATATTAATACTATTTTAATGTTTAATTTTACTCAGAAAATGTTTCTTTTATGGTGAACCTTTGGGCCTTGTTGGCGGTCGCTTCTTGCCAAAAAGAGTGCAGAACAGGTAGAAAATGTATGGAATTTGACCCTTGAGATGGTGCGCTCAATTCTGAATTGAATGCAGTTTAAAGATAAAAATAGCTATCTTTTCTACAAACTCGTCATAAAATTTGACTGGTGTATGCTCACCGCCTTCAAGCGCAACCAGTTCATATTTTACATGATTGGTTTCCAGTTCTTTGGCCAACCGGACAGAGTTTTCGTAGCTTACCAGTTTGTCGGCAGTTCCGTGTACAATGATGGTTGGCGGGTCGTTTTTGTCTATCGTTGAAAACATGAAGGTCGGATCGGGGCTTCCCCAGAGATCCAATAGGGCAATGATACCGCTTTTGTCCCATTTTTCGGCAGTAGAAGGCTCCTTGAAACAAAAATTAACTGCGAGCATACCGCCGGCGGAACCTCCCCCTACGATGATCTTCTTCGAGTTGATTCTCAATTTTTTGTGGTTGGTCCTGATCCAGTCCAGTCCGCGCATGGCATCTGCCAATGCATCCGTCATGGTTCCCTTCGGGTCATCTTTTGGCGTTGGCCTTAAACGGTAGTTGACAGAAACGCAGACGTATCCTCTTTTTGCAAAATCGGTAGCCAATCTGACGATGTAACTTTGGGACTTGTCATTGCCCGGACGGAAGCCGCCTCCATGAAAAAGCAACAAGACGGGTCTTTCTAAAAGAGTATCTCCCAACGGGGAATAGAGATCGAGCAGCAGTTTTTCGGTTTTTCCTTCGGATGTGGTTACCTGTCCAAATTCCAGGTCCTTTTGGATGTTGGTCTGTTCAAAGATTGGATTCAGGAAACGAACAGGTTTACTGCTTTGCGGAATTTGTGCAGAAATTGATTGCAAAAGGTTGAAAATCAAATAAAAAACAATCGTAGCTTTTGTCATTGTCATTGTCATTGTCTTTGTAAATTGTGTCAGATTTTATTTTATGGATGGTCTGGTGGTAGATTTTAAAGAGGTATGTTTATGGCAAACGTTTAATTTTTCCGCCCAGAAGAAAAATGGACAAGGTGGCTACCGGGCCCAATATTCCGCCAATGACCAGCACCGGGGAGTAGGAAAAGTGGTCGACCAGCCAGCCAATCAGCATGGTGAAGGTGATGGCACCCAATCCGGCACCGGTTTGCGCCATCCCGGTTACCCTTCCTACTTCACCTACGGGAAAGTAATCGCTGGCGAGTGTTTGAATGTTGTTTACCCAGAATTGAAAACCAAACAGCACCAGGCTAATCAGCAGCAAGGCCTGCAAGGCCGTTTCGGCGTAGATGGCTCCGATGCCAAAAACCATCAGGATGGTAGGCAGCAGGATGGCGATTTTGCGGGAGAAATCGACCGATTTTCCTATCCCTATCAAGTACCCTGAAAGCCATCCTCCCGAAAGACTCCCAACTCCAGATGCCAGGAATGGCAGCCAGGCAAAAGTGCCGATCTCCTTGATGCTGTAACCCCGCACATCGAAAAGGTAGGAGGGTAGCCAGATGAGGTAAAGCCACCAGACAGGGTCACCAAAGAATCGGGCGAGAATGATGCCCCAAACCTGTTTAAGCTTGAGCAGTTCTTTCCAGCTCCGGCTCTTGGGTGTACCGTCAGATTCTTCCACATCAGCATGATCGCCGGCTATAAATTTCGCTTCACCTGCCTTTAGCCAGGGATGTTTGAGCGGAGGATGGTAGATCAGAAGCCACAGCAACAACCAAACGAAACCGAGCGCTCCTGTAGCGATGAAAGTAGTTTTCCATCCATATTTTATTTGTAGCCAGGCAATCAGTGGTGGAGCTACCACCGAACCCAGGGCCGCTCCGGTGTTGACGATGCTCAGGCCAAAGGCCCGCTGTTTGGCAGGGAACCACTCGGCAATGGTCTTGATGGATCCGGGCCAATTTCCCGCCTCGCCAATTCCAAGGGCAAAGCGAAAGAATGCGAATCCTCTGAATCCGCGCGCCACGGCATGCAACATCGCAGAAACTGACCAGATGACAATGGCATAGGAAAACACCTTTTTCGTCCCGTATTTGTCATAGATTCCGCCAAAAACAGACTGAAAAAGGGAGTAGGAGATCAGAAACCAGGTGGTGATGGCGGCGTACTGCACATTGGACAGGCCAAGGTCGGATTTGATCACCGGCGCAAGAATGGAGATGGTCAACCGATCGATGTAACAGATCACAGTTGACAAAAACAGCAGCACTGCTATGTACCATCTTAATCCGCTGAGCTGTACTGTCTTCATGTTGAAAGAGTAAAATTTGGATCATTCACGGCAAGATCGTATCTCCTGCTTTTTTCCGTGAAAGCGGCCATGATCCAAAAATAGCAGCTTTTGACACCTGGCATGCCGACTGTTGGATGGTATCCTTCCGGAACGATCACAAAATCACCGGTAGAAACGGGATAGACTTCTTCAATTTCACCCTGAAAACGCGAGGAGAGATGAAGGGCAAACTTCGGTTTCGGGATGTCAAAATAGCAATAGATCTCCTCCAGATCGTTGGAGTGCTGGTGTGGAGGCCAGCTGGTCCATTGACCTTGTTCTCCTTCTGTGATGCCACAAATTAATCTGGAACCGGGATCTTCCTGCGAAATGGTCATGAAGACCTCACGTTGAAAAGGTGGACGACCATGAATTTGATGGATGTTGCCCAATGGTAGGGTCAGGTCGTATCTCCTTACCATGAATTTTCCTTTTCCTTCGCATGGTGCACCACCTATGAATACTATTAAATTGCTAATTGCCAGTATTTTGATATGGTGATTTCCCGGTAGGTAAAAGGAATCACGCTCCGAAAGCACATACGACGCTGCATCCAACTGAAGCGACGCCTTTCCCATGATGATGGCTCCGTTTAGTTCAAGAAGGTCATTGACCAGGAGGTATTCACTCCCGGCATCAAGGTTCAAACGGAATCCCCAGGTTGTTTTGAGGTCTGAATTTGCCGGAGAAACCACTGTGTGAAGTCCCTGTATTTCGGGACTCGCATATTTCCAGTTCAATTGTTTTCTATCTGCCATCTTTCCTCCCATTTTTTAATTTTCTCATCTTCCCATTGTCCTTCAATCGTTCAGATGCACGCAGTAATCCCGCCATCCACAAAAATGATCTGTCCGTTGAGGAAGGAGCTGGCTTGTGAGGAGAGATAGATGAGTGTTCCGACCAACTCTTCAGGAGTTCCCCATCTGTGCGCCGGGGTACGGTTGGTGAGCCATGCATCGAAATCGGGATTTTCATAAAGCGCTTTGGTAAGGTTCGTTTTGAAATAGCCCGGTCCAATGGCATTGACCTGGATGTTGTGTTTGGCCCATTCGGTGGCCATGGCACGGGTGAGCATTTTCAAACCGCCTTTGGATGCGGCATATGGGGCAATGGATGGTCGCCCCAATTCGCTTTGCAGCGAGCAAATGTTGATGATTTTACCATGTTGGCGTACCATCATTCCTTTTACCACTGCTTTGCTCACTACGAAGGCCCCTGTCAGGTTGGTGTCCAGGATGCGGTTCCAATCCTCCAGTTGGAACTCTTCGAGCGGTGCCCGGTGCTGAATTCCTGCATTGTTGACGAGTACGTCGATGCCTCCAAGATCATCTTCTATCTGCAGAATTCCGCTTTCGACCTCAGCGGGGATGGCGATGTCAAAGGCATAACCAAATGCCTTCAGGCTCTTTTCGCGGAAGGAGGCAACTGCTTCGGCAACCCTTTCAGAAGTTCTGCCATTGAGGATCACGATGGCACCTGCCCTGGCCAGACCTTCGGCCAATACGAAACCGATACCACTGGTGGAGCCGGTAACGAGAATTTTTTTTCCTTCAATGTTAAATAGCATAGGGAGTTATGAGTTATGAGTGATGAGTGATAAGTGATGAGTTATTTTTTGGAAGGGAAGAGTGCTTCGTAGTGGGGCATGGGGTCGAAGATGCCGCCTCCGGTTTTGTAGAATTCGTCGTTTAGCTCATAGACACCCTTGGTGGCTTTGACCCATGCACCCTCTTTCCGGGGATGATAGCTCATCATGGTTTCCCAATTTTTGTAGTTCTGGTGGCCGTTGCTTTCGACAAGACCCAGACTCCCAAGTCCGGGAAAGGAGTGCAGCCTGCCAGCCACGTTTTTGTTCCATTCGACCAGCACCGGATTCACCGTAAGGTCGGCACAGAAGCAAGGGATCTTTCTAACATGTGCTGCCTGGGCAATTTTCATGGTCATGCTCAGTGTTTTGGCGATGGCTTTGAGTGCGATGGCCTTGTACCCCATTTCGATCCGCTTGATGGCGTCCAGGTCGGTATGGGCGCTTTCGTCTGCGGCAAGACGCACTGGGATGTCAGATACGTCAAATTCAAGCTCTTCTGAAAATGGTTCTTCGATGATGGCGATCTGGTCGAAGGCCCCTATTTTTTTTGCATGATCGATCAGTTTCAAGAGTGTTTCCTTCTTTTCGTACCGGCCGTTGGCGTCGAAATAATAGGGTAGTTTTCCGTCTTTGGTATGGGGTGTGCGTACACCACCGATTGCCTGGTGGATAGCTGAAATGCGGGTCTTGTCTTTTTCGAGCATCTCCTCCTGCGTGCCCGGCTGACCGATCTTGATCTTCATGAAGAAATAGCCCGATTCAACTGCTGCCTGGATCTCATTGACAGGGATGTTGTAGGCCATTAGCGGAATGGCTGCAGCCTGTGTGTGGTGGTTCGAAAGCGATGGTTTGTAGGCGGCAGGAATCATCTCGTCAAATGTTGTGAGGCCATTCTCCTTTGCGAACAACAGCCAGGCGGCATTGTCGGTGCCAACGAGTGCATTGAGCGCAAAAGTCTTCCTGAGTTGAGGGTTGGCAGAGATTTTTTGACCATAAGCATACACCTCCGGCAGGATGTTTTCGAGTAGTTCTACCGGTGTTGAAAAGCTTTGTCCCTTGATGATCTGAAGCGCCCTTTCGGTCAGGGCAAACATCAGGGCATTGCCACCGCTCTCGGAATGTGCGGCAAAAACCTGGGCATCCGACCAAAGCACATTCTGGGTACAGAGTCCGATGCTGTGATCTCCCGAGCTGCTTTTCAAGTAGTTGACTGATTGCCAGATCTCGGTCATGTAGCCGCCTTTGAACCCGAAAGGTCGGACCAAAGGTTCACGCTCGAAATTTGAGTTGACTTCTGCGATGGTGACCGGCTTGGCAGGACTTTTGGCGGCAGATGCCTCCAGTGTTCCAACCCCTGCTAAGGTTGCTGCCCCTGCAATCCCTGTTGTTTTGATAAAACCCCTTCTGGTGGTGAAATTATTCATCGGTCAAATTTTATAATATTTTAA
>CAZGSQ010000143.1:0-9180 GCA_964528535.1 uncultured Tangfeifania sp. | reverse complement strand
GATAGCTTCAGGTGACTGGAGTTCAGACGTGTGCTCTTCCGATCTGCAAACATTGCGCCATAAGTAGTACCTATTGGTGAAGAGATCATGTACCAACCTTTACCTCCGTTGAAGTTTCTTCTTACTTCAAGTTTAGGAGTGCTGCCGGATAAGTTCAAGTAGTCAGCATCCGCGTGAAGTAAAATTTTTCCAGTACCTGTCGTTGTAACCAGTGATCCTTGTTGCAATGTGAATGCAGGCCCGGATGGTAACGTAATGCTTGCCCCATCTCCAATAGCAATTGATCCTCCTCCATACATGGTCACATTGGAACCCATAATGATTGGATAGTTGACAAGGGAAGCGGGAATAGCAACCGGGCCGTTCCCATCCGGCACAGTACCGGCAGTCCAGTTGGAGCCAGTGAACCAGTCCGTGCTTGTTGCTCCAGTCCAGTAATTCTGGGATTCTGCCAGACCAAAATAGCCGAAACTGGTGAGATCTGAGATATTTGTATACCCGGCAGATGAATAAGTAGCTGTTGCGGAATTGTATGCTGATATTCCATCCCCATTAAGAATGACAGCGTAATTCTGATTGACAGGGGTATAACCTGTCCCATCGAGGGTAATTTTAAAAGCTAAGCTGGTTGCTCCGGATTGGGAAATATTCCAGTAGCGGTTTCTGAAAATAGTCATGTTTGCCGGCAGTGTCCCAGGTGGTGTAGTTTCAAACTGCTCGACAGTAACTGTGCTAAGATTATCCGGCGCTTTTGTGTAATCCACAATCAGGGGTCGGTAATTTCCATCTTTCCCGACGGTGAATATTTTTGAACCACCTGCGGTGGAAAATACTTCTGCAAGCTTGCCATTCAAGTAACTTGAGGATGATCCACCCACAATCGTTCCTGTAGGTCCGATCCTCAGAGTGTTGGCACCTGTGGTAACAAGTCCATTCGTCAGGGTAAGCATGCCGTTTACAATTACATCTGTTCCATTCAATGAGACACCTGAACCATTGTTGATGGTAAGGTTGTTAAATGTTCCGTTTACCAATGTTTGAGGAGAGCCGCCATTGAAAATTACTGTGCCTGTCCATGTCTTGTTCAAAGTAAGAGGAATCAAACCTGTGTTTTGTGTGTTCAAGGTTCCTGTACCCGATACATTCCCGGATAAATTAAAAGAATAAGCCGACATGTCAAGAGTAGACCCCAGACTTGAAGAAAAATTTCCATTTATTGTTAAATTATTGGAAGCAATGGCTCGTGTTGTGCCGGAAATTGTGAAATCTCCGACAACGGTCATTGGCGTTAGAGGCATGGTCTTGGTACCGCTTCCACTTAATATCAGATTGTAATAACCCGATCTTGAACCGTTGGGATTTGTTACAGATTGATCGTTTCCGTTGAATTCGATGGTGTTTGGAAGCGAGGCAGCATACAGAATGCCGGTCCCGGAAATTGTCAAAGCACCTGAAATTCGCATTACATTATCGTTTCCAAGTGTTAAAGAAGCACCATTTTCGATGGTCACATTATAAAAATTAGTTGGGTCTGCCATGGTGGCATTTGGATTAGTAAAAACAACAGTACTGGTTTCGGGGATAAAAGTTCCCAGATTTAACCATGCGCCTGTGCCTCCTGCCACCGTTAAAGTTGTACCCGAGCCTCCATTAAGTATCCCACCTCCAAGTATTGTAATGGTCTTCGCCAAAGCAGATGGACTCGAAGGTAAAAGCGGATTATTTGCTATGGTACTGGCATCTGGAATGATAACATCGCTTAAATTATTTGGAACCACACCTCCTGACCAGTTATCCAGGTCATTCCAATCGGAGCTGGAGGAACCCTGCCAAACAAAATTCGCTGATTCCTTGTTTGATATTCCCCATGGATGCTCATCGAATGCTGTACCAAAATAGGTAATGTTACGATTCGAAATGGCCACCCAGTTTTCGGTAGCACTCTGGTTTGCCTTCCCATGTTCTTCAATTTTGATGGGAATTTGAGTTGGATGGTAATCCCATACAACAATATTATTTTCTATATTGTCCTGAAATTCAGAATCTAAGTAATGAAGGCTCAAGGTTACAGTTGTCCCTGAACCACCAGTGCGAACAATGTCATAGGTTCGTTGCACTGCTGAAGATTTCCAGGAAGGTGCTACTCCTATTTTAATCTTGAAACTCATTTCGCTGGGTAGAGAACCGCCTGAGGCGATGATCAAGCTTGTAAATTGATTTCCAAAAGAATATTCGGTATTTGCAACAAAGGAGTTGCGTTTGACAATTCCCGTTACATCGCCGGCACCTGAAGTAGTCGCATTTCCGCCCATTAACAGGGTTTTAACCGTTGCTCCATCGCACATATCAAGAAGTCCTTTTGTATCTGATGGATTCGTAGCAGCAAGATTCAGCACACTGTTAACAGTGATATCGCTGCTTGAGGTAACGCCTCCTGTTCCAGTAATCGTAAGGTTATTTAAAGCATCGCTGAAGATTGAAGCTGGTAGTATAATTGCTGAGCTATTTGCAAATGTCATATTAGCAACAGCATTGCTGGCATTGATATCGCCGGAGGATCTGGTTGGTGAACCTCCTGCAAGCGTCAGTGAATTTGCACCCAGATTCAACGTTCCCGATACCAAATCCAGTAACCCATTGACCACCATTGCTTGATTCCCAAGGGTTAAGCCTCCTGATCTGTTGATAGTAAGATTATTAATCGAAGGAGTAGCGGAGAATAGATTGTCGGGAATGATTGATGCGCTTGTTCCTCCAAAACTCAAAGAAGAATTGTAAGTAGTTTCGATGGAACCTAATATTTTATTTATTGAACCGTTAATCCCCAAAGTAGTGGTTCCAAGGTTTAGATTTCCAGACGTCAAGGAAAGAGTATTGTTTACATTTGTATTTGAAAAAAGGGTAACTCCATGATTGTTGTCGATGTTTAGTTTTTCGAAATTTGTGGTAGCTGAACCATAAATTGATTGTGCTGTCGTACCGTTTAAATTAATTGCTGTTTCTGAAGCGGCTGTAAACGTTCCACTGTTATCGAAGTTGCCTCCAATGGAATGGTTAAAGGTACCTGTATTGAAAGTTGCTCCTTCTCCAATCGTGAGTTCTCCGGCCAGATTAATCGATGATTGTACCAAAGCAGAAGTAGAACCTGAAATGGTTAAATCACCTGCAATTGTCAAATCGGTGGTTGGAAGAGATTTGGTGCCGCCACCACTAAGAATAAGGTTGTAATATCCTGGCGTTAGCCCATTGGGGTTAATAACAGTTTGGTTTGTGCCATTAAATTCAATTGTATTGGGCAATAAAGCAGCTCTTAAGATCCCTGTACCATTGAGAGTCAAGGCGCCAGCAATACGCATGACATTTCCTGATTCCAGTGTCAAACCAGCTCCGGTAGCAACTGTGACATTGTAAAAATTGGTGGGATCAGCCATTGTGGCATTTGCGTTCGTAAAAATAATGGTACTTGTCCCAGGATTCAGAGTGCCATTGTTAAGCCATGAACCTGTACTTCCATTGATTGTCAAAATTGTAGCATTTCCTCCTTCCAGAATACCCCCGCTGTTGATAGTCATGGTCTTGATTACTGTACTTGCTGGTAACACAGGACTGTGCAATGTTGTTGCAGCATCAGGTATCACCACGTCACTTGTTGAACCAGGTATTATTCCTCCAGACCAATTGTTTAAATCATTCCAATCAGAACTTGGTGTTCCCTGCCATGTGAAATCTGCAGTTTCCGATTTCGAGAGTGTCCAGAGATGGGTATCCCAGGTTGGATCAAAATAGGTAATTCTGCGATTTGAAATCCCGACCCAATTGTTGACTGCATTGCTGTTTGCTTTCCCATGTTCTTCTGTTTTGTCGACCGCGACATGACGGTCCCAAATTACAATATCAGATTCAGCATTGCTGTTAAGTTCAGTATCAATATAATGGAATGTTACAGATACATTCGTAGCATCATCTCCACCAATTCTTTTAATATCGTAGATTCTTTGAATCGCAACCGTTTTCCATGTGGGGGAAGTTCCAAGTTTGATTTTAAAACTTAGCTCCGATGGCATATTTCCGCCAGATGGCAAAAAGTTATTGTAGTAAATTGATTTCCAAAGGTGTATGTTGTGTTTGAAATAAAATAATTACGTGTTACAACTCCAGTTACATCACCTGTACCCGTAGTGGTTGCATTTACGCCCATGGTAAGGGTTTTATTGGCCGAACCGTCCCACATGTCAAGCAAACCTTTTGTTGCATTAGGATTGACATTTTGTAATATTAACATTCCATTTACAGTGAAATCGCTGTTAGCGGTAATGCCTCCCGAACCATTGATGATCAAATTATTTACCGCTGCGCAAAAGATTGAGGAAGGTAGTGCAATGGCTGTGGAATTGGCAAAAACCAATGTTGCTGAAGCATCGCTGGCATCAATACATCCGGTCGTTCTGGTCAGAGAAGTTCCTGAAAGAGTAAGTGTATAAGCCCGAATGGCCAACGTTCCGGAAGTTAGTTCAATTGTTCCGGAAATGTTGATGTTTCCGCCAAGGCTGATGCCGTTGGCCCTGTTAAGAGTCAGGTTGTTGAGTGAAACTGTTGGTAAAACTGTGCTTGCACCATTGCCACCAATGATCATATTTGTTGAACTTCCACCGTTTAAGGTGCCGGAAGTAACAGTAATCCCACCATTCAGAGTCAGTGTATTTGCACCAACTGAGAAAGAACCGTTTGTAAGATTCAAGTTCTGATTTACAGTTAAATCTCCGTTTTGAGTGAGTCCGCTACTGTTGTTTATTGTGAGTCCATCAAGGGTATTGCTGACAAAAGATCCTGATGGAATGTTTTGGGCTGAAGTTCCTGCAAAAACAACTACTGAAGAGGTTGTTGTCGCATCGATCTGTGCGTTGTTGGTGAAATTGAGATTCCCATTTATCGTCAGTTGTTTACCATTGAGAACCAGTTTTCTGGAACTTTGGGCATTGGTAATAACTCCCAAAGTTCTGTTTTGGTCCAAAATGCAATTATTTGCGGGTGAAGCTGCAAAAGAGATGTCTGATCCATTGGGTGGTACCACCCCACCAGACCAGTTGCTTGCAGTTGCAAAATCTGTACCCGTAACACCCTGCCATACATAGCTATTCGATTCGAGGGCACCCATTTTGGGAGTAAGACTTCTAGCGTTGGATGCAAAATCAATAGTGATCCCAGTACCAGCCATACCGGGCAAAGTACCTGAAGTATAGTAATTTGCAGGCAATGTTCCTCCTGCAGAAGAATAACCAGGATCTATTGCCAAACTATGTGAATCCTGACTGGTAGCACTCTTCCATATTGTAAGTGTTGTTTTATCGATTGAAACCAAAACGCCCAATACTCCATTGGTTCCATTGACATAATAGTCGTTATAATCGAAAGTCGAATTGGCCGTGCCGTTCAGGCGAATTGCGTAATGTTTTCCCGTAGACCCACCTGATCGGGCATTGTAGAAGATATTATTTCTGAAATCCCTGACATTGGTATTGGCATTGCTAAAGAGTGCATAAGTACTGGCAGTTTGTCCAGATGTTGAGCCTCCGATATATATGGCATTAAAAAAGATCGAATTGTCATTTCCGGCAGAACCATTTTCATAGATTCCACTGATATTGCATACATTGGTTACTCCAGCACCAAGGTTAACAATGTTGTTATAAGTATTTGTAGTTCCAGCCAACAATTTAATTCCGCAGAGTATTGCAGGAGTTGAGGCAGAAGCTGTCGCTGAAATTGAGAAGCCATAGACAAAGTTTCCAAAAATGGAATTTGGTCCGGTAGTACCTCCGGAGGAAAAGATACCAATAACACTAACAGGACGGGTACCAGTATACGGGCTGGATAAATTGTAGATGGTATTTCCCGATATTGTCTGGCCTGTGTTCGTGCTTCGTTGTGAAATACCGATAACAGCGGCATTGGCATTTGGGTCATTGCTTCCGTTTGCAGCCGAAATATTCATAACTGCATTGTTTTGTATGGTGTTCGCACCGCCGGTGGTATATATTCCGATGGTTTGTCCGTTCGTAGCATATTGGTAATTATAGGCATTGGATAAATTTGCGACCGTGTTGTTGCTTATTAAAGTGGTACCAGTGCCTGTGCTATAGATACCATAAACATTCTGAGCAGTGCTTGATTCTAAAATCGATGAAGCCTGCAAACTGTTGGAGGTAGTCTGACTTCCAACGAGGTTGTTACCAATGGTAATATTGCCTGCACCAGCAGATGCTTTATGAATAGCTACAAGTGAATGTGGACTGGTGGAACCACCTATTGTTGTCATTGATCCAACCGTATTGTTAGAGACAGCAACAGTTCCGGTACTGATCACATAGATTCCATAAGAAATTGCAGAATTGATCACGTTGGTCAGTACGATTGAACTATTTCCGGTTGGTGCACCGATGGTATTTCCTGTGACTGTCCCTAAATTTGCACTTCCCGAATTGACATCTATCCCAATGAAAGGAATGTTGTTGGTGTTTGTAATGTCGAAATTTTGAATGGTATTGTTTTGGACCGAAGTAGGTAAAGTTGTACCAACATCGAGATGGATTCCATAAAAACGTGAAGCCTGGGCTACATTAATTCTCCAGGGAGAACCACCGCAAGATGCCGATTGTCCCCCAATGAAATTCCCGCTAATTAAAAAATTATTACCTGTGGTGCTGTATACCTTTATACTGTAATAGGATGCGCTGCTGGTTGGAACAAAATCGGTTGTCTCATAAAAATTATTGCCGGATATCGTCCAGTTCGAAGAATTACTGTAGACATAAATGCCATATGAAGTCAGATTTGGGTTGAAGAAGTCATAGACATTACAATTTGAAACGTTGTTAATCTTGTTCTCATGCCCTGAAGTACCATATGAATAGATCACGTAACAAGGCCTTTGGGTGGCTCCCAGGCCGGTTAAATTACAGTTGTCAACAGAATTGCCACTGTTCCCGTTTCCTGAGCTTGTTGAAGAATATAATAGAATCCCACTGTAAATTCCAATTGCTCCCCCTTTGATGGTGGCATATTTGATGGTATTATTTTCGGCTTAATTTATAAACCTGATGGTAGAAGTATTTGAATTCCCCGATACACTTGAATTTATGATGGTGAGGTCCTTGGTGCTGCCACTCGCATTTACCCTACCATCAATGGTGACGTTGTCTGCACCATTTAAATCAATTAACGGGAAGGCGAGGTTACCACTTATTGAGAATCCGGATCCGGTAGGATAAATTACAACTGATGTATAATTGGCACTTTGTGTACCACTGGCATTTAGCGTTGCTGTTGAGGATTCGGTTGTATTTGAAATGATTTGCAGCGTAATTGCCCCTGATAGGGTTCCATTGTTTATGGCATCAAAAGCTCCTTTTAGCGTTGAGAAGTTACCACTTGTTCCAACTGTTTTAATAGTCTGTGCCTGAATCAAATCTAATCCAAAAATAAAAATGACTAAGATTAGAAGCACATGTTTCATAATGTTTTTGAAGTTTGATGATAATATTCCTTCATGATTTCGTTGTTCAATGCTGACATATAGATGAATATATAACCTCAAACATGAGAAAGCCAACCATCCTATTTAACAGATGAAGTCAATTTTTGTTTTGAGGAGTGGGTAATAATGGGAATATTTTTTTGACCTCCAGATTGAAGGTCCAAAGCTTTGTATAGCAAAGCTGAAGGTGCCATTTTGCAACATCCCATGGCCGGGTATTTCACTTCCTGAATTTCAAAGAGCTATTCAGTGAACGACCTTACTTCTAACCACTTCCTGACAGATATAAGATTGTGAGACTTACAATTAAATATCTGAAACCTAAGATCAAATTCTGGAACGATTTTTGCTCTTTTAAGCATAGGATTATTCTTCAAAAATGAATGATTATTAAAGTTTAATGGTATATCTCATGAATAAAATTGCATTATTTCTCTTTTTTTGCTCCCTGATCTTTGCAAACAATGAATCATTTGGCCAGGATTCCAAAAGCGAAACTTCCAAAACCAGCAGGAAAGAAGAGCGAAAAGAGAAAAGGGCATTGGTTAAAAAGGCCTACATGATGGTAGACAGCATAAATTTTGCTGCTGCCGGAGCTGCCATCGAACATCGAAAATGGTTCATTGAAGTGAAGACCCTCTACGATAAAAATGGAATGCCGGTTGTCATTGACAGCCCCAGAGACATGATCTCCATGCGCGGGGAACAGGCGGGCATTCATCTCTCTTTTAAGTTTGACGCTTACAACCTGAAGGGAATCCCCAAGATGTCGGCAAACGGAACAGTCGGAAGTTATTCCAAATCTGTTGATAAAAAGGGAGAAATAATGCTTCGTTATCTGGTTTTCGGCAAAGGTCGGGATCTTGAAGTAGTAGTCAGGCTACTTGGAAATGGCAACGTGGCAGAGGTTGAAATAGAATCGGCAGGAGACGGGAAAAAATTGAGGTTTTCAGGGAATCTTTTACCACTTGAGAAAGGAAAGAAATTTTAAATGCGGTGCCGCGTAGATTAATCTGAATCGTCGAAACCAAATGAAGTACTTTGGAGGAAAAACAAAATTGAGCTTCTGTGAACAATTTTATGTTTAAGTTGTTTTAATCATATCATTCAAAATTCTTTGGGCGAAAATGGCAAACTCTCTTGAATTAATCGGAACAGAAAAAGAATCTTATCGAAATTACTGCGCGAAAAGGATGTCAGTTACACAAGAATTCATCCGGCTGTTTGATTTTGTCCTTTTCCGTGCAAGCATCGACGGCAAGGAAATCTCCGACAGACAAGCCTGCGATGCACTCAACGAGCTCTATTTTAACATGACCGGAACATACCGGTACAAGAGTTTTGAACGATTTCTGAACATGCGGAAGCGATCGGAGCAGAATTCCTTCCCATCCCAACGAAGAAACATCTCCATACCAAACACACAGCAGTGCAGGGCGAATGGCTGAAAAGGAACATTTTTTTCCCTCCGGCCAAATGGATACCAATAAAAAAGAAGCTTTTTAGGCTTCTTTTTTATTGGTATCCATTTGTTTAATAGATCATTCCAGAATTATTTTAAAAATTTTCGGCGTTGTCTGTTCTATCCTGAGAAGGTACAAGATCGGAAGAGCACACGTCTGAACTCCAGTCACCTGAAGCTATCT
>CAZGSQ010000142.1:0-9390 GCA_964528535.1 uncultured Tangfeifania sp. | reverse complement strand
CTCTTTTGACCATGTCAGATTCTGATTTGTTCACTAGTTTTTCCAAATCGTCTCTCCCGCTTTTGGAAATCGTTAACTGCCTCAAAAAGATCCTCTTTACGGTAGTCCGGCCACAACTTTTGTGTAAAATACAGCTCAGTATAGGCGATCTGCCAAAGAAGAAAATTACTAATCCTGAATTCACCACCGGTTCTAATCAGCAGTTCAGGATCTGGCAGGCCAAATGTAGGAAGATATTTCCCAATCAGCTCTTCATTGATGCTACTTTTGTCAATTTTGTCATTTTTTAACTCATCTGCTAATTTTTTGGCTACTTCAACCAATTCCCACCGACCCGAATAACTGAGTGCCAATACCAATCTAAGCCCGGTATTTTCGGCAGTTTTGGCGATCGCCCCCGCTAAATTTTGCTGAACTTCCTCAGGCATGGAGTTCAAATCACCGATTGCGCGCAAGGAGACATTGTTCTTGTGGAGATTTTCAGTTTCAGAAACTATTGCTTGAACCAGAAGGCCCATCAAAGCATCGACCTCCTGTTTGGGTCTGTTCCAATTCTCAGTCGAGAAAGCGTACAAGGTAAGATATTGGATACCCATTTCACCGGCTCCTTCAACCACGGATCTGACCGCTTCGACCCCCTTTTGGTGGCCGAAAATTCGATTGTTACCATGAAGTTCGGCCCAGCGTCCGTTTCCATCCATGATGATGGCCACATGTTTTGGTATACTGTTTGAATTCATTTCCTTAGAAGACACCTTTTTTTGCGTATTTGTTGTTTTTATCATTCACCTTGCAAACGCCCCTGTCTACCCAGACCTGCCAGTGTATAGAGAGGTGCAAAGATGCATACCAGTCGTTGTTGAATAGTTTATTGGGAGTAAACTCATTGGCAGGAGATCCAATGACAGGGTCGACATCCTGAAATCGTTTCGGGTCTTTCAGATTGTCAATATTGTCTGTCAGGGTCTTCCTTACGCACAATTCCACACAGGCACCGAGTCTCTTGGTAAGATTGTATTTGATCCCAAAACCAATTGGCACGATTGGGGCAAGCGCATCAGTATCGTTCGATTTGTTTCCATTGGCATCCACAACCGGCCTGTACAAATTTTTGAAAGGCACCAGTGTTGTCTCGACCTGAGGCATCAAAAGAAGCGTTCCCCGTCGAGGAGCCCTGGAATAGAATCCACCCAAACCCATGGAAAGAAATGGGGTAAACCGCTCTTTTTTGATGCTTCCCATCTTGTAATCCAGAAAATTAAACTCGAAAATAGCCTCAAAAGTCTGAATGTTTCGTTCAAAACTAAAGGAATTGTCCGATTTTTTAAGATACAATTCATAGGGGATCCCTGATGCATCATTTAAAGTAATCCGGGTATTTGGTTCCGCCAGATTTGCCCCCGGGAAAACACCGGTAGCGGTCAGGTTTCCTGTAACCAATTGCCCCCGTACAGACATTCTGGTGTTAAAATTCCACCTCCCAAGGACTCCATACAATGGAGTAATTGATTTAGAATAATCAACTTTCTCAACATCACCCCAATATGCAGCAGCGCCAATTCGAATGCCAATATCTGCCGACTTCTGCGGGCGAGCCAGCAAAAAACAGGTCATCAACAGTGAGGTGACAAACAACTTCTTCATTGGGCAAACTGAATGAAATCCTTGTTAATTAAGTAGATAATAAAAAATACAACCAAAATAGGTGTTTCTTTGTAAGCAAAGGTAACAGAAACCCACGAAATTTAAATTTTATCGCTCCCAATCACATGAAAAAAAGAGCCATTCACCTGATCAGTTCCTTTTGTCGGCACCCCACAACAATTTCTTGCGCAACGTTTCATAAAACGATTGATTTTCGAACTTCAAAATATTGATAATGAAGTTAGATTTTCGAATTTTCCATACCATATCTGTTTCAAAAGGCACCGATCGGGAGTCGAGAGAAGCCATGTACCTGCCACCACGCCCCTCCACCCAAAGTGAGACCTCTTCGTGATCGGAAATAACCACAGGTCTGACGGCCAGGTTATGGGGTGCAATAGGCGCTATCACGAAATTGGCAGATCCCGGAGTAATGATCGGACCTCCCACACTGAGGGAATAGGCGGTTGTCCCGGTAGGGGTCGAAACAATCAGACCATCAGCCCAATAGGTATTCAAAAGGTCACCTCCCACCTCAACATGAACCGTAATCATTTGGGAAGTATCCTGTTTGTGTACTGTAAATTCATTCAAGGCAAATGGGAAATCTGAAAATAGCCCAAATTCATTCTCTAAATGAATCAATGACCGCGGTTGAAGGATGAATCTTCCCTCAAAAAGCTGTTCCATGGAGAATTCGAGTTCTGCCTGGGCAATATCTGCCAGAAAACCAAGTCGTCCGCTGTTGATGCCCACCATGGGTATGCCCGAATCTTTCACATGGGTGATCGCTTCCAAAAAGGTACCATCACCTCCCACACTCAAAAAAAAATCTACATCCTTCAGTTCTTTGTCAGAGTTGAACCTTTCGACCCGACCCGGATCAATGCAGGCTTCATTTTTCAGGTAGTCAAGGAATGGTGCATAAACAACGACCTCTGCCCCCTGATGATGCAATATCTCCAGCAAACGTCTCATGCTGTCGTAAAAAATGGGCCCTATGGTCCATCCAAAAAGCGCAATTCTCATCCGTCCAAAGATTAAGTGTTCATGTATCGCATAAATTGATCGAATCTGTCGTCGATCAGGCCCTTCAAAGGGGTCTGATCCATAAAAGTAGCATTGATGGCGAAGTTGTAACGGGTCAGTGTCTGGATAATACCGGAAAGATCGACCTGGTTAATTTTGATGGTAACGTTTAACTCGGTAGTGGATTCTTTCGGCTTCCAGGTATAGAGACTGAGGATACGGGCATCATTTCCTTCGATGATCTGGGTGATTTGTGCGAGAGAATAGTCGTTCTCGCACATTTGAAGTTCGAGTATTCCCCCTGGTTCATTGGGCGAAAATAAAGTTGTCAGCGTGTTGCTCAGATCGTACCTCGAAATGGAACCCAGGTAGGTATGGTCCTCCGCAAGAACCGGTACGATGGATACGCCACAACCCGAAGCTACTGCTGCAACTTCAAAGATATGCTGGTGGGGATGTACATGCGGCTTCAGAAGTTGGTCGCTGGCAAAGGTAGAAAGTGGTTCATCGAAATCATGGGCATCAAATATATCCTTGTCGGAGATGACGCCCAGGTACTCCAAACCGGCAACGATAGGCAAGTGTGAAAGCCTGAAGACATCCATCAGAGAAAGCACTTTCGATGCTGTATCCTGAAGGCTCACAGATGGTATCGAATCAGAAATCAACGTTCCTGCAATCATGATCGATTAGAATGTGGTTGATGAATGAGAATCATTTCGTAAATTGCAAACCTAATTAAATGATGGCATAAATGACACGATTAAGTGTAAATATAAACAAAATTGCAACATTGCGAAACAGCCGCGGGGGATCTATGCCGAGTGTCACTTTTGCAGCCGAACAATGTCAGCAATTTGGGGCCGAAGGGATCACCATTCATCCACGACCCGACGAAAGACACATTCGCTACCAAGATGTCCATGACTTGAAACCATTGGTTACGACCGAATTTAACATAGAAGGCTATCCTGACCCGCGGTTTATCGAGTTGGTGCTGGAGGCTCGCCCCCATCAGGTTACGCTTGTTCCGGATTCACCATCGGCCATCACCTCCAACGCCGGTTGGGATACCCTCCTGAACCATGACTTCCTCAAAGAGGTAGTTTCCAATTTTAAGGCTGCCGGTATCAGGGTATCCTTGTTTGTCGGAACTGATCCGGAGATGATCAAAGGTGCCGCTGCCGTAGGCGCCGACAGGGTAGAACTTTATACGGAACCTTATGCCACCGACTTTCCCCGTGATCCTGAAAAAGCGATTCTTCCTTTCACTGAAGCTGCTGCTGTTGCCGCTCAGTTTGGACTTGGTCTCAATGCCGGACACGACCTCAGTCTCGAAAATCTTCAATACTTTGACCAGCACATTCCAAACTTGCTGGAGGTCTCTATTGGTCATGCACTGATCGCAGATGCCTTGTATCTGGGATTGAAAGAGACCATCAGGAGGTACAAGGAATGCCTGCGTAAATACTAAGTCTTTGTAAATATGAAACTTAAGATTCATGTTATGAATTATGAGTGATGAGTTATGCGTAGAGAAGGTCAACTTTCCATTTTCAATTTTTTACTTTTTTTGTCATGAAACTGTTCTGCAGACAATACGGAAATGGTTCCGGACCGAAACTGATCATACTGCATGGATTGTATGGGTCGTCTGACAATTGGATCACAATAGCACGCGGGCTGGAGAATCATTTTACAGTTTTACTGCCTGATTTGCGGAACCATGGTGCCTCACCACATGCCTCTACCCATTCATTTTCAGACATGGTGGAAGATCTTTACCAATTTTACCAAGACACAAATACAAAAGATGCTTTTTTGATCGGGCACAGCATGGGAGGGAAAGTCGCCATGCGCTTTGCCGCAGAAAATCCGGAAAGGGTGAACAGGCTGATGATCATCGACATTGCCCCAAAAAACTACCTCGATGGCACCAAGTCGTTCAAACATATTCGTCAACACGAGTTGATACTTGGATTGCTGGAAAATCCTGATCTTTCGAGCTTTCACTCGCGCAAAGAGCTGGATGACTACTTCAGTATCAGAATAAAGGAGGAGACAGTCAGGCTCTTTCTCCTTAAAAATATTCACAGAAAACATGACGGCCTTTTTGAATGGAAACTCAATGCCCCGGTTCTGCGGGATTCATTTCATTCCATAGTAAGTGAAATTGACATTTCATGGTTCGAAGAACGAATGCCAATCACGGCCTATCCTGTCACCTTTGTGAGGGGTCTAAATTCTGAATATTTGTCAGATGACGATTGGCCAACGATCAGAAAGATCTACCCCGAGGCAAGATTGATCGATTTTGAAGATGCAGGCCATTGGCTGCATGCAGAACAACCTTCGAAACTTGTGGCGACGATATTGGAAAAGGAAAAAGGATAAAGGAGAAGGGAAAAAATAGGGACTCCTCAGATTTGTGCTTTGAGTTGTGAGAAATATAGATGGAAGCGTTCTTCACTTTCTCCTTTTCTCAATCTTTCACCCTGCTGAGCCGCAGTGATTTCAAAACCCAGTTTGGAAGATGTTTGTTCGGATTTCTCTTTCTTAAGTTGAGAAAAATTCCTAACTTTTTGACAATAGGCAGTTTATGGGTTTCCACAAATTCGATGAGGGTACCATCCGGATCCTCGATGTAGGAAAAATGTCCTGCCGCTTCTCCCATGTCAAAACTATTTCCATCGTGGTGTGCCAGACTGTCAACGGTGAAGGCAAATCCTCTTTCTGCACACGATTGATTCATCTGCTCCATGCCATTGATATCGTAGCAAAGGTGAATAAAACCCAAATCTCCCCAGAAACGTCCTTCATATATTTTACGGGGTTTACGACCCTCCACCTGCACCAATTCGATTTCGCTATCTCCAAGCAGGCGTCCAAAAGCGCCAGGCCTTGGTTGACTGTTTCTTAAAAGTACGCGTCTAAATTTACCATCGCCGCCATTCAGATGAGCGAGATCACCAAACGATCCAGTTTTATCGAAGACCACCTCGTCGTAGCCTAAAATATCAGAATATACTTTCAATGAATTTTCTATGTTGGTCACTCCGATGACCACGCCATACACAGATCCGGTATGCTTCACCCTGTTGCCGAACCAGTTACTCGATTCGATAATCTGAAAAATATTGTTGTAAGGATCGGTTACAAAGAAGAAATTGCGTCCTGCAGGATCCGTGGAAATGGGACTTATGTTCAATTTCTCATTCATAAACCAGTGGTGTGTAGCTACCGCATCCCGTGTTTTAATTTTTGCAGCGAAGATGCCAAGATCGCCCAAGACAGGCTCAAAATGAGGAGCCAAAGGCACTCTTTCCGTATATTGCCAAATTTCGAATCCGCCTCCGCCATTCATGTTGAGTGCGAGTACGGCATGTCTTTTCTGTGGTAATCCACCGGTATAAGGAAGCATCAGGGAGGCCGTTGCACTTTCTTCAAATACCTTGATATCCATGCCGAGGTATTTCCTGTACCATTTCCAGGCTTCCGCTACATTTGCAACGCCAATACCAAGTTGCTGAATTCCGCTGACTACTACTCCTTCCATAAACTCTTTTGTTTAAATCACCCAAGCGGATCAATTCTCTGAGCAATCTTGTAAAATAGCCATGGAATGTATCTTTTTAGATAGGGCATAATTACATCTTTTTTTCCAATAATTACCACTTTCCGGTTATTCATTACCGCTTTTACAATTTTTCTTGCACAATATTCGGCCGAAACACCATTTTCCTGACCTTTGTCCATCACGCCATGCTCCCGTCCTGAGGCAGTGAGAGAATGAAGCGAGATGTTGGTTTTAACCATTCCGGGGCACACCATGGTAACACGAACATGGTCTTTGGAATGCTCGAGACGAAGCGTTTCGAAGAAACCATGCAATGCATGCTTGGCAGCAGCATAAGCCGACCGCATGGGAAAACCGAACAATCCGGTAAGGCTGCTGACCACCACTACATGTGTGCCTCCTGTTTCAACCACAAAAGGAAGCATCTGCCGGGTAAGCTCTGCATGTCCCCAGAAATCGACCTCCATAATTTTGCGGGCGACCTCAACAGGCGTGTCAATCAGCAGGGAACGCTGACTGATGCCACCGTTGTTGACCAGGATATCAAGTTTTGGAAATTTTGATTGAAAAACGGCTACCGCGGAAGCTACCTCTTCGGGCATTGTAAGGTCAAAAGCCAGGATTGTAACCTCTGCCCCCTTTTGTTGGCATTTCTCAGCTACCAAGTCAAGCTGAATCCGGTTACGACCTGAAAGCACCAAATGGTTACCATTGGCTGCCCATTTTTCGGCCAATGCTTCGCCTATGCCCGATGAGGCGCCTGTGATCCAGATGATTTGTGATTTTGCCATGTTGTTCGATTGTAATTGCGAACAAAGATAAAAAAAATGGAACCATAGGCTCGATTCCAGCCTGTTCAAAGTTTTCTGCGAAACTTCGGAACGTCTGCAACCGATCTCCAATGGCGGAAGTCTCTTTGGTTCGACCGGCAGCCAAATAGAATTATGTCTATCGAAAAATAAGGCAGATGTCAAACACCTCAACGACCAAACCGGCTAAAAACCAACAATTGTTGCGATTAACAAACAAAATCCATGCAGTTACGGATGATCCTGTACTGCATGGATTTTGTTTTTGATTTCCGGCAGGCTTACTTTGCAGACACAAACTTGTCGATCTTCCTCCCCGGAGCAAGCGACTTTGAAACCTTACCTGCTTCGAGTTGTTTGGCAACCTTGAACGTGGTTGTCTGGTCGATCGCCAGGGAGGATGCCCCAACTTTGAGTGTGTACTCACCTGGCTCTGCAATCCAGCTCGAAGTTGCTTCGTCGAAAGAGGCAAGATCTTTGGTGGCGATCCTGAAACTCAAAGTCTGTGATTCACCTGGTTTCAACAATTTGGTTTTTGCAAAAGCGACAAGCACTTCAGCAGGTTTGTTCAACTTCCCGGCAGGTGCACCGACATAAACCTGTGCTACCTCCCTGCCCGCAACGGATCCACTATTTTTCACCTCAACAGTGGCTGTCATTTCACCGGTGAAATTGGCGGAGTTCAGCTTCAGGGTACTGAATTTATAGTTTGTGTAAGACAGTCCATAGCCAAATTCGTAGGTCACAGGCACCTTGAAGCTTGTATAATAGCGGTATCCAACATAAATATCCTCTTCATAAATTACTTCCCAGGGTGTGCGGCGCATAAAGGAGAAGCCGGAAAGGTCGGGAGCCTTGTCATCCTTGTCCGATTTTTCGGCTACACCGGGGAAATTTCTGGCCGATGGCGCATCCTTGTAAGTGACTGGGAAGGTCACCGCCAAACGACCGGAAGGGTTTACCTTGCCCGACAACACATCTACTACCGAATTGCCACCTTCCTGTCCGGGCAACCAGGACAATAGTATGGCATCCGCCAGATTGCGCCAGCTGGCTACTTCCAGCACACCTGCGACATTGAGCACCACAACCACCTTTTTACCTTTGGCATGGAAAGCATCCGAAACATTTTTGATCATCTCCTTCTCCGTTGGCGTCAGGTAGAAATCACCTTCGGTGGCGGTGCGGTCAATTCCCTCTCCCGAGATCCGGCCGATGGTAATCAGTGCCAAATCCGATTTAGTCGCCATATCGGCAGCAAGTACCGGAGCAACAGCCATTTCGGCCACCGGATCCTTTCCACCCATAAAGGCAAAAGGATTCTTGGATGGACCCCTGTTGGCAATCGTCATTTTCACATAGGCGTCATACATCTCCTTCAGCTCATTCACAGCAGTATAGCCTCCATTTTTAAGACCTTCGATCAGCGAGATGGTGTATGCTTCGTTGACATCCCCGCTTCCGGTACCACCGGATATGAAGTCGTAAGAGCTATTGCCAAAGGCAGCAATATTCTTGATGCCGGATGGAATTGGCAATGCCTTGCTTTTGTTCTCCAGTAGAACCATTCCATCCGTGGCAGCCTGTCGCGTGATGGCGGCGTGAGCCTGTAAATCAGGTGCATTTGCAAAGGGGTACTTGTTGTAGCGAGGTGTCTTCAGCATGATTTTCAGAATATTGGCAACATTCTTGTCCAAAATTTTCTCATCCAGTTTTCCTGTCTGAACGGCAGCTACCAAATCCTGCATTTGCTTTGGCTGACCCGGTTGAATCATGTCGTTACCCGCTTTCATCTGGGCGACCACATCACTGCCACCTCCCCAGTCTGTCATTACATAACCTTGAAAGCCCCAGTCATCACGAAGAATTTTGGTCAGTAAGTCGTTGCTTTCGGAAGTATAAGTACCATTAATTTTGTTGTACGACGACATCACAGTCCAGGGTTGCGACTCTTTCACAGCAATTTCGAATCCTTTCAGATAGATTTCGCGCAAGGCACGTTCGCTGACGATCGTATTGACTGTCATTCGATTGGTCTCCGAATTATTGGCAGCAAAATGTTTGATGGAAGTTCCGGCACCCTTCGACTGAATACCATTGACCATCGCGGCCGCCATTTTACCTGCCACCAAAGGGTCTTCAGAATAGTATTCGAAATTACGACCGCAAAGCGGATCGCGCTGAATGTTCAAGGCCGGTCCCAACAAAATATCTGAACCGTATTCTTTCACTTCGCTACCCATCGATTGACCCACCTTGTAAACAAGCTCCGTATCCCAGGTGGAAGCCAGCACTTTGAGATCGGAAAGAGCGTCGTGTAGGGAAAGGGTG
>CAZGSQ010000141.1:0-9413 GCA_964528535.1 uncultured Tangfeifania sp. | reverse complement strand
AGCTTGTCGGTGGTTCACGTGTCTGTCCGTTGTGTTTCTTAAACTTGCCCATAACTCTTATATACATCTGACATCATCAGTCCAACTCGATATAAAGTGGGGGAATAGGCCCGATAGAAGTCAGATTTAGTTGATTAAAGATAGTGAATCTGTGCTATAAATCGTCGAATGGCGATTTTATTTTCTGCAAACTTTTTTCTGTTACATGGGTATAAATCTCGGTGGTCTTTGAGCTCTTGTGCCCCAGCAATTCCTGGATATACCGCAAATCAGTTCCGGCTTCCAGAAGGTGCGTGGCGTACGAATGCCTAAGCCAATGCAATGTCACTGGTTTGGTGATTTTTGCCTTTTCAATCGCTTGTTTGATGACGCACTGAATACTTTTTTCACTGTATTGCTCTCCGGCTATCTGCCCTTCGAACAACCAATTTTTTGGCCTGTACATTTTGTAATAGTCCCTTAACATCGTTACTACCTTGTCCGAAATGGGCACAACCCGATCCTTCTTGCCTTTCGCATTTAAGATTAGCAACAAATGCCGCTTCGAATCAATGTTCTCAGGTTTCAAATTAAGTAACTCGCCCCGACGAAGGCCACACGCGTATATCAAACTCAGCATGGTCCGGTGCTTCTGGTTTCGCTCGGATTGAAGGATGGAACTTACCTCTTCCTTGCTTAATACATTGGGTAGTTTGTGTTCTTGACGGGGGCGATCCAACTGTTCTGTGATCAGAATTGAACCCCTGATGGTTTTGAAAAAAAGTTTTGCGGCATTAACTGCCTGGTTCTGGTAAGAAAAACTTAATTTTCGCGGGATCAAATATTGATAGACAAACCGTTGCATATCTTCATTGGTCGCTTCAGCACTTGTCTTGGGTTGGATAAACCGGAGAAAAATAGTTATCGCCCCAACATACGTCTTCACAGACGAATCGCTGTAACGTTTTTGTTCCATCCAATGTTTAAACTTTTCAACCTCATGGTGGCTTTTAGAATCTAGGGTTGGTAACTCGCTGATAATTTGATTTGTATTAAAACTTGACATTTCCTTTGGTTGCTCTAGTAGCTTCTTTTCTATCCGGCTTATCCTGGTATTGAAATAGTTCCTGATCAGCTCCAGATTATTCCCATAATTTGGTATAACCCATCTGAATAAGGTATTGTCCCATCTGACATATTTAAAAGTGCGGACAAATTGTATATCGGTCTCATTCTTTGGCATCTTAACAACAATACTTTTGCCCGAAACTTCCAGAACAATCTCATCTTTGGCAATACCAGGTTTGGGTGGCTTAGCCGTCCTGGTTATGGATGACAGGGGCGAATCGTTGGTAAACTGTGATTTCTCGATGCGCGGAGACTTCGGTATTTCAATCGCAGGAAAAAAACGTACCAGCTGTTTGTAAGCTTCACTGGAGTAGGGCACATGCCATGCTCCCAAACTTTTGCTCCAAATGGCTCCTTGAATTTGCCTGATTTTGTCTGTCTCTTCCTGATTGAAAAGAAATTCCAGCTTGATACGTGGTTCGCCGTGATGTACAATTTTAGCTGCCTTCATAAATTAATTGGATTATCCTATTAAAGTTAACCCATTTCTATGACAATAAGTAATCAGGCTTTGATCGCCTAGCGCAACTTAGCGGATCTGGCACGCGGATTGGAGTGGCACTCTTCTACTGTTGCGTGGATGGGGTCGGGGGCAACTTCGCAGCCTGGGATGCGATTCGGAAATCGCATCACCCGGAGCGTTCAAAATTTATTTCCGGATCATCCTTTCATCCTGCACATCCGGATTCAGACCATTTTAACGGGTCGCACCTCCGGGCACGATGGATTCGTCGAGTCAATAGCTCCCTTTGCCAGTTGCCTGGCCTGACGGATCAGATACAATCTGCTCTCTAGATCCTCCTCCACCTTGAGTCGTTTGTTAATCTCTATAAATTTAGTGCTGATGGAGGTGAATTTTTCGGATGACAAGAGTTTTGCCAACCAATCGCTAAAGTCTGAAAGCCCTATCTGGTGACTTGAATATTCCATATGATCGCAATATTCAGGGGTTTCACTATTTGAATTTTCGTACTTATCGATAGGAACAATCTGTTTGCCGAAAAATTTCTCGAATAGGTAGGTATTGGAAAAATAGGTTTCAACTGCCTTTTTCTCTGCCTCTTTGTACTTTCCTGATTTGAAAAGAATGATCGTCCACTCAAATAAAAAACCGGGAAAACCGCAATCGTCAGGGAAATTTTTCTTAAACCAATTGGTGTAACGCAGTCCACCACTATAGTCCTCCAATTTTAAATACAGGGATGGTG
The DNA here is from genome assembly GCA_964528535.1 of uncultured Tangfeifania sp. Classification (GTDB taxonomy): domain Bacteria; phylum Bacteroidota; class Bacteroidia; order Bacteroidales; family Prolixibacteraceae; genus CAINVV01. The sequence goes on along the minus strand of CAZGSQ010000141.1, from coordinate 7,098 downwards.
GCAAATACCGCAGACCCCGGCTATCGTCATAGTAGCCTCCCCATTGTTTTTTATCGGCAGCTAATTCAGCTTTAACCCGCTTTATCTTGGTTCTGATGCGCTCTTCCTGCTTGGGTGTCATCTTGCAAGATTAGAAACAATTATTGGGTGGTGGTAAAACTTTTCCGGATCTGTTTGAAACGCGAAGCACTTTTCCAGATCCTGAAGATGATACCAGATGGAAAAGGAAACGTACCCGATCTGGAAAAGTTTTACCACCAACGCTGGGTGATCTGGAATAGTTGCCAGAGACAAGGCGTTTAATGAATACTACCCCTTTTCATTAGTAAGATGACTTTTCGCTTGCTACTTTTGTTTTAATCGGTTTTCACCCTCTTCGATTTGCTTGATGAAATCCATTTCTACCTTGGATAGTTGATTAATATGCTGTTGCTTGTATTTTTCGTATTCCTCCTTTGCCCTTTCAATCGCTTGCTGATGGGTAATCTTGCCGGAATGAACGAGTATTTCTCGCCCGGTCATTTTTAAAAATTCATTTAACCGGTCAATCCAATCATTCATGTACATTGGTTTCTGGTTAAGTGCTTGCAATTCGGCCAATTCCAGGTAAGCCGTTACCATTCTGTTTAAAATAGTAAGCTCCTTTTCGTTGAGGTAATTCTTTGCTATTTCGGCTTCCGGCAATGTTGGCCGCTCTCCCCTGAAATTTGTTAATCCCAAATTCGGTTTGGATGCGTTAATCCTCTGGTAAATTACTTCAGCTGCAGTATTGCCGTGTGCCGCCCAATGCATTTTGTTTTGAACTGTTTTGAAAAAGGTCTCTGATACTTCAGTATTGGGATCATAATCGATGCTGGTTGCATAAATATCCAACACCTTCCTCCAAAACACTTTTTCTGATGATCGAATATCCCGGATACGCGCCAATAACTCATCGAAGTAATTTCCCCCACCTGCCTGCTTTAAAAGTTCATCGTTCATCGTAAAACCCTTCACGATATATTCGCGCAGTCGCTGGGTCGCCCAAATTCTGAACTGGGTGCCTCGATGAGATTTAACTCTGTAACCGGTAGAAATGATAACATCCAGATTATAAAAATCGATATCCCTTATTACTTCACGATTTCCTTCCTTTTGAACTGTTCGGAATTTCCGAACAGTTGAGCTTTCGACTAATTCACCCTCTTCAAATACATTTTTCAAATGTTCGCTGATGGTTGCCTTGGTCTTTTGAAACAGCTCTCCCAATTGAGCCTGCGACAGCCAAACTGTTTCGTCTACAAGATGAACCTCAATTTTGGTAGTGCCATCTTCCGTTTGATAAAGAATAATTTCAGAATTGCCTTTTTGCTCGTTCATGATGGAATTTTTTGAGGCTGTTCGCACTTTGCTTGGCTATCACCTATGCTATCATTTTCAAATCGTGACAATTCGTCACGGTTTCATTTCCTTCCTCTTTTAAGCGCTGTTTAAGTTTTCGCCAGTAAGCTTGCGGATCAATACTTTCAGAAAGCACACCTACTACATCAACAATAGAAAAATACTACTTCTCTTGTTCGTCATCCCAATGAGTACGTATTTGCTTATCGTTAAATAGCTTGATGGCGTTTTCTTTAGTCATATCCAAAATATTATGATACTTCAAATGTATCTACAAAAAATTTGAATGTGATATCATCCAATGATATTTTTCACCCATGCTGAACTAAATTTCATCGGCCAGCTGCCTTGCTTGCCTGGTCAGATAATACCTGCTCCCTTGGTCCTCTTCCACCTTGAGTCGTTTGTTAATCTCTATAAATTTAGTGCTGATGGAGGTGAATTTTTCGGATGACAAGAGTTTTGCCAACCAATCGCTAAAGTCTGAAAGCCCTATCTGGTGACTTGAATATTCCATATGATCGCAATATTCAGGGGTTTCACTATTTGAATTTTCGTACTTATCGATAGGAACAATCTGTTTGCCGAAAAATTTCTCGAATAGGTAGGTATTGGAAAAATAGGTTTCAACTGCCTTTTTCTCTGCCTCTTTGTACTTTCCTGATTTGAAAAGAATGATCGTCCACTCAAATAAAAAACCGGGAAAACCGCAATCGTCAGGGAAATTTTTCTTAAACCAATTGGTGTAACGCAGTCCACCACTATAGTCCTCCAATTTTAAATACAGGGATGGTGGCAAATACCGCAGACCACGGCTATCGTCATAGTTGCCGGAATCATGCCGACCCTTTTGATCAATTGTATCAGGGAGATCCTGGAAATTTAGCCTCTAACCTCTTGTCAACTAAAATAATCACAAAAAAAACATGCTCTCTGTTTGTTGTTTTGAAAATGTTTGAATACCTTTATTAAACAGAATGCACCATTGCGTTTTGCCTTGCCTTCCATGTGCTGCTCAATTAAGAAAGGCATCTAACATGCACCGGTGATTTACTGATGACCCCGACCGATAACTTTGTCAAATTGACAGCGTCGACTCAAACAAATTATCAACAATTTATTCAATGACCTATTAATTTAATCACCTTAATAAAAAAGCCCAATGAAAACCTACATCTTTCTTTCAACGTTGGTAGAGATTCCTTCAATGGCAACTTATGCAATAGGAATTGGTGCCCTACTCTTACTGTTCCTTGTCATCAAATTCCTTCTAGGGATCGTATTCATTGCTGAAAATCAAACCGGTGTAGTCACCAAGAAATTTGTTTTGTTCGGCGAGAACAAAACTTTGCCGGAAGGAAGAATTATTGCCACAAGGGGAGAAGCGGGTTACCAGGCACAAATGCTTCCGCCGGGCATCCATTTTTGGAAATGGGTATGGCAATACAGTATTGAAAAAACTCCGTTTACACTTGTTTCCGAAGGGAAAATTGCGCTGATTGAAGCAAAAGATGGTATGCCCCTGGATCCCGGCCATATTACGGCAAAAACGATAGACTGCAACAAGTTCCAGGATCCGATTATGTTCCTGAACGGAGGCGGACAAAAAGGAGCACAAAGAGCCTACCTTACGCCCGGAGTTTACAGAATAAATCCGGCATTATTTAAGGTATTTGAAACGGATGTGATACAAGTGCAGCAAGATAAGGTAGGTATCGTGACTATTTTAGACGGAACACCACTTGCCAAGGATGAAATCGCAGGGAAAATCATTGAAGGGCACGGTAATTTTCAGGATGCGGATACCTTTATCAAGGCGGGTGGTAACCGGGGATTGCAGGAACAGGTTTTGCTTTCAGGCCAGTGGTTTATCAACCCGTGGTTTGCAACTGTGAAATTGGTTGAAATGACAATTATCCCGGTGGGCTATGTAGGTGTTCTTGTCTCCTTTGTCGGAGATGCCGGAACGGATACATCGGGCGAAATGTTCAAACATGGCAACATAGTAAAAAAGGGACAGAAAGGGGTCTGCGAGGAAACATTGGATCCCGGTAAATATGCTATCAACACTGATATTATGTCCATTACGATCGTCCCAACGACCAATATCGTGCTCAATTGGGCAACTTCGAGGTCTGAGTCCCATAAATTGGATGAGAAATTATCAACCATTACCGTGCGCTCTTCGGATGGATTTACCTTCAATATGGATGTGTCGCAGATCATAAATATTTCCAACAAAGCGGCGGCTAAAGTGATTGCCCGCTTCGGAAGCGTTCAAAATCTGGTTTCCCAGGTTCTTGAACCAACCATAGGAAACTATTTTAGAAATTCAGCCCAGAAATCAGATGTGATTGATTTCTTAAAAGGAAGAAGCGACAGACAGGATGATGCCAAGAAAAGAATCGAAGAAGTGCTGACACAATACGATGTAGTGGCAGTTGATACGTTGATCGGAGATATTGTTCCTCCTGCTGACTTGATGAAGACATTGACCGACCGGAAGATCGCAGAACAAGAAAAACTAACATTTGAAACACAGCAAAAAGCCCAGGAACAAAGGAAAAACCTCGAAGCGGCAACTGCATCAGCAAATATGCAGGCGGAGGTCGTAAAGGCGGAGCGGAATGTTGAGATTTCGGAAAAAGTTGCAGATTCCAAGATCAAAACCGCGACAGGTGATGCCAAATCCAAAACGATCAATGCAGAGGCGGATGCAACCGTTACCACTGTAAATGCAAAGGCTGAAGCCGAGGCTACGAAAGTAAAGGGGAACGCTACCGCTGAAATTACGCAATCCATCGGAGATGCAGAGGCAAGTGTCCTTGAAAAGAAGACCAGGGCATTGGGAGAGGTTGCTTATGCCCAGATCCAGGTTGCAGAATCATTGGCAAAACACAATATCAAACTGGTGCCCGAGATATTAATTACCGGCGAAAGGGGCAGCACAAACGGAATGCTGGATGCTTTGCTAGCAACGGAATATTTTAAAAACGTCAAAAACGACACAGTGACTAAAACTGATAAAAACAAGAGATAGGGATCTTCAATATCCCAATCTTTCTCCCTTCGGGACGTGCCATCATTTCACAGCCCGGATCCGGGATTCTTTGAAATAATCCAAAATTCAACAAGATACCGGCGCCAGGTGCCGGATGCCGGTATTCCTGACTTGTGACGTTTTTGATTTCTTTACGGAAACAAATTTTCAAACTTCACAATATTAATGATTTAGCAAATGTGGTATTTTGATTTTACCGCACTAACGCTTAATTTTGCGGGATGCATTCGATACGAAAACTGCTCCTGTAGAAATAGATTTTGCAATTGCAGTTATACTTATCTCTACTACATTTATACTATTCGCTACCGCGGAAATACTTTTTGCTACTGCGATTTGACTTCTCGCTTGCATCAATTCACTTTTCGGTTGCATGAGATGACTTTTCGCTTGCATCAATTCATTTCTCGGTTGCGTTAATCAATTTCTCGGTTGCATTAATTGATTTTTCGGTTGGATGAGATGACTTTTCGCTTGCGTTAATGCATTTTTCTCTTGCATCAATTCATTTCTCGGTACCATAAACTGACATTGCGTCAGGTGAAATCTATTTCTCGGTACCATAAATGCGTTTTTCGGAGCATGAAATGGGTTTTTCGCATGCTAGTGTGAGTTCATATTTCTGCACGTTAAAAATTGCCCTACGGGCAAAAGGAGCTAATGGAGATTTGAGGTAAAATTAGCATGAGGATGAAGGAGGGGGAAGCGCTTGAAGGGGCAAGCGGGCGAGGGGAACTCCCGAATTAGTGGTAAAACTTTTCCAGATCTGGAAAAGCTCTACGCGTTAGCGTTCCTGTCACGGCTGGTTGGAGTCACTGCCGTATCTACGATATTGGGAGAAAGAACTGAGGGACGGGGAGACCGAGGGAACGACTAAGATGACTAAGACGATCACCACATTCTTCCATTAAATTCGTGTTCCAATTGTTGCAATTCGTGGTTGGGAGGGGTTATCTTTCCTCTGCCACATGATTGATCCTGTTAATTCTGTAATTCTGTAATCCTGTAAATCCTGATTCAGACAATTTATTCAGACAATTTTACACCAGCCTGATCTCAGCAAATTCGCGGGCAATTTTATGCAGGGCCGCTTCGATTTTCAGTACCTGATTTTCTGAGATGTACTGCCTGCCTGTTTTATACTGTCTCATCAGCGAAGCATTGATGCCGGCTTCCTGCGCAAATTTGCTCACATTGATAAATTGATAAAAATCAAACAACGACGCGATATCATACCTGAATTCAAACTCGATATCCTGTAATTCGGCAGGGATCGGCTTCCCAATTTCGGTGTAGGATGCCAGCACCTCTTTCACCGAATTCCTGAAATCCTCCTTGGATTCCATTACTGTTGCTCCCTGGCCTATGATGGTATGCTGCAAGTCCGGCGTAAAAATGCCGAAACTTCCATCTTTCCCCTTTTCGATCAATGCTAAAGTCTTCATAATATTTTGTTTTATCACCATGGAAGATTAAAAACCGATCTGCTTTTTCAGTTTGTGGTAAAGCCCGGTTTTAACCTCCTGGGCATCGTGCCTGGCAATTTGAATGACAAAATCCTTGTCCGGATGCGCATAGATATCATGCTCTTTCCCATTTCTGAGCAAATACCAGCCACGTTGCAACGCCTTTTTTCGTAATTCCGACCACTTCATCAACAATGATCCTCCATGGCAAGACAAATATATAACGTTATTGCTATATATTCACGGTTTATAATATAATTTTTCCTGGCTATAAATTGCCTGGTTACAAGAACCTTTAATCGAATACTTCGGCTAAATTTTGCAGCAAATACAGTTATTAGTAAAGTTAAGGCAATTCAATTTGAAAAAAGAATTTGGGGAAATTGTTTGGATTGGTAATCCTGTTTCAATAAGTGTGAATTAAAGATTCACACCCATGGGAGCATGGATGTATGCCAAAAAACCACCCAGCCCTGCGGGCACATGATAGATGTATGTCAAGAAACCACCCCGCCCTGCGGGCACCCCTCCAGGAGGGGAATGCGCTATGACCGATAATCTTCCTGTAATATTTGAAATTCATGGTAGGGAGATTCTTTAATTCGTTTTTCAATTGGTGTAATTCGTGAATCGAAGATCAGCGAAGCTAAATTCGTGGTTGGCTGGTGTTATTTTGTGGTGCAATTCGTGGTTGGTGGAGGTTATCTTGCCTCACCAACTATATTAATCCTGTCAATTCTTCAATTCTGAAAATCCTGATTCAGACAATTGTTCATCCTGATTCAGATATTTTTGATTTAATTTGTCCAACTACTGCTACCATGAAAAAATCCAAGTGGAGAAAAGCCGGTAAGATCACCGCGATCACCTTCGCGGCATTGCTGTTGTTCTTTTATTTTTATGCTGCCTACCCTTTCTGGGGACTGTTTCTCAATGCCCAACGGCATACCAATCCTCCCCTGACTCCTGCCTGGGCACTGGAGTGCTGGGTGTGGGACAACGATTCCAACAACGTCGCCATGGCAGACACCTTGCTGGATGGCTACAAGCGATATGATATTCCGGTCCGGACCATCAACATCGACAGTCCCTGGGCCATGCGTTTCAACGATTTCCGGGTCGACACCCTCCGTTACCCGCATCCCAAAGAGTGGTTTGCCAAAAGGAAATCGGAGGGTTACCGCATCGTGA
>CAZGSQ010000140.1:0-9504 GCA_964528535.1 uncultured Tangfeifania sp. | reverse complement strand
GACCAACATTCCGCTGAATACGGAAGTTGCGCCTGTTACTTCAGTTGGTGGAGTTAACACAACCATCGTTACAACCGGTGTTGAAATTGTTAACAACCAGATTCCTTCTCAGAAGCTGGATCTTCAGCCTTCCGGATTGGTGCTGAGTCAACCGATGATCATTGATGTGTTTATTGGCAACGACTACCCGCCAACCATGTCAATTGCCGAGAAGACTGCCAGGCAAAATGGGTTGACCATGAATTATGTCAAGAAGGATGGTACTGTAGAAGTTGTCCCGGCCGACCATTTTTCAGCCGACCGAAATACCGTTTACTACAAGATTACCCATTTCTCCCAATGGAGTCAAGCCAACAAATTTGTGACCATCAAGCCTTCGCTCACCAAAGCAACGTCTTTGGTTTCAGTAAATAATTATTCCTCCGGCTGCGGACAAGGACTTGATGTACCTGCTTCTTCATTAGCTTATATATTTAATTTCCCTGTTTCCTGGTTATTGACAGGTTCGGCAGCATCAGTATCTTATTCTTGCGTGTGGGGTACTACACATTTTGCCCCATCTACAGGCTTTTCTATAGCAGCAACGCTAACAGTAGAGGTAGAATCCTATGATTTAACTGATTCCACACCAGAATTTCCATTTAGCGGTATAATTCGTATGCCATCAACCAACTATCATCTTGATGCGAATTATGTTCCTTGTCACAACCAGGGAGGAAATTAATTTCTTCACTGAGGGAAGTGGAATTGACTTTTGATTAGATTTTTTAATCCTAATAGTTAGAGACACCCATAAGCCAAGTAATCATTTGGATTATGGGTGTCTTCTTTTGGATTTTTACGATTGCACAGCAGCGGTCATTGTGGTTTTTCTCCTCTTGGATTCTCAATTAATTTCAGACGAAAATGTCCCCATTCAAAAGAAATATCCTTTTAAGTTGTGTGTGTTTGGTGGCCTTTTTCACACCGCTGCCGCTCCGGGCGCAATGTCTGACCGGAATCACCGGTCTCGTGACGATTCCAACCGCCAGGATGCCGCAGGATGGTACCTTAAGCATGGGCGTCTCCTATTTTGACAAGAAGGAGCAGTCCTATTTTGAAGGCACTAAAAACGTTGGTGCGGCCTATGTTAACCTTACTTTTTTGCCGTTCCTTGAGGTGGCCTTCAGGGTCAGCAGGCCGCTGTGGTACCATTCTACCTATACCGTCGACCGTTACCCGATGGTTCGGCTCCGACTTACTAAAGAGAAGAAATACTTGCCTGCCATCACAGTGGGGGTGCACGATTTTGCATCTACCGACAATTCGAATACCGTCTATTTTAATGCGACCTACATCGTCCTGTCCAAGAAATTTTCCGATTTTGATTTTCATGTGGGGTATGCGCCATCCATTATGAAAGCACTTTACCATCAATTGGATGGTCCCTTTGGCGGAGTGGCCTATGCGCCGCATAAATCTCTGCACCTGTATGCCGAATATGATTCGAAGCGGGTCAATGCCGGATTTCAGTACCAGTTTCTCAAACACTTCGCGATCAACCTGGCCGAGTTGAATTTTGACTCCTATGCGGCAGGGATCAATTTCAAGGTATTGCTTTAATTGAACTGCCCACTTGGTTGAAAATTACATTTCTGGAGCGTTTGGTTGTAGGTTCTAATGCACCAACAGTTGTTCTCTTGTAAAGTCGGGGTTCAGGTTGCTGAAAATTTCGTTCCAATCGTTGTTGGTTCTGAAGGTGGTGGCTACCGGATCGATGGTTCTCTCCCTGAATTCGAAGTTGAAGTATTTGGCCATGTTGACCCTGATGTGGGATGGCTTGAACGACTTGCGCGGTGCGATCGGGATGGAGAGGCTGATCCCTCCTACCGTACCCAATTCCCCATCAGACCTTAGGTCAGACTTGATAACAAACAACCCGAGACTTGTTTCGTGGAACTGTCTGGAGATATCCAGTCGGACGGCACGGTCATCGTAGAGGAATTTGCCGGCAGTAAGCCTGGCGGTAAAGTCGAAATGCGGTTCGCGGTACTCTGCATAAACTGCGAAATTGATTCGATTGATGGGCCAGTAATTTAGATAACCACTATTGATGTCGAGGTATCCGGTCAAACCAACATTTGCTCCGGCGCTTACTCTGCCATTTAAAAAACATTTTTTTAGGTCGGTTGAAATGCCGTACCGCTGAAAATTTGCAGAAGCACTCAGTTTGTTTCTGAATGGAAAGATTCCGGCAGAGGTATAGATAAACAGATTCTTTGGCAGTCGGAACATTTGGTTTACTGTTGCAGCCTCCAGTCTGATTTTTCCTTCATATTGCTGTTGTAGGGAATTGTGAAGGGGGATCAATACCTCAGCCGACAGCAAATTGCCTTTCCAGAGTGAAGTTTGAACCACTGGCGAGATACTGAATCGCCATTCGACGGGGTTGTCAAAATTTCCTAACTGGATTCTGAATCCCGGAAGCAGGAAAATATCAATTTTCCTGAGCGGACTGTTGTGAAGTTTGAGCTTTTGGAGGATTAGATTTGCAGCATCACTGTTCAACGACACCTGCAAAGGGTTGTCACCTTGGGCATAATTTGTAGTGTCACGCTGAAGTTTCCTGAATGTACTTATCCTGGTAGTAAGTACAGAAACAGGAATTCTCTGGTGCAAGGGAACCAAGTGCAAAATGGTAGAATCGTTGTAGGTTGAAGCAGCCTCTTTCAGAATTTTAGACAAGCCGTCGATTTCCCATCGAAAGAGACGATTCTCGTAAAACAGGTAAACTTCATTTTTATTCTCCTGGATGCCAATATTTTCGAAACCCATACCGATCAGATCTTTGAGGAGTAAGCGGGTTTGTGTGGAAGGTTCCTGTGCCATGGTATTCCTGCCAAAGAGGAGGAACATGAGGACTATTAGGATGGATTCAAGCGCCAATTTCCTTTTGGATAGTCTGTAAGCTGAGTGATAGGGAAGGTTTGAAAGCATGAAGTCAGGTATTATTAATGAATCTGTCTCAATTGTTTGTGAGACTATTGCCTTATACGAAATATGAGGTCAAGAGGTTAACATGGATAATCCAATCACTTAACCCAAGCTGGTAATGCTCAGCTAGTAATTTTTGTCGCGAACAATATATCGAACAGATGAATAGACCTGCACAGTTTAGTAAAGGTATAAAATTTAGCTATCAAAATTTTGCCTATCTTTGCACCGATTTATTTTCGATTGAAGCACAGATTATCAAGTATATAAGGTATGTCAAACATGAATAACACCCGGAATTTTTGCATCATTGCCCACATTGACCATGGGAAAAGTACGCTGGCCGATCGTCTGTTGGAGATGACTTCGACGATCAGTGCACGCGACATGGAGGCACAGGTGTTGGATGATATGGACCTTGAAAAAGAGCGTGGCATCACCATCAAGAGCCATGCCATTCAGATGGAATATTTCCACCAGGGAGAGAAATTCCTGCTCAATCTGATTGATACACCCGGGCATGTTGATTTTTCTTACGAAGTTTCCCGTTCGATTGCCGCCTGCGAAGGTGCCTTGCTGATCATAGATGCCACCCAGGGCATTCAGGCCCAGACTATTTCAAATCTTTACCTGGCCATCGAGCACGATCTTGAGATCATTCCTATTCTGAACAAGATGGACCTGCCCAATGCCATGCCAGAGGTGGTGGAGGATCAGATCATCGAACTGATAGGATGCAAGCGGTCGACCATCATCCGGGCATCCGGCAAAACAGGAGAAGGTGTGGCCGAAATTTTAGAGCGCATTTTAACCGACATACCGGCACCTGATGGTAACCCGGAAGCACCCCTGCAAGCATTGATTTTTGATTCGGTTTTCAACCAGTTTCGGGGCGTCATCGCCTATTTCAAGGTGGCCAACGGGACAGTCCGTAAGGGCGATCTTGTTAAGTTCATGGCTGCCGACAAGCAGTATGTGGTAGATGAAGTAGGTGTGCTCAAGATGGGGCTCGAAATTAGAGAAGAGGTGAGCGCCGGCGATGTGGGCTATATTATTTGTGGCATAAAGACTGCCAAAGAGATCAAAGTTGGGGATACCATCACTCAGTTGAAGAATCCCTGCGCCAACATGATTTCAGGTTTTGAGGAGGTGAAGCCAATGGTTTTTGCCGGAGTCTACCCGATTGATAGCGAGGATTACGAGGATCTTCGAAATGCCATGGAGAAGTTGCAGCTCAACGATGCCTCACTGACCTATGTACCCGAATCCTCCATGGCCCTGGGCTTTGGTTTCAGGTGTGGTTTCCTTGGGTTGCTGCACATGGAGATCGTGCAAGAGCGACTCGACAGGGAGTTCGACATGAATGTGATAACCACTGTGCCAAACGTATCTTACATGGTCACCACCAGGGGAGGGGAGACCTTCGAGGTATACAATCCTGCCGGATTGCCCGAAGCAACCCTGATAGAACAGATCGAAGAGCCCTTTATCCATGCACAGATCATCACGCGTTCCGAATACATTGGCGCCATCATGACGTTGTGTCTCGACAAGCGTGGCATGATGACCAAACAGGATTACCTCACCGCCGACAGGGCCGAACTCTCCTTCGACATGCCTTTGGGCGAGATCGTGATAGATTTTTACGACAAACTCAAAAGTATTTCAAAGGGCTATGCCTCATTCGATTACCACATTACCGGGTACCGACCTGCCAAATTGGTAAAGCTGGATATCCTTCTGAACAGTGAACCGGTGGATGCGCTTTCTACCCTGTTGCACGTCGACAACGCCTACACTTTCGGACGAAGGATCTGCGAAAAGCTGAAGGAATTGATCCCGAGGCAGCAATACGATGTAGCCATTCAGGGAGCCATCGGAGCCAAAATCATTTCGCGCGAAACTGTGAAGGCAGTGCGCAAGGATGTGACCGCCAAATGTTATGGTGGCGACATCACGCGGAAGCGAAAATTGCTCGACAAGCAGAAGAAGGGGAAGAAGCGGATGAAGCAAATCGGAAACGTGGAAGTACCCCAGAAAGCGTTCCTGGCCGTCCTGAAGTTGGATTGATCAGACAAAATAGATGAGACACAAGAGATGAGACATAAGAGATGAGACATAAGAGATGAGACATAAGACATGAGATAACATCTTATATCTTATGTCTCAAGTCTCATCTCTCATATCTTTCAAATAATCAGCTTGTACCCCTTGCCGTGGATGTTGATGATCTCGATTCCCTCTTCGTCTTTCAGATGCTTCCGAAGTTTGGTGATGTAAACATCCATGCTGCGGGCGTTGAAATAGTTGTCGTCGACCCAAATGGTTTTGAGGGCATAATTGCGTTCAAGCACTTTGTTGGCATTGACGCAAAGAAGACGCAGCAGTTCGGACTCCTTGGTCGTCAGTTTTGTGCTGTCGTTGGCGTTGGAAAGGGTCTGCTTTCTGGCATCAAAAGTGAACCTCCCAAGATTAAAGATAACCTGGGTATTGTCGGCTTCACCCATTGTTCTCCTCAGGATCGCCTCGATACGGAAGATCAGCTCCTCCATGCTGAAAGGTTTCGTCATGTAATCGTCGGCACCAAGTCGGAATCCTTCGATGACATCCTCCTTCATATTTTTGGCAGTTAGGAAGATGATAGGTATTTCGCTGTTGATGATACGAACATCCTTTGCGAGAGAGAATCCATCTTTTTTTGGCATCATCACATCGAAAATGCACAAGTCGTACTGATTCTTCTGGAAGCCCTTGAAAGCAGCCTCCCCGTCGGGGTACAGGTCTGTATCATAGCCCTTGGCAATTAAGTATTCCCTGAGCAACGATCCCAGGTTCTCATCATCCTCGCTTAAGATAACTCTCATCCTCTTTTCCATAATATTAACTATTTAATGATGGGAAATAGATCCTGAACTTGGTTCCCTTCCCCACCGTACTTTCTACTTTAATTTTTCCATGGTGCTCATCTACAATCCGTTTTACGTAGGAGAGTCCAAGTCCGAATCCTTTCACGTTGTGCACATTTCCGGTCGGTATGCGGTAAAAACGTTCAAATATCTGGTTGAGGTTCTCCTTTGAGATTCCAATCCCATAGTCCTTAATCTGAACAATTACCCAATTGCTTTTGTTCTCGGTTGATATTTCAATTTTTGGTATCTCCTTGCTGTATTTTTCAGCGTTGTCAAGCAGGTTGAAGATAACGTTGGTAATATGGACCTCATCTCCGTGGATGATCCCGTTGTCTGCTGAAATGTTGGTTTCAAGGGTCCCATTGGAGTTGGTTACACGAATCTCGAAGTTAGAGGCGGCCTGTGCGACAATCTGGTTCAAATCGATCTCGGTGAATTTGAGCTTCAGTTTTCCTTCGTTGAAAACGGCCATTTGCAGAACTTTCTCCACCTGGCTGCTCAATCTCTTGCTTTCGTCGAGGATGACCCCCGAAATGTGATCGATGGTGGAGGGTGAATGAACCAGAGAGTTGTCTTTCAGCATCTGCGAAGCCAGTGAGATGGTGGAGATAGGTGTCTTTAGTTCGTGGGTCATGTTGTTGATGAAGTCATTCTTGATCTGAGACAATTTCTTCTGCCGCAGAATTATTTGGAGCGTAAAGACGAAAATGCTGATGATGATGAGGGTAAGCAAGAGAGAAGGAAGCACAAAGTCGTAAGTTGCCTTGATCTGCTCGGCATGTTGGCCGGGGAAATAGACATAGAGAAAATGAGGTTTGGAAGAGGTTTGATCGTAGAAGAGAGGCGTTTTATACTCTCTCGTTGCTTTGGTGGGATGGTAATCGGCATCACCCAAAACCATTTCTGTCTTGCCATCAATGGTCGATTTTACACAGTATTTGTAGTCGAGCTTGATATCTTTATCTGGATCTTTGAGTTCGGTCTCGAGCGCCTGTTTCAGGTATTCAGGAGATTTTATCCGGTCGGCAACCTTCATTTCGGCCCGTTCCATTTTGTAGCTTTGGTACCGCAGGTCCTGCGATTGCTTTTCGCTCTTACGGTTGTACGAGCTTTGCATGCTTGGAATGTTGAAGTTGACCTGGGATTTTCTGATCTCGAAGGTCCCGTTGGTGCTTTTGACAGTGCTTTGGTAAGTGACAGAAAGTTCTCCGGAACGGCTAAGTTTGCTCAACGATTCAGAAGGGTCGGAGTTGGGATAGAGATTGAGCCCCATGGAGGGCTTGACATCAGAAATGTAATAGGATTGATCGAGCTCGTAAAATTGCTGAATCTCTTCAAAATCAAGCATGTCCCGCACGTCGCTGAGTGCCCTGTTCACAACGAAGGTAAAGTCTTTCTCCTGCAGCTTGGCGGTCTTGTTGATGGTTATCAGCTGTACCCATACCATGGAGGCGACGGCAATTGCCATCACGATAGCGAGTATGTTGATCATCTTTTTGCTCATAAAGCAAATATAAAGCTAATAATCCGTTGAGGAGTTTATCCTTAACAATATTTAACAGCGGAAGAGGTAATCAGTGATCTAATAGCCTGATGCTTCGGCTTCCTGAAGGTTTATCTTGTCGATGGCTTTTTGTGCGGCATTTTGCTGGGCCTCTTTTTTCGAGTAACCTTCACCACGTCCCAATACTTTCCCATCGATCCAAACTTCCGTTACAAAGGGCATTTTCTCGGGACTTGAATCGGTGTTGCCAATGGTTTTAAACTCTACCTCCAATTTGATCTTCTGGCCCCACTCGATGAGCTGACTCTTGTAGTTGTTGTCGACAGTCTCCATTTTCTGAATGTCGACATGTTGGTTGAAGATTTTCTTGATAACAAACTGTTTGGTGACGGCATAACCACAGTCGAGGTAGATCGCTCCAATAAATGCTTCCAAAAGGTCGCCAAATAGATGGCTTGACTCACTTACCGAATTGGCATTGGAAACCACATAACGGTTTAGTTTCATCTTGAAGGTGAGCTGGGTGAGAAAGCTTCTGTTTACCACACGCGACCTCATTTGGGTGAGGAAGCCTTCGTCTTTGAATGGAAAGCGGTTGTAGAGGTATTCGGCGACAATGGTGCCAAGGACGGCATCTCCCAAATATTCGAGGCGTTCGTTGTTCACCAAATTGCCCATTTTGTCAACATAGGAAGCCGACTTGTGGATAAAGGCAATGTCGTAAAGCTTAAATTTTAGGGGGCTGTGACCGGTCAGGTTCTTGATATACGAATAAAACTCTTTTCTTGGAGAAGAAAAGAGTTTTATCTGATATATCAAATTTCTGATCACTTACTAATCTAATTTCTTGAAGATGACAGTGCCATTGTGGCCGCCAAAACCAAAAGTGTTGCTTAGTGCGTAATTGATGTTGCGTGGTTTTGCATGGTTAAATGTAAAATCAATCTTTTCATCAACTTCAGGATCAAGCTCAAATTGGTTGATAGTCGGCGGAACGAGACTGTATTTCATGGCGAGGATGCATGCGATGGCCTCTACGGCACCTGCGGCTCCAAGCAAGTGACCCGTCATCGACTTGGTGGCACTGATGGCAACTTTGTAGACATGGTCGCCGAAAACCTTTTTGATGGCTTTTGGCTCTGCGATGTCGCCCAATCCTGTTGAGGTACCATGCACATTGATGTAGTCGATATCTTCGGGCTGAAGACCGGCGTCGTTCAATGCTCTTCTCATCACGAGTGAGGCACCTCCTCCTTCCGGATCGGGAGCGGTCATGTGGTAGGCATCTGTTGACATTCCACCACCTACCAACTCAGCCCAGATGGTGGCTCCACGAGCTATCGCATGTTCGTACTCTTCGAGAATCAAGGCACCTGCACCTTCTCCCATGACAAACCCATCCCTTCCTTTGTCGAAAGGACGGGATGCCGTTTTTGGATCATCGTTTCTGGTCGACAAGGCATGCATGGCATTGAAACCTCCAACTCCGGCCTGTGTGATGGCTGCTTCCGAACCGCCTGCAATGAAAATGTTGGCTTTCCCTATCCGAATGTAGGTGGCAGCATCTATCATGGCATGCGTGGCAGAGGCACAAGCAGTGACCGTTGTGATGGTTGGACCCCTGAAACCGTACTGCATGGCAATGTTTCCACTGGCCATGTTGGCGATCATCTTGGGGATAAAAAATGGGGAGAATCTTGGATTATCCGGATTGTTATTGAACTCGGTAACACATTGAAAGAATGTATCCAATCCGCCAATACCAGCACCCCAGATAACACCTACCTCATCTTTGTCGATTTTGGAGAGATCCAGTCCGGAATTTTCAATGGCCTGGGCAGCAGCTATGTAGGCATATTGAGCATACATGTCGTGCTTTTGGACCTCTTTCCGGTTCAGATATTCATTTGGATCGAAATCTTTGATCTCGCACGCAAAGCGTGTTTTGAACTTGGAGGCATCAAAACGAGTAATGGGGCCCGCACCGCTGACCCCATTCCTTAGGCCTTCCCAATATTCTTCAACATTTTTGCCAAGCGGGTTGATTGTGCCAAGACCGGTTACAACAACTCGTTTTAATTCCATATTGATTTTTAAGACCTTACTGATTTGTTACTT
>CAZGSQ010000139.1:0-9908 GCA_964528535.1 uncultured Tangfeifania sp. | reverse complement strand
ATCGTTGGCGGAGGAGTTTGGGCTGAAAGAAAAGAGCGTCTGGGGGATTTGTACGCAAGTGAGGAAGAGAAATGCTGCTTTGTGAAGATGAACAATGAGTTATTTTTTTATCTGGTAATTTCCTGCCAAATGCCCGCTTTTGTCAAAAAAAGAACTTACTTTACGATTTGCTTAGTGTTCTTGTCAACTTAGATTCGGCAGCCTGAAGCCTAACCTGATCAGCAATTCCAAATCTGAACCATATTTGGCAAAAAACAGATGGTTTTTCAAAACAAGATTCCCAAAAACTTAAATTTATGTTTGAAAAACGCCAAAAATAGCCCGTTTATTGCCAAATGGAAAAATATAAATAATTAAAATCCTCTGATTTGGAATTGCTGTTATCGAAAACTAAAGTTGACATAACCTCAAAATCATGGTAAATTATAAATTATAAATTATTTATAATTTATAATAAGATAGATCATCTTGTCAAGGTAGTGCTATGAAGTCAAATAAAGATGCAATAACGGGTCAGCCAATTCACTCCATGGTTTCGGAACGTATACGTACGTCGATCTTAAATGGTGAACTAAAGCCGGGAGCATTTATTCGCCAGCAACACATCGCTGATAAATATGGCGTCAGTCAGATATCTGTGCGTGAAGCACTGAAGGATCTTGTTTCAGATGGATTGGTAGAGCATATTCCCTATTGTGGAGTTCGTGTTATCAGTTATTCCCAGGAGGATCTCTCAGATCTATTTGCCCTTCGAGCCTTCATTGAAGGCTGCACAGCCAAAACTGCAACGAAGTTAATAACAAAGGCTGAAATTGAATATCTATCTCAATTAATAAATGAGATGAAATCTGCTGTGGAAGCTGAGCAATTTGCATTATACCGGGAGCTGAACCGTCAATTTCACCTGACCATATACCAGTCCAGCAAAAGTTCTTTCCTAATTCGAACCTTAGAAGTATTGTGGTCAACTTATCCAACCATGCTGCAAGGTAATTTCCCGCAAAATGATATTCCGCAAGCTCCTGACCGAAACCAACGAGATTTCATGGAGCATAGCAAAATCGTAGATGCCCTCGAAAGACGTGATGCAAACGCGGCAGAATCTGCCATGTATGAACACATTGAAAATGCTGGCAAGGAATTACTCGCTTCCTTGAGAGAAAGCAAGCGACAGGAGGTGCCAGGCAAAAAACAAGGCGAATTACGACTGCAAGGAAAGTTGGAAGAGGTGAATAAATGAAACATCAAGTCGTTCACCGCTGCAAAACCCACCATCACATGGAAACGATTGATTATTAGGCTGTCACTGACTGGATTGTGTAATGGGTCTTGCAGGCGTACCCACCATCAATAATCAAACCAGAAAGGAAAAAATCATGAAGAATAAGATTTTTAGAATAAGCATATTTGTTCTCGTATTCGGGTTGCTGCTGGCTGCATGCGGTCCAGCAGCTGTGAAAGAGCAACCAGCAACAACATCCTCTCCAACGGAGATCGTTCCAACAGCTGTGAAAGAGCAACCAACAGAAAAACCAACTCAACCACCCGAACCGAAAATTGCCACCATCGGTTTTCTGCGAGAATGGACATCACTCAACCCCATGTATGATCCGAGTTGGTATTCAAAGGTCACTCAGCAGATCTGGAATTGCGATCCCTGGGTCAATAATGAGAAAGGCGAAATGGTGCCTGTCCTTGTTACAGAAATACCATCGTTGGAGAACGGAGGTGTATCTGCAGACGGAACGACAATCATTGTACATCTGAGAAATGATATCAAGTGGTCGGATGGAGTACCTATCACCGCCGATGATTTTGTCTTCACCTGGCAGATGTTTACCAATCCTGCCAACACCTCTACTCCCTTCCCGTACAACCTGATCAAAACCATGGAAGCAGTTGATTCCACAACGGTTAAGATCAGCTTCGCAAAGGCTTACATTCCCTGGCGTGCTACGATTCTGCGAGATATCCTTCCAAAGCATGTCCTGCAACCGGTGTTTGATGCGGATGGCACTCTGGATAAAGCTTCCTGGAACCATGAGCCCAAAGTAGGCTGCGGTCCGTATGTTTTCTCCGATTGGGAATCGGGTAGCTTTACCCATTTTGTCCGTAATAAGAATTACTACGACAAACCGGCCAAGATCGATGAGATCTACATCCGGATTATTCCGGATACCACCGCACAAACAACTGCCCTTGTGAATGGTGATATTCTTCTTAGCCCCCTGCCACCTTACTCTGAGTTGCCGGCACTTTCCGATGCCAAGATTGTCATAGCTCCCGTAAGCGCCGGTTATAACGAAGGATGGTTCGCCAACCTGAGCAACAATCCCATTATGAAGGACGTGAAGGTCCGGCAGGCGGTGGCGATGTGTGTTGATCGCGCCTCTTATGTCGATAAAGTTTTATCTGGCTATACCTATGTTTCCACCAGCTTCTGGACGGGTACTCCTTGGGAGGACCCAAGCCTTAAGTCCTGGCCGTATGATCCGGGGAAAGCAAAACAATTGCTGCAAGATGATGGCTGGACTGACAGCAACGGCGACGGAATTCGGGAAAAAGCTGGTGTCAAATTGGAACTTCACCACGTGACAATCAATGACAACTTCAGAAAGGATTACCAGGCAGTTGCTCAGCAGAATCTTGCAGACTGCGGCATCCAGCTTGATATAGCAAGCTACCCCATCAATGATCTATTGGCAAGCGGGAAAAACTCGCCATGCGCTAAAGCCGATTTTTGTCAATGGGGATGGGCGCCCAGTTACCCTGATGGAGACACCAATCGTTTCCTTTGCGCATCGATTCCCAGTGATAAAAATCCAAAGGGAAGGAACTTATTCCAAATGTGTGATGCCCACCTGGATGAGCTTTTCACCGCAGAGATATCTGAGTTGGATACATCTGTGCGATTACAGAAATTTTATGAACTCAGCCGTTACATGACTGAAAATGTGTATTTCTTGGGCTTATATGAAGATTCTGGTTTCACTGCATATAGTCCGAGACTAACAGGTGTAGTCCTTGCGGAACCGAATCAGTTCTACACAATAGCTCAATGGGACCTGAATCCGTAAACTCATGATTGCAGCAGTGAGCAAGGTGATCTGCACCTTGCTCACTGCCTCTGGAAACGACAACCTTCCCTCCAAAACCTGCCTGGAGTCCTGAGATGCCTCGATATATCGTAAGAAGATTACTGGAATCTATCATCTTGCTGTTCATCATCAGTATAGTAATATTTTTTTTGGCCAATAGCGCAGGGGATCCAGTGGAAACAATGGGAGGAATAGTTGGATTAAGGTCTGAAGAATATGAACAACTTCGTAGAAAATTGGGCTTGGATCAGCCTGTCTATTTACAGTATACGTACTGGCTGGTTGGCAATGACTGGGCGAAAATTGATATGGATGGCGACGGCATACAAGAAACCCCGGGAATTCGAAAAGGTATTTTACGTGGTGATTTTGGCACGTCCCTAACCGACCGAGGGGTTTCGGTCCTAGGCCTTATTCTGAACCGGATTCCAAACACATTAATATTAATGATCCCGGCCCAGATTTTGATTATCGTTTTAGGAATATCTTTTGGCATCACCTCTGCCCTCAAACAATATTCATTTCTTGATAATTTTTTAACTGCTTTTTCTTTTGTCGGCTTATCTACGCCCGTTTTTATTATTGCTCTGGTTCTAATTTATATCTTTTCCAGCCTATTCAGGCGCTGGGGGTTGCCATATCTTCCCTCGGTTGGCATGTTTGATTTCGAAAAAGGAAAAACCGTCTCTCAAATTGTTATCCACCTGATTATGCCTGTTAGCTGTATCGTTTTTCTCAGCATGGCAAAGTATGTGCGATATGCTCGCAGCGCGATGCTTGAGGTTATCAACCAGGACTATATCAGAACAGCGAAAGCAAAAGGATTGGAAATTAAATATATCATCTCTTCTCACGCCTTCAAGAATGCAGCCCTTCCCATTATCACCCTCATTGGCATGGATCTTCCGCTTCTCTTAGCTGGAGCCGCAGTCACAGAAAAAATCTTTGCCTGGCCAGGGATGGGACGGCTTTTCCTGGATCATGTAAACAATTATGACACTCCTGTTGTAATGGGAATCATCATATTTGTAGCAATAGCAGTGGTGATTTGTCAAATTATTACCGACCTTACGTATGCAGCATTGGATCCACGTATTCGCCTGTATCGGTAAAAAGGACAGTATGTATGAGTGTCGCTGAAATTACCCTTAGAACGAAAGAAACAATTCTAGATAAACCTCCGCTCTCATTACGAAAAATGGTGTGGTTGCGGTTCCGCCGCCATAAAATGGCAATGTTTGGCGCAGTGATACTGATCCTGCTATTTATTTATTGTTTTGGAGGAGCGTTTTTCTTCTCTGAAAAGGATTCCAATCGAACAGGTATAACCGCACGCCTTGCTCCCCCCAGCACTGCTAACCCCTTTGGAACAGATATGATCGGGAGGGATATCTTTCGAAGGACCATATATGGAGGGCAAATATCTCTGCTAATTGGAATTACATCCGCTTTTGTTATGGTTTCGATTGGCGTGTTTGTTGGTTCTGTCGCGGGATTCTTTGGCGGTTGGATTGATTCTGTTCTGATGAGAATCACCGAAGCGGTGATCTCCATCCCTAGAATTTTCCTCTTGCTGATAATGGCGAAATTTTTCAGCGACAAGTTCCCCAATCTGGAACTTGCTGGGCGTACTTTCAGCGGCAGTGTAGTAGGAATCATCTTAATGATCGGAATGACGAGCTGGATGGACCTTGCTCGAATAGTTCGAGCCGAATATCTGCGCCTTAAAGAAAATGATTTTGTGATTGCAGCACGAGCAACTGGAACTCCTACTTGGGAAATTATTGTTAAACATATCTTGCCAAACACAGTTGCTCCAGTTGTTGTTGCAGCAACGCTGGGTGTTGCAAGCGCCATACTGGGTGAATCTTATATAAGTTTTCTAGGTATGGGCGTAATGCCGCCGACAGCCACATGGGGCAATATGCTTGAAAGGTCTTATACCTATATCGAATCTGCTCCCTGGTTCTGGATATTTCCAGGTTTTTTCATCCTTCTCACAATATTAAGTATTAATTTTGTTGGCGACGGTTTGAGAGACGCCTTGGACCCCCGCAGCCGACCAATTTAATCACCTGAAAAAGGTTTCCATGATAATGAATCCCACACCGCTTCTTGAGATTAATAATCTGAATGTCCGGTTTCATACACCGGAAGGGACCGTCTATGCAGTCAATGATATCTCTTATCATGTCAACGAAGATGAAACTGTTGCTATCGTAGGAGAAAGTGGTTGTGGAAAAACCGTCTCGGTGATGTCCATACTCGGATTGATTCCCCAACCTCCTGGTGAGATTATTCGGGGTACTGCTCTCTATAAGGGTAAAAATCTGCTCGCAATGTCAGAAGCAGAGCTAATTCCATTTCGCGGGCGGGAAATTGCTTTCGTTTTTCAAGATCCTATGACATCGCTAAACCCCACTTTATCGATCGAAAAGCAGCTTACCGAGGCGATAATCATAAACCAAAGGACTTCCAAAAACGCTGCGCGTCAAAAAGCCATTGAATATCTGGAGTTGCTAGGGATTACGGATGCAAAGCAACGTCTACGGAACTATCCCCATCAGTTCTCAGGAGGGATGCGGCAGAGAGCTTTGATCGCCATGATGCTGGCTCTTGAACCAACATTATTGATCGCAGACGAACCTACCACAGCATTAGATGTCGCCATCCAGGCTCGGATAATTGATCTTGTCAAAAAAATAAAAGCGGAAACTAAAATGTCAATCATCTGGATAACTCATGATCTTGGAGTTGTCGCTGAACTGGCAGATCGTGTCATCGTAATGTATGCTGGCGAAATTGTGGAAGAGGCAGATGTGGTGACACTTTTCCATTCTGGAAAACATCCTTACACCCAGGCGTTGCTGCATTCCCTTCCCCGGGCGGATTCACGACGTACATCTGATCGGCTGCAGTCCATCGAGGGTTTCCCCCCAAGTTGTTACAACATACAAGATGGTTGTCCGTTTGCGGATCGGTGTAAGTTCGTTGTTGAAAAATGCTGGCACAATAAACCTCCCTTGACCGCTGTTGATCCGGAGCATTTGGTGGCTTGCTGGATAAACATCGAGACTGGAGATCTCCGGTGACAACAAAACAAATGTCTGGCAGCCAATCCCCGCTTGTCATAGTTGATAAGCTGTTCGTTCATTTTCCATTTACAACAGGGGCGATATTTAATCGTTCCATGGGTCAGGTTA
The DNA here is from genome assembly GCA_964528535.1 of uncultured Tangfeifania sp. Classification (GTDB taxonomy): domain Bacteria; phylum Bacteroidota; class Bacteroidia; order Bacteroidales; family Prolixibacteraceae; genus CAINVV01. The sequence goes on along the minus strand of CAZGSQ010000139.1, from coordinate 3,607 downwards.
GGGCTGTGGATGGCGTCAGCTTTCAAATCCACAGGGGGGAAACACTGGGATTAGTTGGTGAAAGCGGGTCCGGGAAAACCACCTTGGGGCGGGCAATTCTGGGAATATATGAGCGAACATCTGGATATATAGAAATCGACGGGCACGAGGTGAATCTTAAGTCAAGACAAAAAATGAAAGAAATTCGCTCCCGTTCTCAAATGGTCTTCCAGGATCCATTTTCATCTTTAAATCCTCGTTGGACGGTGAATTCAATTATTAGCGAGCCTTTAAGGGTTCATAGAATAGTCAAAAGTAAAAAAGATAGGGAGAATAAAGTTGGCGATTTATTGGATTTAGTCGGTCTGAGCAGGGATTATCTTAACCGCTTTCCGCATGAATTTTCGGGAGGGCAGCGTCAGCGAATTGGGATCGCGCGTGCACTGGCATCCAGGCCAATATTTGTTGTTTGTGATGAACCGATTGCTGCCCTTGATGTATCCATTCAGGCTCAAGTGGTCAATCTACTTGAAGATTTACAGGATCAGTTGGGGATTACTATTCTTTTCATCGCCCACGATTTGAGCATGGTCCGCCATATATGCGACCGAGTGGCGGTGATGTACCTGGGTATCTTAATGGAATTGGCGGAAAAGGATGAACTTTACGAGAATCCTCAACACCCCTACACAAAAGCATTACTTTCCGCAGTACCGATACCGGATCCAATAATTGCGCGGGAAAGGAAAAGAATGGTCCTTGATGGAGATATTCCTAGTCCCATTAACCCACCGCAAGGTTGCCGCTTCCATACCCGTTGTCCGATCGCCAAAGAACATTGCTCAAAGATTGAACCTGTCTGGCGAGAGATCAGCTCGGGACATTGGGTTTATTGCCACGAAGTCTCACCGAGATATGTCCCTGCAGGATAAAAAAATAATCCGAATCCTGATTTGCAGAATTGTATCCTTCCAGCAATTAATAAGCACAAGATTATTAAGGAAGAAGTTTACAAGATCAATTGATTTAGTTCTTCTCAGTAGAAAATAAGGAGAGTGCTGCCCCATGACAACCATGAAAGAAAAAGCTTATACCATTGCAGGTGAAATCCGTGATTTCCGCCATGATTTCCATATGTATCCTGAAATCGGTTTTCATGAGTTCCGGACTGCCGGGATCATTGGCGATACCCTGGAGAAGTTGGGTTATCGGGTTCAGCGTAATGTGGCCAGGACAGGAGTATTGGGCGAAAAAGGAAAAGGGAGCCCGGTGATTGCCATACGGGCTGATATTGACGCCTTGCCCATCGATGAAAAGAATGATCTACCATATGCTTCAACCATACCCGGCATGACGCATGCCTGCGGTCATGATGCTCATACTGCCATCGCGCTCGGAGTCGCGCACTTGCTGAGTGAAGAGGAATTTCCCGGTACAGTCCGCTTCCTTTTCCAACCCAGCGAGGATAACGGCGATGAGGAAGATATCAGTGGAGCCCCCCGCATGCTTGAGGCAGGTGCATTGGAAGGTGTGGATGCCATTCTGGGCCTGCATGTGATGGCTGACTTACCGAGAGGAAAGATCTTCACCATCTCTGGTGCTGTCCTTTCGGGTGCTGATGTTTTTACTGCCTCTGTATTAGGAAAAGGAGGACATACCGCTTCGCCCTATCAGGCGATCGATCCCATTTATATCACCAGCCTCGTGATCCAGGCGATCTATTCGATCGTTCCCAGGTCAGTACCTGCTTATAAGAGAGGCGTAATCGCTCTAGGAATTGTGCGCGGGGGGACCAAGGACGGGGTAATCCCGGAAAAAGTTGATCTAGCCGGGATCTATCGGTATACAGATTCGGATAGCAGGGAAGCCATTCATTCCGGACTGGAAAAGGCGCTTGCAATCTCCAGTAGCTTCGGTGGCGATTACGCTCTTGATGTTCACACTGCAGCCCCGGTCACCATCAATAATCCCAAAATTACTGAAACGGTGCTCCAGGTAACCGAGGACCTCTTTGGGAAAGAACATATCGGTGAATATAAACCTCTTCCCTATGGGGATGATTTTGCTTACTTTGCCGAGAAAGTGCCGGCTTGTTATTTCATGCTCGGTGCAGGGATCGAGGGTGATCTGCGCAGGCATCACGACCCGCACTTCGATATTGATGAATCTATTCTTCCGATTGGCGGAGCGATCATAGCGGAAAGTTCCCTGCGGTTGTTGCGTGGTGATCTTGATTTTGCTTGACCGATTCTTCGAGATCGAAAAAATTTCATTACATAATGACATCAAAATTGGAGAAAAATCATGGCGTTCGATAATGGGATCATTGACCTTAGAAGCGATACGGTGACTCTGCCAACTCCTGAAATGCGTAGGGCAATGTATGCAGCCGAAGTGGGAGACGATTTCTGGGGGGATGATTACACTGTAAAAAGACTGGAGGAAAAAGCTGCACAATTATTCAATCGTGAGGCAGCACTGCTTGTTTTAAGTGGAACGATAGGAAATATACTCTCCATTTTTACCCAGTCAAAATCGGGACAGGAAATCATCATCGAATCCAGGTCACATCTGTGGCGATGTGAGGCGACCCATTTATCCACGGTTTCACGTGTCACTGTTCAATTGGTGTCAGGAGATAGGGGCATTATGGATCCTGACAAGTTGAGGTCATATATTCGAGGCAATGAATTAGAGGAGCCAAGAACGGCTTTGGTCGCAGTCGAAACATCTCATAACGGTGCTGGAGGAACAATTCTTCCACCAAAAAACATCGCTGCTATTTCTTCTTTTGCAAAATCCAATAAACTCGCCTTTCATATCGATGGAGCTCGGATCTTTAATGCGACCGTTGAGCTTGGGATCAAGCCTGCCGAGTATATCAGCGATGCAACAAGTGTGATGTTCAGCTTGTCCAAGGGTTTATGTTGTCCCCAGTGTTCCATGATTGTTGGGAGTAAGGACTTCATCGAAGAAGCAAGGCGAAAGAGACTTACGCTTGGAGGTCATTTACGCCAGGGTGGTTTTCTGGCTGCTCCGGGAATTATTGCCCTGGATACCATGATCGATCGTCTAAAAGAAGACAATGATAACGCCCGGTATTTAGCTGAGACCCTTTCCGCAGAGGGTCTGGCTGAGTTGGATTTAACTTCTGTGCAGACGAATATCATCAGGGGAAATTTCCGCCCAATTTGCCGCAATCCAAAAGAACTGACTGAATTTCTGGCAAAAAAAGGGGTACTGGTCTGGATAGGTGATGACTCAGGCATGCGTTTGGTTACACATTACTGGATTAATCGTGACGATATAGAAAAGTTACTGTCAGCATTACGGGAATATGTACAACGATGATTCTGAATGATGTATGCGCATACATCTTCTTTGGCAAAATTAAGATGTTCTTCCGTTTATATTATTGAGTCTTGAATAAATAAATGTCACTGCAATTGCTATTTCCACGAGAGTTTGCAACCGGTGAGACAGGTCTTCAACCGTCTGGCAGAGTTTCGGGTTCTCGCAACACCGTTATTCACTCTTATACAAATTTCAGTCATATTGTGCGGTGTGAAGCTGGCCCCTCTGTGACTATAATGGTGAGACAGCGACCGCCAATAATTTAGAGAGCAGG
>CAZGSQ010000138.1:0-10062 GCA_964528535.1 uncultured Tangfeifania sp. | reverse complement strand
GGGAAAGTCGACACTGGTGAGAAGGATTTTATTTCCAGCCCTGACAAAATATTACGGTGGCTATGGTGAAAAGACAGGAGATCACACGGCCCTCTCGGGTGACCTTTCCAGGATCACAGCCATTGAGTTTGTGGATCAGAACCCTATCGGGAAATCATCCAGATCAAATCCTGTCACTTACCTTAAAGTCTACGATGAGATCAGAAAATTATATGCCGAACAGCCTGCATCCAAGATCAATGGCTTCTCACCCTCTCACTTTTCGTTCAACATCGACGGAGGCAGGTGTGAAACTTGCCAGGGAGAAGGAGAGATCAAGGTTGAGATGCAGTTCATGGCCGATATCTTGCTGACCTGCGAGAGTTGTGGAGGCAAACGATTTAAATCGGATGTACTCGATGTCAACTACCGCAACAAAAATATCTATGACCTTCTGGAAATGACTGTTGATGAGGCGATCGATTTTTTTAACGAGAAGCCTACGGGCAAGAAAATTGCAAAAAAATTACAGCCTCTGCAAGATGTAGGGTTGGGATATGTGCACCTCGGACAATCTTCAAGTACACTTTCGGGTGGTGAAAGCCAAAGGGTAAAGCTTGCTTCATTCTTAGCCAAAGAGAAGGAGGGTGCCACACTTTTTATTTTCGATGAACCCACCACGGGACTCCATTTTCATGACATCCGCAAACTTTTGGAATCAATGGATTCCCTTTTGTCGAGGGGACATACCATCCTGGTCATCGAACACAATCCGGAAGTAATCAAGGTAGCCGACTGGATCATTGACCTTGGTCCGGAGGGTGGCGAAAGTGGTGGTTATAAGCTATTTGAAGGTACACCGGAAGATTTGGCAAAATGCCAAAATTCCTATACTGGCATATTTCTCAAAGAACATGGCTTGATACCATGAGTAAGATCCAGCTAACAAGCAAATTGCAATTTACTTGGATCTGATATTTGGCGTTTGTATACCTGGGAGAATTGCAGCTTGTCCTTGCAGTTTGCTTTTCAAAAAACTCCGGATGGTATCCCTGGAAGCAAAAGTTGTCACGTGGGTATTTCCTCTGCCTATTCAAATAATTTTATCTTTGTCAACAATTAACAGGAATTTCACTCCCAATGGAAAAATTGGATCAATTAACCCGATTAAGAACAGCCGTAAAGTCCGGAAATCAAGAGCTAATTGATCATGCTCTTGAAGAGATTAAGCAGAAGGGTGATAGTTCTTACATAGCTCTGCTCATCGAATTTCTCCATCATAAATTAACCGGCGAAGTAACCGAAAAAATTTTTCAACTCTTTGTGGATTTGAAGCATCAAGATTCTATAGATCAACTGATCAGTGAGATGAGGAAGGAGGCAGATTTAGATATTCTGGTGCGTCTGGTGGCTTGTTGTTGGCAAAATGGACTCAATTACAGCAAACATCTTTCCTATTTTGTTGATTTGGTTCTCGAACAGGAATTTCAAATTGCGTTTGAGGCTTTTACAGTGGTAGAAAATATGTATGGCAAAATTGAAGGAGACACGGAGATTAAGTTAATCGAAACCATTGGAAGTAAATTAATGGAAGTTGAAGAGAGAAAACAATATTTGCTAAGGGGGATGCTCGAAATCATTCCAAATATTCCACTTGATCAGGATCCTGTTGATTTTTAAGCAGATTGGGATTTATTGAGGATCACTCAAAATTCATTACAATCAAATTTCCAGCAGAATTCATTTGTTTATATCTTGTTTTTCAACGGCCAAATGGAATAACCAAATATATATTTTCGGTTGGCATGAACAATTTCTCTTGGCACTTTCATCAGCTTAAAATGCATAAGATTGTCTTTCAAATAGTTATTATTGGGGCATTTACCTTCTGTTTGTCTTTCATTTCAAAGGCACAGGATCCGCAATTCTCTCAATTTTACTCCAATCCTCTGTATTTAAATCCGGCATTTGCCGGAACGAGTACCTATCCAAGGGTAGTTTCCAATTATCGCAACCAGTGGCCTAGTTCTGGCAATACGTTTGTCACCTACAACCTCTCCTACGATCAATATGTTTTGGGAATGAAGGGTGCGATTGGTTTTCAGACACTTTACGACAGGGAAGTAAACGGAAACATCAATACTGTTCAGAGCTCATTTGTCTATTGCTACCATGTAAAGGTCAACGACAGGCTTTTTTTCACCTCGGCCCTTCAGGCTGGTTTTATATTTAAACAATTCAACACCAGCAACTTGATCTTTCCAGGAATGATCAACCAGGAAAATGGCACCATTACCGGAAACTATGCCTCACCAGTAGAAAGCGGTCAAAAAATATTTCCGGATTTCTCTTTTGGCATGGTAGGCCAGCAGGATGATGTCTACTTTGGTTTTGCACTCAATCACTTGACACAACCTAACCAGTCGATTCTGGAAGGAGACAAAATGGGTAATTTGCCCATGAAATTTACCATTCATGCCGGTGCTAAAACACACGAATTCATCAGGGCACTCTTTTCCAAAGAATTTTCAATGTCGCCGAATGTAATTTACCAGCAACAGGGTGTTTTCAAACAGTTGAACCTGGGGATGTATCTGGTAAATAACGCTCTTACCTTTGGTGCTTGGTACCGCAACAATCTTTCGGCAAGACCAGATGCAGTAATCGGTATGATCGGTTACTCTACACAATTTCTCCAAATCGGATACAGTTTCGATTATGTTCTTTCTGATTTATCGGTTTTCAGCATGGGATCTCATGAACTCTCGCTCATTTTTTACCTTAACAGAAGCATGAAGAAAAGGTTTTATCTGAATACCTTGAGAATTCCAACCATCTGACATTGTTCGAAACAAACATTTTCAGAATAACAGCATCACTGTACCCATCTGCCTATGTGACTTTCCCTGGAAATCAATAAAATCCAGTATCCACACATAATTTCCGGCTGGAGCCCAACTGCCATTTGATAGCCTTCCGTTCCATCCAACAATTTCATTTTTGCATTGGAAGACTACATCATTCCACCTGCTGAGAATTTTGAGGTGATATCCCTTTTCTACCACACCAATTGAATAAGGCTTGAATTCCCTGTCTACCTGATTTTCGGCATATGGTGAAAATGCATTGGGTGTGAAAATTCTTCTCAGTGCCACTGAAAGCACATAACTGGCAGAATCCATGCAACTGAATTGGTTGAATACCTTCTGGACGATTCTGTAGCTGCCTACCTTTTCATAATTGTGCTCGGGTTCTTTCACATTTGCCAAAAAGCCATCTCCAAAATTCCATTGGTAGCTGATTGCATCCTGGCTCTTGTCTACAAAATTTACAAGTGACTGATCGTTGTAGGCTATTCCGGGAATCACCGAGAATCCGGCAATCGGATTTGGGTGTGTCGAAACAAAATCAGGTGCCTTCAGTGTATCAAAACACCCCGTTAGCCTTGAAGCCGCTGTTATGAAGAGGTTATAACTTTTGCCTGGTTGGGTGAATATTCGCGAAAAATTCTCTCCTGTGGAGATTCCTCCGGTACCGAAATTCCAATTATAATCGAGTTGATCCACTTGATCTGCTGCAACAGCTTTAAAACTAATTTTCAGGGGAGTGCATCCTTCACCGGCATCAGATGAAAATGAAAATATTGGCTTTCGCTTGACTGTAAGTGATTTAATTTCACTTTTACAGCCGTATTGAGATTTTACAAACAATGAAATAGCTGTGATCGGATGATTGGTCAGATTAAATGCCAATGGTCCCGAAGTCGAATCGGGCGATTGAATCACTTCTGACGGGTCCAGACCCGTCAGATCCCAATAAAATTTGTCCTTTGAAGTTGCAGAACCCAGGTAAGAAAGCTTGTTAACACCTGGATTTAAACAAATTCCCTGATCCATAGAGAAGCCTACAGTAGGTATCGGTGCAACATAAACCATCTGCTTGATGGTTGTTTGGTCGGTACAATTGTGGTCACTGGTAACCAACAATGAGATATCGTAGTGGCCATCCACATTGTAGATGTGCGATGCGCTTAACCCCGCAGCTGTGGAATTGTCGCCCCAGTTCCACGCATAGCTGGCCCCTACCCCATTGTCAATGGCTTGAAATTCGAACTTATCCACCAGACATCTAAGAGGATTCTGAACAGAGAACAGTGCTTTTGGTTTAGGAAATACGTTGATCCAATTTGATTTGACCAAGGTATCCTGACAACCAGTCAACTTAGATTTGGCGGTAACCAGAACATCATAAGATTTTGGAATTGAGTAGGAGTAGTCAAGTTGGGAGCCTGATCCAAATTCTCCATTGCCCAGGTTCCATGTATAATCGAGTTGATCAAGGGGCATTTTCGCGGTAGCAATCAAACCAACCGTCAATGGAGCGCATCCCGAACTGTCAGAAGCCGCAGCAGAGAAGGAAGGTTTTCGCAGGAGCTGGAGTTGCTTCTTCGGACTTGCACAGCCAAATTTGGAAACGACCTGCAAACCGACGGCAATTTTAAGACTGGAGTTGAAGTTAAACTGAAGTGGCCCTTTCGTCAAGCCGGGATTTTTAACCACGTCGTTTGCAGAAAGAGTGGACAAATCCCAGTTGTAAATGGCCGAATCACCACCATTGCCTTTGTAGCTAAGTATCTGTAAACCACTACCAAGACATTGATTATCGGCAAGAGAAAATTCCACAGAAGGAATCGGCACGACCTCCAAAAGACTTTTACGCTCCAAAGTGTTTGAACAATTCTTGTCTGTTTTAACCGACAACTTAACATCATAGAATCCACTCTTTGCAAAGGTATGGGTTGCAACTTTTGCCAGGCTTTCCTGGGTTCCATCGCCCCAGTTCCAGTGGTAGTCCACCACATTTTCGGAATTTGACGCAGTAAAACTGACCATCTTTTGCTCGCAAATCAGTGTATCTGATGCAGTAAAACTGACCTCCGGAATTACTTTGATCTCCTTGACAAGGATAGAATTTGTACATCCCATTTCGGCAACTTTCAAATAAAACGACCGGTTTTTCTGCTCTTTTCCTATCGCAAACTGAACTTTGTCTTTGGCCAACCCATTGGCAAGCGTATCACCTGCAAAAATCCAGGTAAATTTTGCCTGGCTGACCTGTGCATCCCCCAAATATTTGGCCTCCTGCAAATAGTTGAAACAATCTGTTTCATTGAGGTTTATAAATGCTGATGGAGTTTGATGAAAGCCAACTGTGAAATTTGTCTCACTTGAACATGCAAACTGATCGGTAGCTTTAAATTTGAAAGGGAAGGTTCCATAACTGGAAGCTGTTGCAGCAAGACCATTTACCACAACAGACTGATTGGAACTTGTCAGTGAAAAATTGCCCTTGTCTGCTGTGATTTTTAGAATTGTAGATTTTGCCCCACAAACCAAAGTATCCAATTTGCTTAAATCCAATTTGGGGTTATCTACAAAATTGATTTGAATGTTGTCCTGGTTCAGGCAGCCATACCCACTTTTTACAATTACGCTATAAATTCCCTGATTTTGAACTTTTATGGTTCTGATGGTATCCTTTGTACTCCACAAATAGGATTTCATTCCGGTTCCTGCATCCAGAATAATAGACTTTGAATTGCATATTGTTGTATCATTTCCCAGATTTAACTGAGGAAGGTCATGGAAGCCAAGTTTGAATTTTTTCTCTGCAGAACAACCGAATGGGTCAGTTGCCTTAAAATTGAAGAGATATGATCCATATTTCAAGACATTTACAGAAAGGCCAACCACTGTGACAGTGGCATCTTCACTTGTTAAACTCAAGGTTCCCTTGTCGGTGGAAATTGGAAGAATGCCAGCTTTGACGCCACAAAACAAGGTATCGAGTTTGGTTAGATCCAATTTTGGCAAAGCATCGTAACCGATGCGGATTGAATCGGTGTTGACACATCCATATTTATTTTTAACCAAGACGCCATAATTTCCAGGATTTTGAACACTTAGCGTTTGTAGCGTATCCTTGTTGTTCCAATGGTAGGATGACATGCCCTTACCTGCATCCAGCAGCAGAGATGAAAACTGGCATAGAGTTGTATCGTTGCCCAGATTTAGTTTTGGAACATCATAGAATCCGATGTTAAAATTTTTTTCGATGGCGCAGTTAAACTGGTCAGAGGCCTTCAGTCTAAGAGGATACAAGCCATTGGCCGGAACTGTTAAAGCCATGTTCACGATTGAAACTGAAGGATCACTACTTGATAGCTTCAAGTTGCCGATGTCGGCAGTAATTTTGACTGTTGTCGATTTAGCGCCGCAAATGAGCGTGTCCAATTGACTTAGATTCAACACAGGAATATGACCAAATCCTATTTGAATGGCATCCTGGGCAGGGCAACCATATTTGTCTCTGACAGTTACCGAATAGATGCCTGGATCTTTGACCGTAATTTTTCGGATGGATTCATTGTTTGACCAGAGATAGGATGAAAATCCGGATCCCGCATCCAATACTGATTGCGGCTGACAAAAGATGGTGTCCTTGCCCAGGTTCACCGAAGGCCTGCTTTCAAAGGCATAGATTCCTTTTGTAAGCGTACATCCTTCCTGGTTAGAGGCAGTGACTTCATAATATCCCTTTTTATTCACACTGATCTTTTGGGAAGTTTCACCTCCCGGTTTCCACAAAAAGGTAGTAAACTGACTGCCGGCATCCAGGATCTTGGCTTCTCCGTTGCACAACAAGATGGTATCTCTGACGAAGTGAATATCTCCTCCCAGATCGAGCCTCGTACTTAGATTGAATCCGACGCCATAGCCATAGGATTCGACCCCACCCAATCCGTATACATAAGCGATGAAACCCTTGCCTGCTTCCAGGCTGTTAAGTTGGTGGTTTCCAAGGGCAATCTGAATCTGAGCATACGCGTATCCGGAGTTCGGGAGTGATGTAAAGGAGATGGGCTGATCGTCCAGCTGAATTTGGTGAACTGCCTCGTCTCTTGTGACAACGTTGACAAACAACTTGGTGGTAATTTCGGGGGTATCGTAGGCGACAAACGTGACATTTTCTCGCGTTTGGTCTACAGGACTAATAATCAACATGGAAGGATCACCATCCCATCCCGCACCCTGAGGTATGGAAGGAGGTCTGTCTACATCATTCGAGTTGCTGTATTGTGCAAGAAGTACTGGATGGTCACTCTCAACAAGGGATGGTTCATCGGCATTTAGCATCATCTCATAGAATTTACCCTGATCGATTACCACAACTGTTTTACCCCCAATTCTTACTGTCGTATTGTCGACGGATGCAAGAATCCGGTAAGTGTCCATGCCCCTTGTTTTGAGTGGAACTGTCACAAATTTTCGTCCCCAGGAACGTATGGGCGGGATTTGTTCGTACAGATGATCCCAGGCGCTGACAGAGCTTTTTGGAATGGTGGTTGCCCAGGATCCTGAATACAGTGCAACAGGTTTGTTGCTTCTGATTAAGCTGCCTGTTAAGTCGCCCTGGCCCGGTGCCTCATAATTCATGGATTGCACCTGATATAACTCTCCCTTGTTAAGCGTAATGGTGAAGGGAGTGTTGGCTGGCTTAAAGAGATCAGTTACTTTGCTTGGAAAGATGGTTACCTGGGTTTGGTCTTCGGAGGCTACCACCACGAATTCGCTGTTCTTTCCATTGTAAAAGAAACCACAGCTTGAAAATCGCACCTCCACATGTGGCTCATAACATATTGCATAATACTCGTTGCCAAGTGCTTCCACCGGAAAAATAACTGCAGCATCGGCCGAATTGTATCCGTAATTCATGGCATATAGATTCAGCGGCTGGTCCGACAACAGGTGCAAGGCTTTGTCTTCGATGGTCTCTGACCCCAGGGGTTCCGCCTTCGATCTGTCAATTCTGAATTTTTTGGGGACATTGGGCTGTAAAACATCTGTCACAAGGATTGTCGCAGCTTTTCCTACTGTTATGGTAAATTGGCAATTGTACCTGGAGGTAACTGTCACTTCCAGGTAATTTTCAGGCAAGGGAAGTCCACAACTGAAGCCCGGCCTGTTTTCCATGAATCCGAACCAGAAATCTTTGCCTTCTGTTGATTTGACACAGACATCCGATGGGCCTTGCGCCATCAGAAACATGGTCAACTTTAGCAGAGCAAAGAGGATGATTAGAAACTTCTTCATGTAGAAAATCGACAATGGCGGTCAAAATTATGACGAACCGATTTCAAAAGATTAATGTTACAATACCTTTTTGTTCGTGCGGATTTCCCATAAAATCAACGAAGTGCAGGATCCAAACATAATTTCCTGCAGGGGCAAAGGATCCATTTGACATTCTTCCGTCCCATCCTTTGATCTCATTTTTGCAGTCAAAAACTACATCGCCCCACCTGCTAAGAATTGAGAGGTGGTAATTCTTTTCTATGACACCATTGGCAAAAAGTTTGAATTCCCTGTCGGCAGGATTTGATGCATTGGGAGAAACAGCATTGGGTGTAAAAATTTGACTCAAGGCAATAGAGACCTTCTCAGAAATGGTATCGGCACATTCGAATTGATTGATGGCATTCAGAAGCACATTCCGAATTCCTACTACACTATAATTGTGAGATGGGTCGCTTAACAAAGAAGTTTTACCATCTCCGAAATTCCACAGAAAGTGGTCAGCACCTGTTGATTCATTCACAAATTGGACCGTCGGATCAATGTTGGAATAGATCCGGTTTTCGAAGGAGAAACCTGCTTTTGGCTGTGGATAGACTGTAATGAAATGGGGTTTGAAGAGGGTGTCCTTGCAACCTGTTGTCTTGGAATCTGCATAGAGTACGATGTCATAATTGCGGTCGGGAAAGGGGTAAGTATGGGTGACAAATGGCCCTGAATCTTTGGTTCCGTCGCCCAAATCCCAATTGTAACCCACCTGGTCAACAGCATCGCCGGTTACGGCTTTCATCTTGACTACCATCGGAATGCAGCCTGAGCTGTCCGGTACGGAGAGGGAGAACCTTGGAACATGCATCAGTTTTACCGATTTTTTGTCACTGGTGCAGCCATATTTCGAGATGACCTGCAAAGCGACATTCGCTACCGGCTTTGTTTTCAGGTCAAAGACAAGCGGGCCCTTCGTATCACCGGGAATCTTGACAACTTCTTGTGGTTGAAGTTCCGACAGATCCCAGTAATAGTGGTCCTTGTCGTCTGCAGAACCGGTGTATTTCAGCGATTGGGGGCCAAGTTCGAGGCATTCATTACCCTTCATCGAAAATTGCACATCCGGTACCGGAGCAACGTACAAGGCACTGTCTTTCTTCACTGAGTTGATGCATTTCTTGTCTGTCGTTGCTGTTAAAATTACCTCGTAGAACCCATCCTTGGCATAGTGGTGAGAAGCAGTTTTTGAGGCATGTTCGGTAGTACCATCCCCCCAATCCCATTCATAATCCACCACATTTTCTGTGTTGAAAGCAGAGAAATCGAATGTCAGCGGCTGACAGAGGAGCGAATCCTTTACTGAGAAGCTGAGGTCAGGAATGACATTGATCTCTTTGATTGTAAATTGGTTGGTACACCCTCTCTCATTCACCTTGAGGTACAAATCCCTTTTGTTGTGATCATAGCCAAGTTTTACCTTCACATGATCGGCCCCTATGCTGTTGAAGACGGTATCCCTGGCAAAGATCCATGTGAAATTAGCGAGGGTAAGGTCAGCATCGCCCAGGTATTTGGCATCCAGACTGTAACCATAGCAGGTGGTGTCGTCGATTGAGATACTCACCGTCGGAATCTTGTGAAATCCGACCACGAAATTAGTATCTGACGTACAGGCAAACTGATCGGTAGCTTTAAAGTTAAGTGGGAACGAGCCGAAAATAGAAGTTTTTACAAAAAGGTCATTGATTGAGATGTCCTTATCCTTGGTCGTGAGCGAATATTTCCCCTTGTCGACGGCTAACTTCAGGTTTGCCGATTTGACTCCGCAAAACAAGGTATCCAATTTGCTGAGGTCTAATTTGGGCAGATCCACATAGTTGATGCGGATGTTGTCCTGGTTGGTGCATCCATAGGAGATCGGAAGAGCGTCGTGTAGGGAAAGAGTGTTCAGAGCCGTGTA
>CAZGSQ010000137.1:0-10332 GCA_964528535.1 uncultured Tangfeifania sp. | reverse complement strand
GAGATCTACACGGCTCTGAACACTTTTCCCTACACGACGCTCTTCCGATCTGACAATCTTCAGATTGTAACCTGCCTGGTGCAATTGATAACAGATGATTTCGAAGTCGGGGGCACTGTCTTCCAGACTAAGAACATTCAGTACGATGTTGGTAATAAGCTTGTTGTTCATATCAGAGATCAGATTCTGGTGGAAGTTCATTGATGAGGGCCCAGAACACACCCAATTGTTTGATGGCAATCATAAAGTCATGAAAATCTACCGGTTTCACTACATAGGCATTGCTGCCAAGCTGGTAGCACTTTTTGAGGTCAGGTTCTTCGCGAGAGGAGGTGAGCATGACCACGGGGATTAATTTCAGTACCTCATCGCTCCTGATCATTTGGAGTACCTCGATCCCATCCATGCGCGGCATTTTGATGTCCAGGAGGATGACGGCAGGATTGCATTTTTTGCGATCGGTGAATTTGCCTTTGCAATGGAGGAATTCCATGGCCTCCACGCCATCCCTGACGGCTACAATTGGGTTGGCCAGATTAAGGTCATTCAGTGCTGACATGGTTAACTCTACATCATTCGGGTTGTCTTCTGCCAGCAGGATGGTTCTAAGTTCGTTCATTTTGGCGTTTATTTTGGTAATGTAAAATAAAATGTTGCTCCCATGTTTAGTTTGGCTTCGGCCCAGGTGCGGCCCCCGTGCCTTGTCACAATTCGTTGCATGTTGGCCAATCCAATCCCGGTTCCTTCAAATTCATCAGAGGAGTGAAGCCGTTGAAATACCCCGAACAATTTGGTGGCATATTGCATGTCAAAACCAACTCCGTTGTCACTGATGCTGAAAATATACTCCTCCTTCTCTGCTGCAAAATCAATCCGAATTTCTGCTGTTTCACGGGTACGGGTATATTTAATGGCATTTTCAATGTAATTGGCCCAAACTTGTCTCAACAAATTATAGTCGCCAAATACCAGCGGTAAGTTAGCAATATTCCAGCGGATGGTGCGGTCCGGATTCGATATTTTCTCTTGTCCAAGAACCTCTTCTACCAGATTGTTCATTTTAAAGTTCGATTTTCTCATTTCTGTTCGACCAGTTCTCGAAAAACTCAGCAGATCATCGATCAGTGTCCCCATTTTCCTGGCAGAATTGTTGATGACATCGAGGTAATGGAGCGATTTTTCGGGCAGTTGAGCCTTCGAATCATTGGCAAGCATGTCGGCAAATCCGCTGATGTGTCTGAGTGGTGCGCGCAAATCGTGCGAAACGGAGTAGCTGAAGGCCTCCAGTTCCTTGTTCACAACAAGAAGCTGGGCGGTACGATCTTCAACCCTCTTCTCCAATTCAGCCGCGTAGCCCTTCGTCTCTTGCAGCAGACGGGCCTTCTCGATGGCGATGGTGATCTGGTTGGCCACCTCGCCGACTATTTCGATCTCTTCCAGGGTTATATTTCTGGCCTTCTCCCATCCTACGTTCAATACACCATAGATTTCAAGCGCCGACACCAGGGCGACATTGACAGAGGCTTGTACCCCTTCGTGCTGAAGAATTGTGTTGAGGACCGAAGCCGATGCAGGGTTGGACAGGTCTTCCACAATTTCCATTTTGTTGCTTCTAAGGATGTCAAAAATTCCATAAACCTCCTCTGTCAGAATTTTGCCGGTTTGGATGATCGAGTTACCTTCCACATCTGCTGCATAAACCTGAATAGCCTTTTTTTCAAGATCCAGAATACCTACACTTGCACGTTGACATTGCAGCAGATCCCGAACATGCTGAATGGCAGTCTGAACGACGGATTCGGGCGATTCGATGGCCTGAAGGATGGCCTGGTCGATCATGTGCAGATTCTGAAGCCGCATGGAGTGTTTTCGCAGGTCATCCTCGGCCTTCTTGCGCGCCGTCAGGTCGAGTCCAAAGGAATAATTCTTTTCACCGTGTGTAATGTATCCCCACGATACATACTTTTTCGATCCGTCCTTGCAGTTGACGAGCACTTCCATCGGTTCGATCGATGATTGTTTTTCGATGGCCAGCCTTACTTTGTCGTTCCACTCTTCGGATACCTTTTTGCGGTAGGAATCATCGGGGTAGGCCAGGGGCCACCATTGTGCCACAGTTGGGATATCCTCTATTGTATAGCCAAACAATTCTACCATCTTGGGGTTTATATATTCTGAAACCTGCTCCAATCCGGTTGTCAGGTGGATGGCCAGAGGGATGGTTTCAACCATGGTTCTGAATTTATTCTCACTCTTCATGAGCGACTCTTCGGCTAATTTGCGATCGGTTACATCGCTGGAGACACCGATCACTCCGATCACGTTTCCATCCGGATCATGCATGGGAATCTTGCTTGTATCCAACCAGTTGACCTGTCCTTCGAGTCGGTGCTGCATCTCGACAATGTGCAATTTTGCCTGGCCACTTTCCATGACCTGGGCATCATCGGTACGGTAGTTCTCCGCCTCTGTCCTGGCCCATGGCAGATCAAAATCATTTTTTCCAACGATTTCTGTCGGATTATTTAATCCGGCTCCTGTCGAGAATTCGTGGTTACAACCCAAATAGTTCGAATGCCTGTCCTTCCAAAAGACTACCCCAGGGAAATTGTCCAGCACGGTTTGGAGCATTGCCTCACTTTTGCTCAGCAACTCTTCCGAAATTTTACGTTCCGTAATGTCGTTTCCTTGTGCGATGGTTGCCACGATGTTGGTCTCACTTTGATCGAGGATATAGGCAGAGTTCCAAAGAACCACCCGGATTTCACCGTCTTTCCTTAATATTTCAATTTCCACGGTTTCCCACCTGGCACCGTAGGCAGTCTTGTTCATCAGTTCGTGCGAAGATTCGACCTTTTCTTTTGGGAACAAAAGGTCGACCTTTTTGCCTTTCACCTCTGAAGCTTCGTAGCCGCTCAGGTATTCAAAGGCTTTGTTGAATCTGGTAATGTTGAATTCATGGTCCCAAACGATGATGGGTGCATTGGCGTGGTTGATGAGATTTTGAAGGTATTCATTGGTCTCCCGAAGCAATTCTTCGGCTTGTTTGCGCTGTGTGATCTCAAGTTTTAAATCTTCGAGAATGTTTAAGGCGGCTACTTTGCTGTCTTCCAATTTTGCGAAAGACTCGTGCAGCCTTTCTGAAGTGCGGTTTCTGTCGGTGGCTTCAGTCTGAAGTTGAATGTTTTTAGAATGTAGTTCACTCGCCTGTTTGAACATTTGAGTCCGCAGGCGACCAATTTCGAGATGTGTCTGTACCCGGATGAGTACCTCTTCGGGAATGAATGGTTTGGTAATGTAGTCTATTCCACCTGCCTCAAAGGCTTTTAGCTTGTCGTCAGTGGCATTGAGAACGCTGAGGAAAATCACCGGAATATCTTTGGTGGGATGGTCTGCCTTCAATATTTTGCATACCTCGTAACCGCTCAGGTCGGGCAGCTTGATATCGAGCAGGATGAGGTCGGGTAATTTGGAGTAAACAGATGCCAACCCTTCCTTTCCACTCTTCGAGGCACGCACCTGATGTCCACGATCTTTTAAAACTGTCGTGAGCAGTAAAAGATTCTCCTGGTTGTCATCGATCACAAGGATGTTTCCGTTGGTTTTATAACTTTCACTGTTCATACTGTTGTCTCCTCTGTATTAATAGACGCTATTTCTGTCAAGGCATTTTTTATGGTGGTATAGTCAAAGTTCACCGCACAGTTGTGCAGCCACGCTGCGATCTCCGGATGAAGCAACCGAATCGTTTGGGCAAGTTCCTCAATTTTGATTGCGTCGGTATGGGCCACCGCAACTGTCAAGTCAGCAATGAACTCCTTACCAGGATGGTTGAGGTTCAATGGTCTTGTGGATGATTCCTGCATTTCATGTTCTGAGCCACCGGCTTCTTGGTAAATGTATTCCAACCCAAGGTGTCTTTGAAGAAGGTCGAAAATTTCGTTCTTCCGGTATGGTTTACCGAGAAAATCATCGCATCCGGCTTTGAATATCTCCTCTTTTTCGTTTGCAAGTACATGCGCCGAAAGCGCCACAATTGGAATGTGCTTTCCTGATTCATCGGCCTTGATGGTTCGTGTCGCTTCAAGTCCGTCCAAATTGGGCATTCGGATGTCCATCCAGATAAATTGCGGTTTCCATTGTTCCACGATCTGAATTGCCTCTAGGCCATCGGCAGCTTCGCGTACTTCCAATCCGATTGAGCTCAGTAATTTGACGAGCAAATTCCTGTTTTCCAGGTGGTCTTCGGCCACCAGTATTCGTGGTATGGTTTGTCCGGCTGCCAAACCAATGACCTGTCGGTGCTTTTTAACTATTTTCGAATCCCCCTCGGTACCCTCCGCTATTTTTATTCTGACTGAAAAGATGCTGCCAACTTCCAGGGTACTGGATACAGTTATCAGGCCGCCCATCAGTTTCGCATAATCCTGGCTGATGGCCAGTCCAAGTCCGGTGCCACTCTTGCTTAGTTTGCCGCTTTCAGTCTGCACGAAGTATTGGAACAATTTGTCTTGCTCTTCTGCTGCGATACCAGGTCCTGAATCTTCTACTTCGCACAAGAGAAATTTTTGATGGGAAGGTTCTTGTTGGATAGAAAACCGGACGGTTATCCCTCCGCTGTTCGTAAACTTGACAGCATTGCCGATCAGGTTGATCAGAATGATTCGCAATTTTGTTTCGTCTGTGGTGACGTATTTTGGCAAATCACTAATATCTTGTATGTTAAACAATATTTCTTTGGCATCAGTTTTAAGTTTGAACATTTGGTGCAACTCAAATACGAGGTTGTGGAGGTTGAAACAGACGGGTTCAAACACTACCCTGCTGGCTTCAATCTTCGAAATTTCCAGCACTTCATTGATCAATCCCAGGAGATGTTCGCCGCTTCGGTTGATAATTTTCAAATATTCGCGGTGGGCAGGAGATACGGAGGCGTCATCTTGCATCAGTTGTGAGTAGCCCAGAATTGAATTGAGTGGCGTGCGCAATTCGTGGCTCATGTTGGCCAGAAAGATGCTCTTTGCCTT
Source organism: uncultured Tangfeifania sp. (assembly GCA_964528535.1). Classification (GTDB taxonomy): domain Bacteria; phylum Bacteroidota; class Bacteroidia; order Bacteroidales; family Prolixibacteraceae; genus CAINVV01. The sequence goes on along the minus strand of CAZGSQ010000137.1, from coordinate 5,305 downwards.
GCTGGCGCGCTGCGCTTGTTGCTGAGCCACCCTGGCTTCGTGGTTGGCATATCGCATGGCTTCTGATACACTGGAGATCATCATTCCGGTCAAGACAAAAACGGCCAATCCGAGCCAGTCTGATGGATTCTTGATGAAAGGCTGGGTAACCATCATGGGCCAAAAAGTGGAGACAGTTAGGCATGCAAGGAAAGTTCCCATCAAACCCGACCAGAGTCCGCCATAGATGGAGATGACCATGACAGCCGGATAAAATGTGAGCCACATCATTGAAGTTCCAAGCGATTGAAGTGGCCAAAGGCGCATGGCAGCGGCGATGAAGATCAGTGAAAAGGTGATTAGCAAGCGCTTGGGACCAACCGGGGTTATCTGATGAAATTTTATCATCCGCACAGTGTGTAAATAGTTACTAATCAACGATGTGGTATTTCACTTCATTTTCTGATTTTACCAACAATTCGTTGACCTCTTTCTTAAGTTCAATCATCTTTATTTCTCTGCCAATCATCAGGTTATTGAATTGTTCGAGTTCCCTAGATTTGTCGAGATTGATTTTTTCAGCCATTTTTCGCGCTGTAATATCCTGAATGGTGGTGAGGAAATAGAGCGGTTTGTCTTCATTGTCCCGCTGCAGGGCTGTGGTAACGTCTGCCCAAATGATGGTGCCGTCCTTTCGAATGTATCTCTTTTCGAAATTCATGGATTGATAGTCGCCTTTGAGGATCGCATCCAGGATGTTCTGGTTGGCCTCAACATCTTCGGGAAAAGTGATGTCCTGCCATCTGGTTGTTGCCAATTCATGCGCTGAATAGCCCAATATTTCGCGGAATGCGTGGTTCGTTTTGAGTTCTCCGCCGATCTGTGTAATTGATTTTCCCACGGCGGCATGTTCGAAGACGTTTTTGAAATACTCTTCGCTCTGTCGGAGGTTCGCTTCTGCTCGCTTAATTTCTTCAATATCGGTACAGGTTCCAAACCATTTGAGGATGGTCCCGTTTTTACTTAGTAGCGGAATTCCACGGATGAGCCACCAGCGGTATTCGCCGTCGGCTCGCCTGAGCCGGCATTCAATGGAGTAGGTTCCGTTGTTTTGGGTGGCGTTTTGCCAGGCATCCCAGGCACGTTGCTGGTCGTCGGGATGGAAGGGAGTATTCCACCCATGACCGTAGCTCTCTTCGAGGGTCAGGCCAGTGTAATCGACCCACTGCTGGTTGAAATAGATGTTCCATCCATCGGCACGGGTGATCCAAACGATCTGAGGCATCGATTCGGCGAGTGATCTGAATTCCGATTCGCTCTTGGACAGCGCCTCATCTGACTTTTTGCGTTCAATGATCTCCTCCTGAAGCAAGGCATTGGCATTCGACAACTCTTCAGTTCTTTCCTTGACCTTGTGATCTATATCATCGTATGATTTTTGAAGCTGTTTTTGGGCATCCAACAGCTTGTCCTTTTCTTTCTGAAGCGCTTCGTTGACCAATTTAAGTTGTTTTGGACTTGGGATAGAGAGCAGTCTGGGTAGTACGGGCCAGACGACCACCGCAGTTGCTACGGATATGATTGCGCAGATGGCATCGATGGTGGCCTGCCACCAGTTTACATCCCACCAGAGTCCGATAACATGGGTGATGTGGGTGGTTCCGCAGGCCAGGATGAACAGGCCGAACAAGACGATGATCCATGTGAATGGCATGTCTTTCCTTCTCCTGACAAAAACTATCAGGAAGAAAGGAATCGAGGCATAGGAAATGGCTATCAACGCATTTGCAATTGCCATGACCATCATCAATGGCTGGGACATGTTCCCGGGATTTGCTCCCCGGATATTCATAGCGGTTCCGGGCATCAGGAGCATGGGGAAAATGATGAGAATGGCCAGGGCCGCTGCAGGTGCGACAATCCGGGGTACCAATTCAAGTGTTTGCCTTACCAGGGATTTTTTTGGTGCAAAGGTCTGTACCTTGTAAGCCCGCAAGCGCAGGCTGTTGGTAACCACAAAAATTGAACTAAAGGCCATGGCTCCGGCCGCAAACATGGGGCTCAGCAGGCCGTAAGCTGCGATGGGGATCAGCGCTACGTTGTAGAACAGCGCCCAAATCAGGTTCTGAACGATGGTCTGAGATGTTCCGCGTGACAATGAAATGGCTTTGCCGACACCGGAGAGTTCGCCGCTGATGAGGGTGATGCCTGCAGTGGCCATGGCGATATCCGTACCGGTTCCGATGGCAATGCCCACATCGGCTTGTGCCAGCGCAGGAGCATCGTTGATGCCATCACCCACCATGATGACCATGGGATGCGCGTAATTTCCCAGTGTATTTTGTGCCTGGAGTTTTTTTATGGCTTCGGCTTTTTCGCCAGGCAATACTTCCGCCAATATCCTGTCGATTCCAACTTCCCTGGCGATAGCTTCAGCGGTGTACTTGTTGTCTCCAGTGATCATGATGATGTCTAATCCCAGTCGGCGGAGGTCGGCAACGGCTTCCCTGGCTCCGGGTTTTACCTGGTCGGCAACGGCAATGATGCCGATAGGAAGCATGGGAGAGTTGTCATCCATGGTTCCTAAGGCAACCACCATGGCCGTTTTACCTTCTGTTTGCAGCTTCAGAATAGCAGCTGTGACCACCTCATTTTCGATTCCTTCTTTCTGAATCATCCTCAGGTTTCCGATCATGATCCTGCTGTCATCCACTACTGCCCGAATGCCAAAACCTCCAATCGACTGAAATTGTTTGGGTTCTGAAAGGGTCATTTTTCTCTCCCTGGCAGCTGAAATGATGGAAAGTCCGAGGGGGTGTTCAGAGCCATACTCAGCGCTGGCTGCCAATCTTAGAACTTCGTCGGCATGGAGATGGGCCAGTGCGAGGATGTTGGTTACTTCAGGTTTGCCTTTGGTGATGGTGCCTGTTTTATCGAGAACGACAATATTTGCCTTGCCGGTGCGTTCCAGCATTTCGCTGTTTTTGAACAGGATGCCATTCTCTGCTCCCTTGGAGGTACCCACAATGATTGCTGTCGGCGTAGCCAGGCCTATCGCACAGGGACAGGCAATCACCAATACCGCGATGGCGTTCAGCATGGCGCCGGTCCAATCTATGTGGGCAACAAAAATCCATCCGAGAAGTGTGAACAGGGCCAAGCCAAGGATGATCGGCACAAAATATTTACCTATCTCATCAGCCAATTTTTGGATGGGTGCCTTGCTGCCTTGTGCCTCCTGAACCAGGCGACCAATCTGAGCCAGGGTCGAATTTTTGCCAACTTTTGTGGCTTCAAATCTGATTAAACCTTCGCGGTTGATGGTCGCACCGATCACCTCCTGGCCGGGTCCTTTGCTAACCGGCATCGATTCACCTGTAATCATTGATTCTTCGAATGCCGAGTGGCCTTCCAGGATGATTCCATCGACAGGTACTTTTTCTCCCGGCCTCACGACTACGATGTCGCCGACAACTACCTGTTCGGTAACAATCTCCATCTCGATACCGTTTCGGATCACATGAGCCGTTTTGGCTTGCAAACCCATCATTGCTTTCAGTGCCTCGGAGGTTTTGCCTTTCGCTCTGGTTTCCAGATATTTTCCAAGTCTTATCAGGGTAATGATGGCAGCTCCTGTTTCGAAATAGACATTGGGAGTGTTGACAACCCCTACCGTGACGAGCAAGCTGGAAAAGTAGGCTACCGAAGAGCCCATCACGATCAATACATCCATGTTGGCACTACCGAAGCGAAGGCTCTTGTAAGCCCCGACATAAAATTGCCAGCCAACTACAAACTGGACAATTGTAGCGGCAAAAAGCATGACGAACCGATCGTTTTCGAAGCCCGCCATGCGGAAGTCGCGGGCCATGCTGAAGACAATGAGCGGTAGGGTAAAAACAAGACCAATCATGAGTAACTGCCACTGTTTATGCTGTTGGGCGGTTCTGACTTTGGCCTCAACATCCTCAGAGGTTTCGTTCTCACCCACCTGTACCACCTCGAATCCAGCTTTGCGAATGGTGTTGATGAGTTCGGCGATGCTGGTTATTCCAGGTATATATTCCAGCACAGCATGGTCAATTCCGTAGCTTACCCGGGCAGCAAGAACGCCATTTTGTCTGATCAGTAGCTTTTGGAGGGTTGCAGCAGCCGTAGCATCCTGTAATCCCGTAACCGGAAGTTCAAATTTTCCGGTGGGTACGTCATAACCTAATTGCCTGACACAATGGATGATCTTAGATTCATCAAGCAACAGCGGATCAAAAGATACGTTCAGTTTTTCTCCTGCAAAATCGACATTTGCACTACTTATACCATGAAGTTTCCTGACCTTCGATTCAATGGCCAGTGCGCAATTGCTGCAGGAAAGACCTGTGACAGGCATGACAGAAATTTTGATCTGGTTCATAAGTTTATTCCTAAGATGTATGAAAAGGCATTCTTTTGGTTCGTTTTTTATTGCACCGGATGGGTCGACAAATAGTGTGCATAGAAAAAGGCTAATTCGGCATCAAAATGAATGGTATGACATCGGCTGGCAAAATATCAAGCGTAACATTTTTATAACCATGTGCTTCGCAGGTAGCTTTGGCATTCATAAACTGCTGCCAAATTCCTTTTCCTGTTGTAACGACGATTTCGGCAACGGAATCGAAGTCTCCGGGATACTGTTTCTCCGAATTGGTGGCCTGCGGTGACTCCTGAACCAATGACGTATCTGCCGGATGGCAGGAGAGATGGAAAACATGAGGAGAGATCAGCAAGGTCTTCCACACAACAGGTTGAATGCACTCCATTTTGTAGGCGTCGAGGTTCATCAGACTGCTAAAAATATTTTCTGATAATTTGAATGAATTGATCCTTGGTAATGGGTTTTGAAATGTAATCGGTACATCCCGCTTCAATGGCCTTTTCCCTGTCGCCGGAGAATCCAAATGCAGTCTGCGCGATGATGACCACTTTCTTGTTGAAGAGACGAATTTGCCTTGTGGCTTCATAGCCGTCCAGCTCGGGCATCTTGATGTCCATTAAGATCAGATCGATGTCTCCATTTTTCTTACACAATTCTACCGCCTCCACTCCTGTGGATGCACCCAAGACCCTGTTGCTGAAAGAATGTGCTAAAATTCTGAGAAAGAGTTCTGAATTTTCATTGTCTTCGGCAATCAATATTTTCAGATTTTTGATTTGATTCGCCACCTCTTCGGTGATTGAGAAATCACCAACAGTCGTTAAATCCGGTAAAGTACTTTGGTTCGGGATGGTGAGAAAGAAGGAAGAGATCGGAAGAGCACACGTCTGAACTCCAGTCACCTGAAGCTAT
>CAZGSQ010000136.1:0-10371 GCA_964528535.1 uncultured Tangfeifania sp. | reverse complement strand
CTCAAAATGAGTACTTTGTACACGTAACTGGCTTAATCGATCAAATCAAGGAAAACGACCATGTAACTTTCGAATTACAAGACGGAAGAAAAGGTCTTATCGCTGTAAACGTAAAACAAGCTTAAATAAAGCAAGTTTCGAACAAAAAAAGAGGGAGCCCAAAAGGTTCCCTCTCTTTTTTAATGGCTTCCGGCATAAATGATCAGGCCGATGCCAACCACAAAAAGTAGAAACATCGCCGTCAGCAATCCGGCAGTGCCTTTTGAACCCTTGAACTCCTTCCAGATAAATACACCCCATAAAGCGGCTACCAGAGTTGCTCCCTGTCCGAGTCCGTAGGAGACGGGAAATCCTGCTTTCCCCGCGGCTATGATGCTTAATGACATGCCTATGCACCAGATCGTGCCACCCAGTATGCCTGTGAGATGCTCTTTCCTGCCGCCTTTGAAGTATTGGGTATAAGTGACAGGCCTTCCTTCGAAGGGCTTCTTCATCAAAATGGTGTTAAAAAGCAGGTTACTTACCAGGATTCCAATCGAGAAGAAGACAGTGGCCGTGTATGGCGTTAAAAATCCTGTCTTTGGATGAAGGAAATCATCTGCCATTGAGCTGGCCACAAACCGGTAAAACAGGGCCATCATCACCCCGCCAACGAGTGAGAGCACAATCCCCTTGGTGGGTACTTTCATCGACTGGGAGGCCTTCTTCCGGTAGGCAATGGCATCTAACACGATCGCCACCGTGACCAGAGCTACCCCGGCAAACAACCAGGTTGCATTGCCCTGTGGCGTGGCCATAAAATTGATGATGACTCCCAGCACCAGGGCGATGCCTATCCCTACCGGGAAGGCTACCGACATGCCTGCAATGGCAATCGCGGCGGCAACAAGGATGTTGGCCGCGTTGAAAATGACTCCGCCCAGGAGGGCTTTACCGAGGTTGGCGGGATCGGCCTGCTTCAGGTCGGCCAGAAAGCCACGACCCTGATCCCCGAAACTGCCCAGGGTAAAGGCAAAGAGAAGGGCCATCAAAACGATGCCGATCACATAATCCCAGTAGAAGAGTTCGAACCGCCAGGATTTTTCAGCCAGCTTCTGGGTGTTGGCCCACGATCCCCAGCATAGCATCGTCACGAAGGTCATGACGACGGCCAGTGTGTAACTTTCGACAATGTACATGGTGCGTGAATTTAGATTTGTAGTTTTTTGAAGTGACTTAAGCGAACTAAAGTGACTAAAGTTAATCGTAATGTCGTTAAGTGTTTAATATTTAAAGTTCCAAAAATTAATTGGTTAAATAGAATCATCAGGGATGTAATTCCAAAATTTAAGTTCATCCCTATTTTTGATCTCTTCCAGACCGCCATCCCGCATCAGGATCGTCCTTGTTGAAATATCCAGGATATTTCTGTAATCGTGGTCGGTAAGGATAAATCCCTTGGTACCTGAATGTTCTTTGATCAGCATTTTGAGCTCCTCCTTGTGGATGGGTTCAACGCCATTGAAGGGTTCATCCATCAGTACAAAGGAGGCATCCGAATGGATCACCAGAAGTATTTCCACCATTCTGCGTTCTCCTCCGGAAAGCTGATCCGGGCGTTTTTGTAAGTATGGAAGAATGTGGACATTGCCTGTGAGCACTGCTGCATTGGACTTGCTGCAAAATATGGAAATGATCTGGCCAATCTTTAAATGGCTGGGCAGAAAATGATGTTGCGGCAGAAAGTTGATTAATTTTCTGTTGTCGCTGATTCCCAGCATCCTTTTAGCTCCAATTTGTACAAATTTGTAGTCTGCAGACATCGAACCAAAAATAATTTTGAGTAGTGTCGATTTTCCGGCCCCGTTTCGACCCAGCAGTCCAATGATCTCCCCTTTGCTACAAGAGATGAAGATATCGGTCAGAACTTGATTCAGCCCAAAACTCTTGGCTACACTGTCTACATGTAAGTGATTCATAAGATGAAAAACAGAAAACAGACGATTGAACTCAATGCGAGGGTTGATAGCCACAAAGTGAGCTTGCAAATACCCATGTTGTAATAAAAGTAGTACTCCTTCGGGTTGAAGATTTCATAGATAAAATAATGAGCGGCCAATGCAAAAAACAGGTAGGAAATTCCCGTAATTTTAAATGACCCGGTAAAATTACCTGTCTCCAGGTATGTCAAAAAGCCTATGGGTGCCGAAAAGGAGAATGCCGGCACCAGCAGTTTCCTGTAAAAAGCCCAAATTCCTTTGCCAACGATGTATCCCTTTAACCACCCTGTATCGTTTCTATCCATCATCCATCATCCATCATTTCTCATTTTTCACTTTTCATTGAACACCAGCGCATCGCTCACATAGATCCTGCTGTCGGATGCTTCGGGCTTCTTCTCTCCGGTTACGACCAGTTTGAGGGTGTGCTTTCCCGGATTCAGGTGCAGGGCATGGCAGATGTTGATGGGAGTTTGCTCCTGGTGGTTGTAATAGAAATAGGTATCGAAGCTGTTGTGCAACTTGCCATCAATGTAGAGCTCAGCCTTTCCGCCATCTTTTTTCCAGTTTCCTTCGAGCGAAATGGCCGTGCCTTCGAATTCAAATTCGAGGGATTCGCCCTTTTTTGATGCGAATTTGGCTTGTTTGGCTTTGATGGCTGTGTTTTCATCAGGCAGTTGGAGGATTTGCCAGTTACCCGATGGCTTCCAACGTTTTTCGTCGAAGATGGAGACCTTTTCGCTCAGCATCATCTTCGGGAAGCTCACCTCCAGGGCTGCAGGCACAGGTGTCTGGATTTTGACACCGATCTCTTTGGATGAAACTTTTCCACCATCTGCAACGATATGGCCGACTGCATACTGATAGGTTCTTTCGACTGCTTTTGAGAAGGTGTAATTGGTGTAGATGAAGAGCGAATCCTTCATTCCTGTAACCGCATTTTTCATGGGTTCGGGCAGGTGACTGAACCCGTTTACCACCCCAAGAATGGCCATTACATTCGACGGGTTGCAGTCTGAATCCTGGCCGCAACGAGTTGTGATCTCCATGGTTTTCAGCGGATCGCCACCGCCATAGAGCAATCCAACCACGATAAATGCACCGTTGAATTTGGCGTCTATGTTGAAAGCTTCCCCTGCAGTACAGATGTGTGTCTTTCCCCACTTTTCTTCAAGGGCTTTCCAGACCGCCCGCCAATCGGTGGGATTCTTGTCTTTTAGGGTCAGTACATCGCGGATGACCCTTGCGTAATCAGATTCAGCAGGGAGTGAGCAGAGTGCCTTTTCCACAATTTTTCGGAAATCTTTTTCAAAGAAGGCCTCTGCATAAAGTGAGGATAGAAAGAGACCGCCATAGAACCCGTCGCCGTAATTCATGATGTGTCCAATCTTGTCGGCAAGTTTGAGGGCGCTGTTTGGCATTCCAGGCGACATAAATCCAATGTAATCGGCTTCAATCTGGAAATCGATGTCGTTGGCATGGAAATTGTATTCAGGGGCGCCCGAACGGGGCGGAAAGATGCTGTCAAAGTAATTCTTGCGCGACTGGGCATTGGCATGCCAGAGCATGTATCCCGATTTTGCAAATAGTTCCTGGTATTTTTTGGCCGGAGCATCGATGCCCGACTGATCCATGGTCATCAGGAAGGTGAGCTGGACATAGAGATCGTCCTGGGTAAGGGCTCCAATGGCATCTGCAGGTTTCCATTTAATGGAATCTTCGAAAGTCTTTCCCAAGGCATGAAATTCGGTGGGCGCTCCATAAGTCACACCTAGAATTTTCCCTGCCCAACCGCCGGCTATTTTGTCTTTCAGTAGCTCAGGTGAAATGTAGCGCATGGTAGGGTCGGGTTGACTGCATGCTGACAGTAATCCAATAAATAGCATTCCAATCAAAAATTGAATCTTCATCATCGTCGTATATTTAAGGTGCATTTCCAAAAATTTTTGATTCGTTCATGGTATTGGCTCTTCGGAACCGGTTTATGCTTTTTCTTCTTTGTCTCTTTTTGTCGTCACAACAAGTTAACCAACCAAAATAAGCTTTCTGCCCCGTCTTTCTATTTCCCTTCAGCTTCAGGACTATTTTAGCCTCCTTTTTGATTACTTACTGCCCTGATAGAATGCTCTATGCATCTCATGTCTCATAACTCCTGTCTCCTATCTCTTCCTTCCGATTATTTCTTCTTCATTGGCAGGTGCATCATTCTTTTCTCGATGAAATCGCTCAGGCTATCAGGATTCATCTTAAATTTTACATAGGAGTGCTTGCCGCTAAAATTCTCAACCCAACCGTTGCTGCCATCCGGATTCACCTGGATGGTACCGTTCACGGTAGTAAAAAATGGTACTGAACCATAGATTGCTATCAATACCGCAGTTTGGTCCCAGCTCATGTGCCCATTTAGATCCTCTTTTGAGCCAGCCATGGCTATGCGAAAAGCTTCGCTGACAGGATTGCGGTGGTCTGAACCCGCAACCAATTTGAGCCCTGTTTTAATTTTCTCCCCGATCTCAAGACCAGTAAAAATGATCGGTGTAGGCCAGTGTTCGAAGCAATATTTGGAGGCAGTTGAATCCATGTAGATGTTGTACTCCTTACCTGAAGGGAAATTACCTGCCATGCAGACAAGATTTTTGACTTTTCTGGTAACAAGCTCCAATCCGTTCAACGGACTGGTTAGATCGGGACCGGATTTTAGGAGATTGCTCAGGTTGGTCAGGAATCCAATCGTCACAAGTGTGATGGAATGATCGGGCTGGGTAGTTAAAAGCTTGCGATATTGGTCCACCGCATCCGGTGACTTTCCTGAGGACTGGGTTGGGTGCAAAAATTTTGAAACGATTGAATCGGGCCAGTGTTGTGCCGACGACAAACTCACGCCGCTCGATTTTGGCGCACCTACCGGGATTTCTGGTCTCCCAAACCAGGTATTGAGTACTTCGATGGTTGGCACTACCAGCGAATCTTTGTTGCACGCCAGGGTGGCTACTATTTCCGCTTTGCCGCTATCCGCCAGGCAGTGCAAAACGGCCATTGCACCCACGTCATCGAAATCGGGACCAATATCGGTATCCAGAATTATTTTTACCGGTGGTGGTAGTGCTGAATTGGATGGGGTATCGCAGGAGTGAAGAAGCCAACCTGAGATGAGCAGTACCAAACAAAGTGATTTCTTCATGCCATCAATTGTCAAAAGTTAAATCGATTTCGTTTCTGTATGGTGCAGAGGCTTGCGCTCCCATCCGGGTTACCGAAATAGAGGCAGCCTTGTTGGCAAAAAGGATGGCCTTCTTCAGTTCGGCACCTTCCGAAAGTGCTACCGCCAGGGCACCATTGAAGCAGTCGCCAGCAGCGGTAGTGTCAACAGGATCAACTTTGAAAGAAGGAATTAGCTCGCAAATATCATGCGTTACGAGCAATGCTCCTTTGCTTCCAAGCGTAACGACCACAACTTTTATGCCCTTTGACAACAGGATGTTGGCGGCCTCTTCGGCGCTCTCCGGATTGGTTACTTTGATACCTGTAAGCAGCTCAGCCTCAGTCTCGTTAGGGGTGATCAAGTAGAGCATTCTGAGTAGTTCGGCAGGCAGCTGCTGTGCCGGTGCCGGGTTCAGGATGACTTTCTTCCCTGCCTGGAAGGCAATTTCCGTGGCGTAAATGACTGAATCGAGCGGAATCTCCAGTTGCATCAACAAGATTTCAGCGCCAAGAATTGCCTCTATGGCATTGTCCACATCGGTTCTAAGCAATTTGGAGTTGGCTCCCGGAGCAACAACAATGCAATTTTCGCCGTGTTCGTCCACGGTAATAAGAGCGATCCCGGAAGGAATTAAAGGATCTGAAAAAAGAAATTTGGTTTGAATTTTTTCAGATTGGAACAGTATTTTGGCTTGTTTGCCAAACAGGTCCATTCCAGTTTTCGCCACCAACGTAACGTCCCCGTTCAACCTGGCCGCTGCCACTGCCTGGTTTGCACCTTTGCCACCGGGATTCATCAAAAAGTGCCCCCCCAGGATCGTCTCTCCTGGTAATGGCAGCCTGGTGGTTTTGATTACCATGTCGGTGTTGGAGCTGCCAAGGACTGTGATGTGATGAGGGGTCATATATTTAGAAGTAATTAGCGTACTTGGCGAACTTAATGTTGGGGATTTACTGATTTTGCATGTAGCGCATTTTCTGATAAAATTTTAAATTGCGCCAATAGTTTATTTTACTCAAAAATAAGATAAATTTCCACAAAGACGCTTTCTTCCATTATTTAAGCAAAAATCTTAGTTATTTTGTGGGGTCATTAATTCATTTTATGAATATTTTAATCATAGGATCGGGTGGGCGCGAACATGCGTTCGTTTGGAAATTAAAACAAAGCACCAAGGTTCAGCAACTTTTTATTGCTCCTGGAAATGCTGGAACGGCAGAGTTAGGGATCAACCTTGCTATTGAGGTTACAGATTTCCCTGCCATTAGGGAAGCGGTACTGAAGTACCACATCGGTATGGTGGTGGTGGGTCCTGAAGTTCCACTTGTGTCGGGCATTCATGACTATTTTCTTTCGGATGAACTGCTTGCGAAGGTGCCGGTGATTGGACCCGGAAGGGCGGGGGCAAGACTGGAGGGAAGCAAAGAGTTTGCCAAGGAGTTTATGCTTCGGCATGACATTCCTACTGCGCGCTATTTTACAGTCAACCAGAACAATCTGGAATTCGGTATTGATTTTCTGAAGGGCCTTGCAGCACCGTATGTACTGAAAGCAGACGGGTTGGCAGCCGGCAAGGGTGTGCTAATCATAGACCATTTGCAGGAGGCCATTGATGCGCTAAAGGAGATGCTGAACGGTCTTTTTGGAGATGCCAGTTCAACAGTTGTGATCGAAGAGTTTCTCACCGGGGTGGAGTGTTCGGTATTTGTTCTGACCGATGGAACACACTACAAGATATTGCCCGAAGCCAAGGATTACAAGCGGATCGGGGAGGGAGATACGGGATTGAATACTGGCGGAATGGGGGCCATTTCTCCTGTTCCATTCGTTACTTCATCATTCATGCAAAAAGTGGAAGAACGGATGGTCGTGCCTACGATCCGTGGATTAAGAGAAGAGGGCATTGATTACAAGGGTTTTATTTTCCTGGGACTGATGAATTGCGAAGGAGATCCATATTTGATTGAATACAATGTGCGGATGGGTGATCCCGAGACGGAGGCAGTACTCATGCGCATTAAATCTGACCTGGCCGATCTTTTCGAAGGAGTGGCTCAGGGAAATCTTGATGAGAAAAATCTGGAAATTGATGCACAAACAGCGGTGTCGGTAGTGGTCGTTGCAGGTGGATATCCTGGTAAGTATGAAAGGGGTGAACCCATTCAATACCTCGAAACTGTTCGGGATAGTGTTGTCTTTCATGCCGGTACAAAATTGGATGGCGATCGGGTTTTGTCGAATGGAGGTCGGGTTTTGGTCGTCAGTTCCCTGGCAGGGACCCTGGAGGAGGCCCTGGCATTGAGTTACAAGAGTACCCAAAAGATATTTTTTGAGAAGATGTATTACCGTTCCGATTTAGGATTTGACTTAAAATAGGCCATTATGTTGTTGAGGCTTTGCAAGAGTAAAAGTGTTTACAGCGCCATTCTTATCCCGTTGGTGGCCTTCCTTTTTTGGATGGAACCGCTGCAGGTGCCAGTTCCATTGGTTGTTACCCCTGGAGAAGGAATGATGCCCTTGTTTATTTTTTTCGGCAAATATTTTACAGGAAGTTCCATCTTTCCTGTATTGACTGGATTTGTCCTTGTGCTTCTCAACGCTTTGATTCTCTCTTTGCTCAGCTACGAATTCCAATTTTTGCAGCACCGTACCTTCTTGCCTGGTATCCTTTATGTTGGTGTGATCTCCTCCTTTCCCTCCCTGCAAACTTTTCATCCGGTATACCCTGCAACGCTTTTTGTCCTGCTGTCAGTCTACTATATTTTTACTACTTACCACAGGAAAAACGAGATTTCATCAACCTTCAATGCCTCTTTCCTGCTTTCCATGGGTGCACTATTTTACTTGCCTGTTGTCATTCTTTTTCCACTGATATGGATCAGTATTTTTGTTTTGCAGAAAAATGACAATTGGAGGTTGCTTGTTATTCCGCTCATTGGCATTTCGCTCCCCTGGCTGCTTCTTTGGGCCTTCCTTTTTGTATCCGGCTCAGACCAGGCCTTGATCTCTTCGGTGGTGCAAGGTATGAAATCAGTGAACAACCAATTTCTCTACAACATTGGATTCCTTGTGGTCACAGTCTTTATTTTCCTGCTTTCGGCCTTGGGAAGCTTCTCCCTGATTAACTCGGTGAGTATCCGTAAAATGAGTACCAGAAAGTATTTTATTATCCTTTACTGGATGCTGGGTTTGAGTATCCCGACGGTATTCCTCATTCCCTCTACTGGCCTGGGGATTATTGCGGTATCGACGATTCCGATCTCCTTCCTCATATCCCATTTCTTCATGGCAGGGAAAAAGGGATTTTGGCGGGAATTTCTTTTCTTCTTGTTCCTGCTTACCCTTGCGGCAGGTCATCTTCTACTCTTTGAACAACTTTGAGTCCTGGTGAGGCAGGGTCTCCTCTTTTTCATCCTCTATCAAGGAATCGGGAAGTGATTTTTGGGTTTTGATGCCAAGCTCTTTCAATTTCTCAGAGGTCCGCACCAGATTTCCCTTCCCCGTGTGCAATTTGGTCAATGCGTTGGAATAGTTGGTTTGCGCATGCTCTATTCCTTTTCCTACTTTCTCCAGATCCTGTACAAAATTGACAAACTTGTCGTAAAGCGAGGCCCCAAGCGAGGCAATTTCGAGCGCATTTTTGGTCTGATTCTCCTGTTTCCAGATGGAGGCGATGGTGCGCAGGGAGGCCAAAAGTGTGGAAGGACTGACGATGACCACTTTGTTGTCCCATGCATAATTGAAAAGTTCCTGATCCTCCTGAATGGCAATGCTGAAGGAGGATTCTATGGGCAGAAAGAGCAGCACAAAATCAGGACTGTTCAAATGCCTGGCGGTTGGATAGTGCTTGTCGGAGAGCATTTTGATATGCGAACGCAAGGATTTCAGGTGGTCGGAAAGATGCTGGATCCTAAGTTCGTCGTCGGCTTCGTTGACCAATCTTTCATAAGCCACAAGTGAAACTTTTGAATCAACAATAAGGTGCTTCTTATCAGGAAGGTGAATGATGACATCTGGGCGAATCTGCTTGCCATCGCTGTTCTCATCTACCACTTCTCTTTCGTATTCCCTTCCCAGCGTTAGCCCGGAACGTTCCAGCACTCTTTCGAGGACCACTTCTCCCCAATTGCCCTGTTTTTTGACATCGCCTTTCAATGCCTGTGTCAGGTTTTGGGCATCGTTGCTGATCTTGTGGTTGAGCTCCTGCAATTTTTTAAGTTCAACTTTCAGATCGGTTTGGTCTCTCAACGATTTCTCGTACGACTCTTCTACCTTTTTCTCGAAAGTAGAGATCTTCTCTTTGAGTGGAGAGAGGATCTCTCCCATATTTTTTTGGTTGAGCGAAGTAAATTCGGCGGAATGTTCCTTCAGAATTTTGTGGGCAACATTCTCAAATTCAACAGTTAGCCGTTTCTGGATCTGCTCCAGCTCTACAGCCTTTTCAGTCAGCTGTTTCTTGGCCTGATCGAGCTCAGAAACGAACGTAGACAATTTTATGATGTTCTCTTCATTCTTTTGACGTTCAGAAATCAGTTCCGATTTGAGCGTGGCAAAATCCCTGTTCAGGGTACTGAGTTGTTGCTCCGCCAGGAGGCTGATTTTCTCTGCTTCGGCGATCTTTGCCAGCCCAAGTCGCTCCTGGTCATTGAGTTTGGTCACATGGGAGGCTCTTTCATCACTCAGATGGCGTTGTTGCCAAAGAAATGTCAGGGTACCTCCAGTCAAAAAGGCCAGTATCGGAAACAAGATTTCCATGTTGTAATTTTTTCTTAAATATAAAAAAAGCGCAACCATTTGAACTGATTGCGCTTAAAATTAATCTCTTTTTGTCAAAGAATGATCAGGCTCAAAAGGAGGCATCTTGAGGAAAGCGGTAGACAAGCGAATTGACAACCATTCCTGCTCCGACCGAGGTTAGGATGATGTGGTCTCCCGGCTCTATGGCGTGGTCTTCCATTTTGTTTTTTAAGATGAGGTCCAGGAGGGTTGGAACCGTTGCTGTCGAAGAATTTCCAAGGGTGCGGATGGTCATCGGCATCACCTCAGCGTTAAATTCCTTGATCCCATATAGTTTGAAGACCCTGTGAAGAATGGCTTCGTCCATCTTCTCGTTGGCCTGGTGAATAAGCACTTTTTTGATGTCAGAGATCGGAAGAGCACACGTCTGAACTCCAGTCACCTGAAGCTATC
>CAZGSQ010000135.1:0-10505 GCA_964528535.1 uncultured Tangfeifania sp. | reverse complement strand
CTACACGGCTCTGAACACTCTTTCCCTACACGACGCTCTTCCGATCTCTACGGTATCTACAGTTCCGGTATTTCTAAGGTCGACAGCCCGTCCGTTGCCTCCAATGGAAATTTGATGGCCCATATTGCCAATCACGCAGTCGATATAATAGAGTTTTACGCCATCTACCTGCACGGCAAGGGCACCACCCCGGTCATTGCTGATGCGACAGCCCTTAAAGATACAACGATAGTTTTTCCCGTACATGTTCAGAATCCTGTTGGCTAGCGTGCCATTGGAATGCTTGCCATCGATCTCGATGTTTTCCAAAGTGAAATTTTGCCGTGCTGTAATCATATTGGCAGAAGCACCGGCACTGTTCAAGGTATGAAAGATGATGGGCAAGGTTCCGGTACCAGCTTCGGCGCGAATGTAGAGGTCGTAATCGGCGCTGTTGATGGTCGAGGTTTCAAGGTAGACCTGCCCTCGTTTTAATTCATAAACCACATTCTTGTTGGTCAGGCGATTGGTTGCATCAGCATTGATTGCATTGAATATCTGATCATAAACAAGAGGCTGTCCTGGCGTGATTCCTGTGATGGAAACGACCCGCTGCTGGCCATTGGTTGACAGGAGGATTAGAAATAAAGTTCCCAGCAAAAATAACTTTCTATATATTGTTCTCATTTGATTACTGTTTTATGTAAAATGAAATAGACAGGGACCTACTGAAGATTAATTTCTATGCCAAAATCAGCCGAGAAGCCGTACATATTTTCATATGTTGGGTAGGCTGAAGTATACCTGTAACCTTTTTCGGTGGCATTTGTCAAGTTGTTCAAGTTCAGCAAGACACTGATGTACTTGTTGATCTTCTGCTTGGCAGTCACGTCGAAGCGCACATAGGCATCCGTGTAACGGTTGTACCCCAACTGATCGGTATTCGGGTTGATGCCGGTAAGCCTGTTTCCCTGGTAACTCATCGAAACCCGGGTGGAGAATCCCTTGTAATCGTAACCCAGGAAAGTATTGGCTGTGAAGTCGACCTGCGAAGGCATCCTGCTTTTGGTGAGCTGGAAATAGGATTTCGTAAAATCTACCACCAGTGTCGGCCTGACATTGTTGTACATCACAATGTCTTCCACTTTCTTCCAGACCATGTAATAGGTGCTTGACCACAGTCTGGTAAAGTTGATGCCAAAAGCAAAACGGTTGAAGGGTTTTGGCAAAAAGTTGAAGTGTGTCTTGTAATCGAATTCCAATCCGCTGACATAGGAGTCGGCCAGGTTGGTGTAGTCCTCATTCAGGTCGAACGATTGCGGGGGAAGACCATTTTTTACAGCATCTTCGGGCGAGAGGGTTCCGCTGATTCCATAAAACATGTTGTTGATTTTTTTGCTGTATCCACCTACCGACAACAAACCAAATTCTCCCGTGTAAAAGGTGACAGAAGCATCGTAGTTCCATGCTGTTGCATGTTTTAGATCGGGATTCGCCTTGCTGACGCTGTAGTTGCCTGAATTGTACCTGAAACGCGGGATCACCCACATGTAGTTGGGCCGGGTCAGTGTTTTTGCGGCAGACAACCTGATGTCCATCCATTTTGTTGGTTTAATCTTTAAATGGGCACTCGGCAACCACTCGCCGTATTTTTGAATGGTGGTGTCAGGTTCATAATAGCCACTCAATCCCATTGCTCCGGCTACGGAAGAATAAATACCGTGGTAGGTATTGTTGGAATATTCATACCTGATACCTGGGATGAAAGTAATCAAATCACCGTAGTTCAATTTGAGCATGGCATAGCCGGCAGCCAAAGTCTCGTAAGTGTCGTAATTTAGTTCAGCGTTGCTGGGATCACTCACATATTCCGTCATGTGGTAGGTATGCCAATCACGGATGCGACTTTCCAAAATATTTGGAAACATGTTGTAAGAGTCGTTCAGCAGAGGCACATTCGTCTGTTCGTTAAAGTTAGACATTTGAATGTTTCTGTTGGCTGTAACTGCCAGGGTTCCACGCGGATCATTCTTTATGGCCAGGTCAGTCAGGGCAGGTTTCAAATAGTACTGCTGGTCGGAGAAAAGGACACCGCTGCGTTTTCGCTTCTCGGTTTGGTATTTTCCTCCAAATTTTAGATATCCTGCTATTTTATCTCCCAATTTCAATGGGACTTCGAAATCCAGTTTGGCCGTATAATTGGTCTGGATCAAAGTGTCAGGAGTCCAGGTGGAGGCTCTTAAAAAGGAGAGTGTGTCCTTTTTCTGGTTGATGCTGTTGAAGGCAAGGTTGTTCGCATAAACCTTTGGATCGGTGATATTTGTGCCAACGACGGCCGAATTTAAACCATAGGGTGCACCCAGATCGAAAGTCAGACTCATGTCGTAGGGATTGTAGTTGGTAGTCCTTACCCGGGTAAGACTCCAGTCCATCTTTAATTTGCTGAGGTTTATGGTACCGCCAAGCGTGCTGTTGAGAGAGTTGGTCGTACTTTCATTTACATTGGCTGTATGCAGTAACTCCCCATTCCTGGTAATATTTTTTGTTTGTGTAAAACTGCTCCTCGGCGATGAATTATAAATATTGGTCATGTAGATACTACCGTTATTGAACTGATAATCCAATAAAACCAGTCCTCCATACCTTTTGGTAAGTTGCTTTTTTTCAGAAAGCGTGATTCCATCCACATAGAAGGAGTCGGCTTTTTCGGCATTTGGATTGAAATAAGCGATGTCCAGACTTTGCGCGCTTCTATCGCGTTGCTCGTAGTTAACCTGGGCCATTACCCCTAATTTCTTGTCGAGGAAGCGGGAAGAGAAGTCCCATGAACCTTTGTAATTGCCGAATTTCTGGTACAAATTACTGTAACCGCCATACATCCTGAATTGGTTAACTGGCACGTCAGAGGCTTTGGAAATAACCAGGTTGATGGTTCCCGCAATGGCATCTGCATCCATATCGGCGGTTGGCGATTTAAATACCTCAATGCCGGAAAGCAATTCCGGTGAGATATTGCTCAAATCAACAGACCGGTCTCCATTGACACTATTATCGGTAGAAGGCTGCTGAATGCCATTGATTGTGACATTACTGAATTTTGGATCAAGACCTCGCAAAACGACTTTTGATCCTTCACCATTGCTGCGTTCCAGGGAAACCCCGGGCAGACGGCCAATGGCTTCGGCAGCATTGACATCGGGAAGTTCGCGGATGGCATCTTTTGATACCACATTTACCAGCGCATTGGATTTCAACTGCTGGTTGATGGCTGCGTTCTGACCCCTGCGCTGGCTGCTTACCACCACTTCGCCAATCGTTACCAGAGGCTGGTCAAGATCGATCAATATCTTCTTTTTTTCGCCCGGCTTAACCGAAACGGGCAACTCCTTGGTACTGTAACCGATGTACGAAATCTGAAGGATGTAGTCGCCGGCCTGAAGATTGGCCAAACGGAATGCACCGTCCAGATCTGTGACAATACCAGTCACAGTGCCCTTGATGACTACTGTGGCAAAAGGGAGCACCTCTTTGGAGGATTGGTCTTTCACGGTTCCGGAAATTTCACCCGGTGCAGTTTTTTGCGCATACAAATCATTCTTGGCGGATAATGAGACAAGCGCAATGATGATGCTCAAGCAGAATACCCATCGCTTCCATTTCATAATTGTTGATTTTAGTTGGTTATAGTATTGGAAATCCTAATTTTAGGAAATTTTGAAGATATTGATAAAGCTCAGAAAATCAATAGCCTTTTATTGGCTACCTACCAATCAGAGGTCTCATTGAAGCCGAATTGAATGTGCTACAGCCAAAAAAGCTACTAAAAGACTGCTGCGATTCATTTCGTTCTGAGATTCTCTGATTGGATGTAGCTAAATATCAGTATATAAATGGTTGTACTTGGTGTTTGATGACCTGATTAATCTTCGCTCTTGGCTTTTCCTTTTTTTCCTTTTTTAGTATCAGAACCTACCGGGATGGCGGTCTTAAAATCTGCTAACTTGCCATATACGACAGAGCTCTTGTATTCGCGTTGCATACTTTCCAGGAAAAGTTTCTCCATTTTTTGCTGGTCCTGCTTGTATTCGGGTTTATCGATGATACTTACTTCCTCCAGCGGATCCTTTTCATAATCGTACATTTCGCGTGCCATGACATATTTTTTGTCGTAAGGAATGTCAGTCCTGTAACGATCCTTCATCCATTCGGTATAACGGAAACGGGCGGTGCGGATGGTATATCCCATGACCTTTGCCCCTTCGCGGGGATACTGGCTGAAGGCATATTCGCGTAATTTTGAATCAGGATTGGTGATGGCAGGAACCAGGCTGATTCCATCCAGGTATTTTGGGGCCGGAATACCCATCAGTTCGCAGAGGGTAGGGTAAACGTCCGTGAATTCGCACAGGGTAACTGGCCGTATTCCGGCTTTTGTACCCGGGACGCTCATCATGAGCAAGGTGTGGGTTGCCTGTTCAAAATCGGTGTGTTTGTTCCACAAGCCGTGATCTCCCAAGTGCCAGCCATGGTCGCCCCAAAGAACGATAATGGTGTTGTCGCGGATTTTAAGCTTGTCGAGTTCATTTAGCAGTTGAAGAATCTGGGCATCGGTATACGACATTGCCGCGTAATAACCATGAATCAGTTCTTTTTGTCTGTCTACCGGAAGGTGATCGAGTTCATTTTCCGAATAGCTGTCAAACTGAGGAATATCGGTGTAGCTTTTCAACTCTCCGGATACGTGATAGGCGATGTCGGGGCTATTGGCCGCCTTTTTCTGGAATGGTGCGACTTCAAATTTGTTCCGGTCGTACAAATCCCAGTATCTCTTCGGAGAGACAAAAGGAAGATGTGGCTTGTGAAAACCGACTGCGAGAAAGAAAGGTTTATCACCTTTGCTCAATTTTTCGAGTGATGTGATCGCCATTTTTGTTAAGGCACCATCGGCATATGTTTCATCTGAAACATCCGCGCATTCAGTGGCTTTCCCTTTTCCTCTTTCATTGATTGAGTTTGGCAACGCATAGGTAGGGTTTTTGGCATCTTCGTACGGGACACTCCAGGAAGGGGCATCGTGACCAGGACCGGTACTCCCCATGTGGTAGATTTTGCCCATGGCAGCGGTCTCATAACCCATCGATTTGAAATATTGAGGCATCGAGACAGCGTTTGGATTGACTTGTCTGAAATCGGTCACCAAATCCCAGATTCTGGTCCTGTCAGGACGCATACCCAACATGATGCTTGCCCTGGTTGCAGCGCAGATTGCCTGTTGGCAATAGCTGCTCGTGAAGGTGATCCCTTCCTTCGCCAGTCTGTCCATCCCGGGAGTTTTGGCAATCTTGTCACCATAGGCACCCGCATTGGGTTTGAGGTCGTCTACTGCAATGAATAAAATGTTCGGCCTTGTCTTTGCTTTGGGACTTTCCGCATAGGAATGCAATGAAGTCAGTCCAAGTACGGCCATAGAAAGAGCTGTCTTCGGAATCCTGTACTTTGTCATCATGAAAATGAAGTTTTGATATAAGTTGATATTGTTTAATTAGACCTCGGCAGAAGCGACATCCACCGCGGCCCAATTGTCTACTTTAGTATTGCTGACTTGAAGGTATTGGTGGCATCACTCAGTTTAGCGATTGCTTCCGTGATCTGACGGTCAATTGTCGTTGTAGCGGCATCTCTTGCGGTGGTTGCCAACGCGATGGATGCCAAGAATGCGGTTTTTGCAGCAGCAGGTACTGTTCCTGTAGTGGTTCCGGCCAGAGTGCTTGTATTCAGAGTATTGGCGGCTACAATCGCATCATTGAGCGGACGTTTGTCACACAAGTTAATTCCTGTCCAGAATACCTTGCCCGGAGTACCGAGCGTTAAATTTCCTGCGACGAGCTGGGGAATGGTAACTGATGGTGAAATGAGCAATACGGAATCAGCTTTTAAAGCAGTGAGGTAAGCTGCCTTGACAGTGGTCAGGGCTGTTGCCGTAACAGCGTTCAGAGAGACGGAATAGTTGTTTTTGTCATATCCTACAACACAACTTCTGACGATAGGCAATTCTGATTTGAGAAAGGGACCCATTTGTGCAATGTATTCCGGAAGTGTTTTGGCAGTAACTTCGATAGTACCTTCCTTGGCACAGGAGTTGAGTCCGGTGGTTGAAACGAACAACAGAAGGAATAGTTGGAAAATTTTTCCTATGAATTTCATATAGCAGTTTTTAGAAATTAATAATCAGCATTTTGTTTAATTTTCAACTTGTCATTGGCATCGATTTCCTGTTGAGGAATTGGCAACAACAGCCGTCCGGTCGTGAAATAATTCTGAGTTGGCGGAACAATCGGATTATACAATGAATACAATACCGCCCAATCGGTAACAAATACGCTTGTTTTCAGGATATTAATGGCTTTCTCAGGATCGCCATATGAAGTATTCATGCGTAAAAGGTCAAACCAACGCTGATCTTCAAAAGCAAATTCAAGTCGTCTTTCTTTGTAGACTGCATCCAAGGCTGTTGTTGGAGAGGTAAACGCTACCAATGGGGCCAAACCGGCCCTCACTCTGGTTTTATTCACGTCATTGTGTGCAGTGGCAAAATTGCCATCTTGTGCCAATATTTCTGCATGCATCAAAACGATATCTGCATAACGGAGTACGATCCAGTCATTTTCTGATTGATTTGCCTGGGTCATGTTTGGATCAATGTATTTTGATGGATAGTAAATGGTTGTCGTTTTGTTCTTGACATAGACTCTAAAGCATGAACTGGTGCGGGTATCGAGTGGATTAGAGTTAAAAAGATTCACCAGTTCAGGCGTAGGATTGAAGTGCCCACCCGGAGTTCCGACTTTCAGAAACAAATTTGCCGTGCCATCTGGGGAAAAGAGTGTCCAGAATGGAGATCCTATTCCTGTTGTTCCTCCTAAGTAACGAACAGCAAAAATAATTTCCTTGTTCATTTCATTGGAAACATCAAAAATTGAAGCATAGGGGCTGAGTAAGGTACCCGCGACTGTGATACCTGAAGAAAGTAAGCTGTATTGGTTTGAATTGATGATCTCTTCAAGTAATCCTTTGGCAAGAGCCAGGTTGGTTGATCCTCCGAGTGTCATATAGGCTTTTGCAAGGAGACCTTTGGCAGCCCATTTGGTTACCCTGCCCAGATCACTTGCTGAAGAATAGGAAGAAGGCAATTGTGCAGCGGCTTTCGTTAAATCGGGAATAATGATGTCTTTGTATATTTCGGCAACAGGCACGCGATCGTAGGTTTTTGCCTCGTCCAAAGAAATCACTTTGGTAATCTTAAACATATCTCCCCAAAGGCTAACCAGTGTAAAATAATGATATCCCCGCATCAACAACAATTCACCTTCATACTGGGCGCGTTGTGTTTCGGTGGTCACATAAGGCTGACCCGTTGCAACCGATGGAAGGATGGAGTTGACATTCATGATATTCTGAAAGTATTTATACCATTGGCTGTATAAAACTGGCTGGCTGGTCGGTGTCCGGAAAAATTTTATTTCCGTTAGGTCCACACGTGGCTGCGAACCTGTCCCTATGCTGTTTACACAGCCATTGTCACTCCTGTTTTCCGTAAACCTCCATTCGTCCATCATGATGTTGGCCATACCCGCATAACAGCCGATGATTCCTTCGTTGATGGTCATCTGATTATTGTAGAAGCCATCCTGAATCAACTTCGACTCAGGTTGATCTGTGATCATGTCCTTGCAGGCTGAAAACAATATCATCACAGATATGGAGATGATGGTTCCAATTTTATTTTTCATTTTCATTTTCATTTTCAATTAAAAGTTCACATCAATTCCGAGCGTAAATGCCTTGGTGAGCGGGAAAGTCCCGCGCTGATAACCGGCGACCAGCGGGAAAGCTTTGGAGTAAGGGCCGGTCGTAAACCGTGCTTCCGGATTTACTCCTTTGTAATCTGATCCCATGATATAGAACAGGTTGGTTGCAGTACAATAGGCTCTTACACTACCTAACTTTAGACTTTTTGCAATTCTGGCAGGAACCTGATAACCCAGCGTAAAATCGCGGAAAGCGATGTAGGAAGCATCCTGCATGACATAGTCTGTCAACTCAAGGTCACCACCGGAGGTTGTCTTGTCAAAAGTTGTCTTTCCGTCACCCGGAAAGGAGGGGCTTACCCAACGGTTGGCTAGATAAGTAGCCACAGTGCGCAATGTTTCATTGTAATTCATATTGCCATCGATGATCTTTCCACCCTGGACACCCTGGATCAGGAAACTGAAATCAAAACCCTTGTATGAAAATGTATTGGTCATTCCCCAGGTGAAATCAGGGAACGGTGTTCCCAATACTACACGGTCGTCTGGATTGATGGCAAAGTCGCCGTTCGTATTGACAACTTTTAAACCACCTGCCAGAGGAGGAAACTTGTTGTAAACAAAGGGTTTTCCGCTCGGATCGGTTACTGCTTTTGCTGCGGCAACTTCCTCGAATGTTTTCCATACACCGTCGCTTTTGTAACCAAAATACTGAATGGCCGGCTGTCCCACGATGGCTCTGTAGACTTCACTTCTTTCGCCGAAATTGTCCTGGTAAGTTTTGTCTCCATAGCTTAAAAGGGTGTTTTTGTTGGTAGCGAAATTCGCTGTCGTTTTCCAGGTAAACCCACCAGAATTGACATTGGTCGTACTCAACTCGATTTCAATACCCTTGTTGTTTACCTTGCCGATGTTGTTCCAGAAAGTCTGGTGCCCTGTAATATACATGGCAGGTTGCTGAAGTAGAAGCTGGATGGTGTTTGCTGTATAATACTCTACCGTTAGGTTGATCCTGCTTTTAAACAAACCCAGGTCAATGCCAAAATTTTCTTCCTGGGTCTGTTCCCAGGTAATGTTCGGATTTCCAATGAATGGATCTGATGCGGCCATGCCAGGTACCAGCGTTCCGTTTCCGGAGCCTGTTACATAATTTGAAGTATTAAGACCATTCAGATAGGAATATTGAGGAATGTTGTTGTTGCCAGTTAAACCGTAGCTTGCCCGTAATTTTAAGTTCGAAAGCCAATCGTATTTTTTCAGGAATTTCTCCTCGGAGGCACGCCAACCTAAAGAAGCAGCCGGGAAGGTACCCCATTTGTTTCCTTCCGCAAACTTTGAACTTCCGTCGGCACGCAAACTTGCTGAAAGAAGATATTTCCCCTTGTAGGCATAAGTTAAACGACCAATATAGGAAATCAGGGCCTCTGAATAATAAAACGAGGTTGTGCCGTTAGCAGCCGGACTATCCAAGATTAAGGCGGAAGCCAGGTTGTAGGACAACATATCATCATTGGGGAAATTGGTTCCCACTATCTGGTTGAACTTATTGTTAGTCTTCTGGTAGGTGAAACCCAATACTCCTGCGAATTCATGGTTGCCTATCTTCTTGTTGTAGTTCAACATGTTTTCTGTCAACATCTCTGTATGCAGGGTAAGCTGTCTTGTCAGCATGTTTGGATTCCCGGATTTGGAAGCAGAGGTCTTTTGTTCCATGTTGTATTCCTTATAATCTGCGTAGGCTCCGCCTGTGGTCTTGAACTGAAGTCCGGGTAATATGTTGATTGTCATGTATGCGTTACTCTGCAACCTGTAATCGTTGGTCTGAATGTTTGTCCGTTCATTGATAGAAGTAGGGTTCTGGGCAGATGATCCCGAAAGGCTGGCACTTGGGATGTCCCAGGTTGTTCCGTCTAATCCTATACCGGATATATTCACGGCTGAAAAATCTCCTGCCATGGCATAATCTCCTTGTATTTTTCCAGTAAGGGCTGCGGTGGCAGCATTGTGACGAACTGGCAGCCAGGATGAACTGCGTGAAACCTCGGAGATGCCTACTGCAGGAACAGTCTGTTTACTGTAGGTGGGGGATAGGTTGAATCCAATCGCAACATTTTTGGAAAGATTGATATCGACCTTTGCCAGGAAGTTGAATTTGTCAAAATTGTTGAACTTGGCAATACCCTGATCCTTGTAATAGTTTCCTGAAATAAAGTATTTGATATCCTTGTTGCCTCCTGTTGCACTGAGCTGGTAATTCTGTACAGCTCCCTGATCTCTCATCACCTCCTTTACCCAATCGGTAGGCTGGTCAATATAGTAGTGTGTCATCAGCCATGCAGCCTTGTCTGCATCCGTTGACAAGTTGAATTTCATGGTAGCCGCTGTACCGTCCACTTTGGGGTCCTGCATACGCATGGCAGCCTCATCATACTGCAATTGAACATATTGGTCATTGTTCAGGATAGTGGGAAGTTTCAATGCCGTCTTTAGACCGGAATACATTTTGAAGTTGTATTTTGGTTTAGTGCTGTTACCGCTTTTGGTTGTTACCAGGATGACGCCCCCTGAGGCACGCGAACCATACATGGCAGCAGAAGCAGCGTCCTTAAGCACTTCGATGGCTTCGACATTGCCCATACTCACCGAAGACAAGCCATCGGGAATGGGAAATCCGTCGACAACAACCAATGGCTGAACGGCTGCACTGAGATCGGAAGA